>DASYIJ010000305.1:0-52466 GCA_035997675.1 Solirubrobacteraceae bacterium
GGCTCGTCAAGGCGCTCGAGATGGTCGCGCCGGGAACCGCGCTGCGCGACGGGCTCGATCACATCCTTCACGCTCGCACGGGTGGCCTGATCCTGATCGGAGACCCCGATGAGTTGTCCTTCATGTTCTCCGGCGGCATCAAGCTCGACATCGACTACGCGCCCGCCCTCCTCTACCAGGTGGCGAAGATGGACGGCGCGATCGTCCTCAACGAGAACGTGACCAAGATCGTGTGGGCGAACGTGCAACTGATGCCCGATCCGACGATCCTCTCGGTGGAGACCGGTACCCGGCACCGTACGGCCGAGCGCGTGTCCAAGCAGACCGAGGCACTCGTCATCGCGCTGTCCGCGCGCCGCGACGTCGTCTCGCTCTACATCGGCGGGTCGAAGTACATCATGGTGGACATCCCCGTCGTACTGGCCAAGGCCAACCAGGCGCTGGCCACGCTCGACAAGTACCGCAGCCGCCTCGACCAGGTCTCGACGCGCCTGACCGCGCTCGAGTTCGAGGGCGGCTCGACGCTGCATGACGTGCTCACCGTGCTCCAGCGCGCCGAGCTGGTCACGCGCATGGCCGTCGAGATCGAGCGCTACATCGTCGAGCTGGGCACCGAGGGTCGGCTGATCGAGATGCAGCTCGACGAGACGATGGTGGGAGTCGCCGCCGACAAGGCGGCGCTGATGCACGACTACCTGTCCGAGGACTCCGACGACAACTTCGCATCGGTCGCCGACCAGCTCGCGCGGCTGCCCCATCCGGACCTACTGGACTTCGGGCGGCTGGCGGAGCTGCTCGGTTACGACCGCAAGCTCAACACGCTCGACTACCCCGTGTCCCCACGGGGCTACCGCATCCTCGGGCGCATCCCGCGACTGCCGAAGCTGGTGGTCACGGAGATCGTGCGCGAGTTCGGCCGGCTCGACGAGATGCTGGCCGCGACCGACGCCGAGTTGGAGACCGTCGAGGGCGTCGGCGAAATTCGGGCGAAGGACATCCGCGAGGGCCTTCGCCGACTGCAAGAGATCAACCTCGTGGATCGCTATCTGCAGACATAGATCCGCGCGGCTCGCCGTTCACACCGCGCGCGCACAACAGAGGAGGCTGTCATTCCCGAAGTAACGGAAGAGCAGGTCGAGGACCTCGAGGTCACCGTCGAGGCGGAGCTGATCGATTTCGAAATCGGCGACAACGTCGTCTATCCCCATCACGGGGCGGGCCAGGTCCTCAAGAAGGAGACCAAGGAGATCTTCGGTGAGAAGCAGGAGTACCTCACCATCAAGATCCTCCACAACGACATGACGGTCATGGTGCCGTGCTGTAACGCCGGCATCGCGGGGCTCCGACGGGTCATCGACGAGGAGACG
The DNA here is from genome assembly GCA_035997675.1 of Solirubrobacteraceae bacterium. GTDB lineage: Bacteria > Actinomycetota > Thermoleophilia > Solirubrobacterales > Solirubrobacteraceae > JALYZC01. Next base: position 1,368 of record DASYIJ010000305.1, read on the forward strand.
GTCAAGAAGGTTCTCGACGTCCTTCGCGACGACGTGTCCGAGATGCCCAAGAACTGGAACCGGCGCTTCAAGCACAACCGGGACAAGATCAAGACCGGTGACATCTACGAGCTCGCCGAGGTGGTCCGCAACCTGGCCATCCGCGAGCAGGAGAAGGGCCTCTCGACCGGAGAGAAGCAGATGTTCACCCGCGCGAAGAAGATCCTCGCCTCCGAGCTCATGTACGCACTGGAGATGGAGGAGGACGAGGCCGAGGAGCACCTCGACAACCTCCTCGACAAGTCCGGCAGCAAGGTGGCGGTGGCCGCCAAGTAGCGGCCGGAGAGCATGCCGTGGCGGTGGCTCTGATCGTCGCCGCCGGCAGTGGCGAACGCCTTGGCGCCCCGCGGCCCAAGGCGTTCGTCACGTTGGCGGGCCGGCCCATGCTGCAGTGGAGCGTGGACGCCCTGCGCGCGGTTCCGTCGGTCGAGCGGATTGTCGTCGCCCTCCCCGAGGGCGAGAGCGCTCCCGAGGGGACGGCCGGGGTCGCGGGCGGGTCGGTGCGCTCCGCGTCGGTCCGCGCCGCCCTCGCCGGCGCTGGGCCCGGCAACCTGGTGATCGTCCATGACGCCGCCCGGCCGCTCGTCACGCCGGCGCTGGTCGAGGCGACCCTGGCCGCCCTGGGTGACGCGGATGCGGCGATCGCCGCGGCTCCCGTGGCCGACACGATCAAGGAGGCGGACGCCGACGGGACCGTGCGGGCGACGCTCGATCGGTCCCGGCTCTGGGCCGTGCAGACGCCGCAGGCGTTTCGTCGCGCCGCGCTCGAGCGCGCGCTCGACGTCGACGGCGATACGCTCGCCGCGGCGACCGACGACGCGTGGCTGGTGGAGCGAGCCGGCGGCACCGTGCGGGTCGTGGCGGCGTCACCCGAGAACTTCAAGGTCACGACCGCCGCCGACCTCGAGCGAGCCGATCTCCTCCTGCGCGAACGATGCTGACCGACTACCACGTCCACCTGCGGCCCGACGACCTCGATGCGACGGCCGAGCGGCACTTCACGGCCGCCAACGCCGACCGCTACCGCGAAGTGGCCTCGGAGCGCGGGATCGCCGAGCTTGGGGTGGCCGAGCACGTACACCGCTTCACCCAGTCGCTCGACGTGTGGGGCCATCCCTGGTGGCAGCGCAACGCCCGCGACGACCTCGACGCCTACTGTGAGTTCGTGCGCGAGGAGACCGATCTGCGGCTGGGGATCGAGGCCGACTTCGTGCCCGGGGCCGAGGACCGCATCGCCAACCTCCTCGACGGCCGGCCGTGGGACTACGTCATCGGCTCCGTGCACTTCCTGCGCGACGCCGCGCTCGACCTCGACGAATGGGACGTGTGGGACCGGGGCGACGACGCCGACCGGGTGTGGCGGCGCTACTTCGAGACGATCGCCGAATCGGCGCGCGCCGGCCTGTACGACATCGTCGCCCATCCCGACCTGGTGAAGGTCTGGGGGGGCGAGCGCCCGCGGCCCGACGGCGACCTGCGCCGGTTCTACGAGCCGGCGGTCGAGGCGTTCGCCGAGACGGGCGTTGCCGTGGAGGTCTCGACAGCCGGCTGGCGCAAGCCGGTGGGCGAGCTCTACCCGGCGCCGGCCTTCCTGGAGATGGTGGTCGAGGCCGGGTGTCCGATCGCGCTGTCGAGCGACGCCCACGAGCCCGACAACCTGGGCTACCGCTACTCCGACGCGGTCGAGCTGCTTACCGGCCTAGGTGTGGCCGAGCTGTGCGTCTTCGAGGCCCGCGAACGCCGGCTGGAGCCGATCGGGGCCCCGGCGTGAGCGTGCGCACCGGCATCGGCTACGACGTCCATCAGCTCGTGGCCGGCCGCCGGCTGGTGCTGGGCGGCGTGGACGTCGAGTTCGAGCTCGGGCTGGCGGGCCACTCGGATGCCGACGTGCTGACCCATGCCGTGATCGACGCTCTGCTGGGCGCGGCGGCGCTCGGCGACATCGGGCAGCACTTCGCGGACGACGATCCGGCCTACGCGGGCGCCGATTCCCTCGTGCTGCTGCGGGAGGCCGCGAGGCTCGTGGTCGACGCCGGCTTCTCGGTGGCCAACGTGGACGCGACCGTCGTGCTCGAGCGTCCGAAGCTGGAGGCCCACCGCGTGCCCATGGAGGCCAACCTCGCCGGCGCCATCGGCATCGCGATCGAACGCATGAGCGTCAAGGCGACGCGCGGCGAGGGAATGGGCTTCGTCGGGCGCGGCGAGGGTGCCGCGGCGCTCGCCGTGGCGACGATCGAGAGCTGACCGGCTACTCGGGCCAGAAGTCCGCGACCGTATCGGTGTCCGCGCGGCCGTCCTCCACGCGCACCGACACGAGCACGATCTCGGCGTCCTCGGGACCGTCGTTGTGGATGGAACGGACGCACTCGGGCGCGATCCGCACCGCCTGGCCCGGCCCGAGCTCCACGAGGTCGTCGTCGAGCTTCGCGTGCAGGTGCCCGGAGATCACGTACAGGATCTCCTCCTGCGTCTTGTGGAAATGCCCGTAGGAGCCCCGGCCGCCGCTCCCCGCGGGCATCCGCCGCCAGGTGAACGCGATCTGCTCCGTGCCGAGCGGACCCGTCAGCATCCGCATCTCGCCCGGGTAGTCGCCCAGGATGTCGTCAGCGTCCTCGCGCGAGACGACGGTGTAGTTGCTCATCCGACCCGGGCCCGGCGACGCTCGGCCGCCCGCCGCCGCTGCTGTTCGTGCTCGACCTGGCGTTTGAGCTGGCGGACGGTGCGCTCGAGGTGGCCGCGCACGACGGGGGCGGCGATCCGCTCGGCCAGGGCGCCGAAGATGCCGGCGCCGGCCACCCCGTAGGACAGCCGGTATTCGACGTTCGTGCGTCCACCCGGTCGCTCGCGCAGCCGCCAGCGCCCGCGTTGGTCGATGCCGGTGACCGACGTCCAGGCCAGGTCGCGGGGCTCGGAGTACTCGACCACCTCGACCAGCCCACCCATCTCGGCGGCGCCGACCCGCAGAAGCGTGCGATAGCGCGCCCCGAGCCCACGCGGCTCCTCGCTGACGACCTCCCAGCGCGTGATCCCGGCCATGTAGTGGAGCGCGCGGGACGGGTCGGAGACGATGTCCCACACCGCCTGCGGCGGGGCCGCGACCTCGAGGCTCGCGCCGACCCTCATCCGATCACCGGCAGCCGGCGCTCGGCGGCGAGCGCGTCGAGGGTCTCCTGCATCGTGCGCATGATGTGGTCGTAGACCTCGGCGACGTCGGGCTCGGGTCCGAACTCCTCGCGCAGATGAATCGGCGGCAGGGCCTCGACGATGATCTTGGACGGCAGCGGGACGTGCCCGAGCATGTCGCCGACGTTGAGGCCCCAGGGCAACGCGATCGAGATGGGGAGCACCTTCAGGCGGAACATGCGGTCGAGGCCGAGCAGGCGCGACAGGCCCTCGCCCCGGGAGAGGAACAGCGCCGTCTCCTGGCCGCCGATCGACACGACGGGCACGATCGGCACGTCCTGCTCGAGCGCGAGGCGGATGAAGCCCTTGCGCCCGCCGAAGTCGACCGTGTGACGCTCCCAGCTGGGGCGGTGGACCTCGTAGTCGCCGCCCGGGTAGACGAGCAGGGCGGCGCCGGTGGCCAGGGCGCGTTCGGCGTTCTCCGGCGAGGCGGCCACGGTGCCGAACTTGCGCAGGAAGCCCAGGCCGGGCATGGACAGCACCAGGTTGTGGGCCAGCTGGTAGAAGGCCCGCTCGACCCCGAAGTAGGCCGAGAAGGCAAGCTGGAAGACGGTCGTGTCCGGCGTCAGGTTGCCGCCGGAGTGGTTGCCCACGAGCAGCACGGCCCCCTCCTCCGGGATGTTGCCCAGCCCGCGGACCTCGCCACGGAACCACAGGCTGGCGAGGAGCCACAGTCGCGGCAGGTTCTCCCGGATGTAGTCGGGATCGCGCTCGTCGAGGTCGGCGCGTGGGATGCGCAGCTGAACCTGCTCGCGCATGCTCGCCACGACCCGGGCCGCGAGGCCGCGCGGCGACTCGTCGTCGCCGGCGTGGCCGTTGCGGGTCGCCTGCTCGGCGATTCCGGCTTCGGTCATGACGACCGGAGTCTAATGCCGGGCGTCAGGCCGCCGCGGCGGGGGCCTGCGGGACGGCCGGCCGCAGAGCGTCGGCGCGCGCGAAGAAGCGCTGGAGGAGCCCGTTGGTCTGCTCGGAGCGCTCGACCTGGGGAACATGGCCGCAGTCCTCGAGAACGATCTGCTCGGCGCCCGGCAGCCATTCGGCGACGTGGCGGGCGAACGCGGCGGGGATCATCCTGTCGTGGGAGCCCCACACGAACAGGGCCGGGGGCTCGAGATCGGCCAACCGGGTGTAGAAGCCGCCGTCGCCGAAGGGGCGCTCGAGATACACGTTGCGCGCCGCCGACAGGAACGCGAGCCGCGCGCCCGCCGAGCCGTAGATGCGCTGGAACTCCTCGACCACCACGTCCGCGACGCTCGGGTCCACCTGGTCGCGATCCGCGAACATGCTCCAGAACTGGTTGGCCACCATCCCCCGCGCAAAGCGGTGGGGCAGCACGCCGAGCTCTGGGCGGAGCAGCCTCACGATCGGGTGGTAGTCCCGGCGCACGAACGCCACCGCCGGGCAGAGCAGGCCGAGCGCGCCGACGCGCCGGGGGTCTCGCAGGCCGACCTCGATCGCCACACGCCCGCCGAGCGAGTTGCCCACGAGATGGGCCCGCTCGATCTTCAGCGCATCCATCACCCCGAGCACCGCGTCGGCGAAGTAGCCGGCGTCGTAGGCCGCGAACGCCGGCTTGGACGACGAGCCGAACCCGGGCAGATCCAGTGCATGGACACGGTGGTCCCGGCTGAGGGCGGCCGCCGCCTCGAAGAACGACGCCTTGGTGGCGCCGAGCCCGTGCAGCATGAGGATGTCGGGTCCCTCGCCCATCGTCAGGGTCGAGATCCGCGAGCGGCCCACCTGCACCTCGTGGACCCGCTGGAGCGGCGCGCGGCCGTTTGGGAGGCGGAACAGCCCCTCGAAGCCGACCGCGAGGTCGAGGTTGCCGCGCACGTACAGGCGGCGGGCCGAGAACGCCTCGCTCCCCGACAGATCGCCCTGGCGCAGGCGCAGCCAGGTCGTCGAGTCGGTGCCGATGGTGACGTCAGGACGGCGTCGGGTGGCCCCGCGCCGCACGCGCACGCCGTGCGCCGTGGCCCGAACCTCCCACGTGTGGCCGAGGTCGGCGAGACGCACGTGATACGTGGCGTCGAAGCCCGGCGGGGCGCCGAGGTAGCGCTCCGGGAGCGACTCGAATGCTGCGTTCACGATCGCGAGCCGTCGCGCTTGGGGGAGCCGTCCAGGCACCGGCGGCCACCCTACACCCGGCGTCGGCCGGGTGGCCCGCTGTTTGGCGCACTGCCAGCCATGACGCGGGACAAATACCCGCTCCCTGCGGAAATATGCGCACCGGCGGCAACCACTAGGGTCCGCACGCATGCGGTCCGTCACGCTCCACGACACCCGCAGCGGCGAGCGGCGCCCGCTCGAGACCCGCGAGCCGGGGCGCGTGGGGATCTACGCCTGCGGGCCGACGGTGTACAGCCGCATCCACGTCGGCAACGCCCGGCCGTTCGTCGTGTTCGCCCAGCTCAAGCGCTTCCTCGAGCACGAGGGCTACGAGGTCACGCTGGTGGAGAACGTCACCGACGTCAACGACAAGATCTACGACGCCGCCTCCGCGAGCGGGGTCCCGAGCGCCGAACTGGCCCGGGAGATGACGGCCCACTACTTCGCGGACACCGAACGCCTCGGCCTCGGCCGGCCGGACCACGAGCCGCTGGCCTCCGAGACGATCCCGCCGATCGTCGAGCTGATCGGAACCCTCGTCGAGCGCGGCCACGCCTACGCGGTGGACGGCGACGTCTACTTCCGCGTGCGCTCCTACCCCCGCTACGGCGAGCTGTCGCACCGCGACATCGATCAGATGGACCAGGGCGAGGGCGTGGAGGGCGCGGGGCGCAAGGAGGATCCGCTCGACTTCGCGTTGTGGAAGGCCCACAAGGAGGGCGAGGACACGGCCTGGGACGCCCCGTGGGGAAGCGGCCGCCCCGGCTGGCACATCGAGTGCTCCGCCATGGCGGAGTCACTGCTCGGGCTCGAGTTCGAGATCCACGGAGGGGGCTCGGACCTCGTCTTCCCCCATCACGAGAACGAGGTGGCGCAGACACGAGCGGCCCGCGACCGCGACCTGGCGCGGCTCTGGGTGCACAACGGGATGGTGCGCTTCGGCGAGGACAAGATGGCCAAGTCGGTCGGGAACGTGCGGCCGCTGGGCGAGGAGCTCGATCGCTGGGGGCGCGACGCCCTGCTGATGTACTTCTGCGGCGGGCACTACCGCCAGCCGATCGCCTACTCGGATTCCGAGCTCGAGCAGGCCCAGGCGAGCGTCCACCGCGTTCGGGAGGCCGCGCGCCGGCTGCACGCGGGCCCCAGCCCGGAGGACATGGCCCCGCTGCGCGACCGGTTCTTCGACGCCCTGGCCGACGACTTCAACACGGCGGCGGCGCTGGACGCGATGTTCCGCTGGGTGCGCGAGGCAAACAAGCGCGCGGACGTGGGGGACGCGCACCTGCGCGAGATGCTCGGCGTCCTGGGCCTGGAGAACCTGCTCGAGCCCGGTGACGGCGCGGAGCCGGACGCCGAGGCGCTGGACCTCGCGCGCCGGCGCGAGGCGGCGCGCACGGAGCGCGACTTCGCGGAGGCCGACCGCCTGCGCGACGAGCTGCGGGCCCGCGGCTGGGAGGTGCGCGACTCGCCGGAGGGGCCCGAGCTCATCCCGCTCGACCAACCGTGATCGTCTACGGGCGCAATGCCGTGCGTGAGGCGCTGCGCGGCCCGCGCGACGTGGCCCGCGTGTGGGCGACCGCGCGGGCGGCGGACGAACCCTGGCTGGCCGATGCGGCCCTGCCGGTCTCGGTCGAGGACGCCGAGGCGCTGGTGCGGCGCTGCGGGTCCGAGGAGCATCAGGGGGTGTGCGCCGAGGTCGCGGCCTACGAGTACGCGGATGCCGACGCGCTCCTGGCCGCCGAGGCGCCCGTGATCGTCGCACTCGACGAGGTGCAGGACCCGCAGAACCTCGGGGCCATCTGCCGCAGCGCGGAATGCGCGGGCGCCACCGGCGTCGTGGTGCCGCGCCACCGCGCAGCGGACGTGACCCCGGCCGTCTGCAAGGCGTCGGCGGGGGCCGTCGAGCATCTGCCCGTCGCCCAGGTCCGCAACCTGGCGGACTTCCTGGCGGACGCCAAGCGCGCCGGATGCTGGGTGTACGGCGCCCAGGCCGGTGCCGACACCGCCTACGACGAGCCCGACTACTCGGGCGGGGTGGTGTGCGTGCTGGGGGCGGAGGGCCGGGGGCTGCGCCCGCGCGTGGCCGGCGCGTGCGACACGCTGGTAAGCCTGCCGCTGCGGGGCAGGATCGAGTCGCTCAACGTCGGGGCCACGGCCGCCGTGCTGCTGTACGAGATCTTGCAGCGGCGCGCGGCCGCTTGACAGGAATCCATAACTGTGGGACAGTCGCCGCCAACTGTGAGCCTGGACCTGAGGTTGAGTTATCCGAAGGTTCGGGGAGGTGCGGCGCCGGGGGAGGCGTGCGCCATGGAGCTTCTCGAGCGTGACCCGCTCGGGGAAGGAGCTGACCGTGGCCCGATTCTCACCCCAGTCTCAAGCTCAGGCGAAGCTTGACGACAGCTATCTCGTCGCGCTGGCCAAGCAGGGCAGCCCGACCGCCTACGACGGCATCGTCCGTCGCTACTACGGATTCGTCCGCCTGAAGGCCTCGTCGTACTTCATGGCCGGCGGCGACCACGACGACCTCGTGCAGGAAGGCCTCGTCGGCCTGTACAAGGCCGTCCGCGACTTCCGGTCCGACCGTGAGTCGAGCTTCCGCAACTTCGCGGAGCTGTGCATCCACCGCCAGATCATCACGGCGGTCAAGACGGCGTCCCGCAATAAGCACACGCCGCTGAACCGTTCGGTGTCGTTCTCGACCACGCCCGCCGGCGCGGGCGACGGTGAGCCGACGCTCGACGAGATGCTCCCTGGACCGACCGCACACGACCCGGTCAACCAGGTGATCAGCTCGGAGGAGCTGCAGGCCCTCGTCGCGTGCCTGTCGACGGTGCTGTCGGAGCTGGAGTCGCGCGTGCTGGCGCTCTACCTCGACGGCTACTCCTACGAGGAGGTGGGCGCCAAGCTCGGCTGCGAGGCCAAGACCGTGGACAACGCGCTCCAGCGGGTCAAGCGCAAGGTCGGCGCACACCTGGAGTCGCGCAACGTCATGCTCTGACGCGTCGTAGGATTGGGGCGACGATGCCGACCTGGGCCATCATCGTGCTCGCCGTCTTCGCCGCGTTCCTGTTGCTCGCGCTCGGCGGGGCACTGGCCGCGTCGCTGCGCAACCGGCGGCATCAGGAGCGTTTCGATTCCCGCCTCGACCAGGTCGATCGGGCGCTCGCCGACGCGCGCGCCACGGACCGGGGCTGGGAGCGCGGTGCGCTCGAGGCCGCCGCGCGGCGGGCGTTCGAGGTCGAGCGCCCGGGAGTGGAGATCCACGAGCTGACCCTGGTGCAGGTCGTGGACCGCCCCGGCACCGAGGAGGACAAGGCCGTCTTCCGCGTCGTGGCCGCAGATGTGCGCGTGCGACTCACACTGGGCCGCGTCGGGGGGGAGTGGGTCGGCGAGGGGGCCGACGCAGGCTGAATTCGACGAGGATTGTCCGGGGCCGGCGCGAATCTACCCGGCATGCACGAGATGCTCTACCTGCTCGCCGGGTGGGCGCTCGGCCTCGTGGTGTGCGTCGTGGCGGCGCGGGCGATCATCCTGCGCTACCGGCTCCCATGGCGGGCGACGCTCATGTACTTCGGGCTCGTGCCCTATCCCGACGAGATCCTGATCCCGCGGTCTCCGCGCCCGCGGCCCCGTTGATCACCGCAGGCGCGCACGACGAGGGAACCGCGCCAGCGGTGGCCTCGCCTTCATTTGAATCGCTGCTTCGCTGCCGCTAGCTCGCCGGCGGCTGGGCCGGAGGCGCCGGGGGCGCCGGAGGTGCCGGAGGCGGCGGCGGAGCGGCCTGCGGTTGCGGCACGGCCGTCCCGGCGCCGACCTGGGCCGCGCCCGGGGCGATGCCCGCCTGCGCCTGGAGGACCTTGTTCAGGTTCGACTGGAACAGGTAGTGCCCGACCGGACCGAGGAAGATCCACAGGAGGAAGAGCAGGCCCGCCTCCATTCCCTCGATGCCGACCAAACGCTCGGCCTTGTTCAGTCGATCGCACGTCTTGTACTCCGAGACGAGCGGTGGGATGAACAGGAGAATCCAGCCGAACAGGACCGCCATCAGCGATGTCGCCGGGCTGGTCCCGAGCTCGTCCGTGCCCCGAGCCCGACCCATCTCGGCCATCTCCTTGTTCACCTTGTAGTACCAGATGAAGAAGTAGACGCCGAGCGTGATGATGGTCAGGCCGACGACGCCCAACGGGTTGCGGATCTTGCCGACAGCATTGCTGCCGCTGATCGGGACCGGCTCAGCCATCTAGCTGCCCGGGGGCGGCGGCGGGGGAGCGGCCTGCGGCTGCGCCGGCTGTGCCTGCTCGGCCGGCGGCGGGACCTGAGGCGTGGCGGCGACACCGCCGGCCTGCGCCTCCAGCACCTTGTTCATGGTCGACTGGTACAGGTAGAGCCCGATGGGGCTGATGAAGATCCACAGCAGGAAGAGCAGTCCCGGCTCCATGCCCTGCGGCTGTCCCGTGAGGCGCTCGGCCGCGTTCAGGCGCTTGCAGGCGTTGTAGATCGAGACGAAGGGCGGGACGATGATGAAGGCGCCGAGCGTGATCGCCAGCACCGAGTTGCCGGGGTTGGTCCCGAGTTCCTCGGTGTTGTTCGCTCGGCCGAGTTCGGCCAGTTCCTTCTGCGTGTAGTAGTACCAAAAGATCCCGTAGATCCCGAACGTGATCAGCGTGAGGCCGATGACGCCCAGCGGATTCCGGACCTTCCCGACCGCGTTGGTTCCGCGGATCTGGACTTCCTCTGCCATGGGTGAATTTCCCCTTTCCGGGTTCGGCGTACTGGCGAGCCTGCCGCGACCTTAGGCGAACTGGGCCTGCGGCGGGGAAAAGATGGCGATCTTGCGGACGGCTAGGCGGCGGGCGCGTCGTGCGTCGGCGGGGCGGCCGGCTCGGGCGCGGATGCCGCGGGCGTCGCCGCGGCCTCGGGCGCCGGTGCAGTCGACTCCGCGGCGCCGTGCGCCTCGCCGCCGGCCGCGCCGTCCGGCTGGGTGGTGGGGGGCGTGGCGGCCGGAGCCGACGTGTCGGCCGACGGAGCCGCGGCCTGCGGGGCCGTGGCCGCGGTCGCCGTCGAGTCGCCGGAGCTCGCGGCCTGATCCGTCGCGGGGGATTGCTCGGGCGCCGCCGACTGGTCGGGCGCCGGGGACTGCTCGCTCGACGCGGACGCCGCCGGCGCGACTGTGTCGGTGCCGGTCGGGGGCGCGTCGGCCGTCGCGGCGGCATCGCCCGAGGCCGCCGGCGTCTCGCTTGCCGGCTGGTCCGTGGTGGCGGACGTGGTGGTGTCCGCCGGGTTCGTCGGCGCCGGGTTGTCGGCGGCGGTGGGATCGCCGGCCGACTGGTCGGTCGCCTGTGCCCCGGCCACCTGCTGATCGGTCGTTTGCGGCTGATCGGTCGCGTGCGCGCCGGACGGAGCGGCCGTCTGACCGCCGGGCGCGGTCCCCGCCGCCGGAGCGGTCGTCGTCGACGTCGTCGTCTGCCCCTGAGGGGTCGGTTGCGGCGCCGGCTGCTGACCCTGCGGCGTCGCCTGCTGGCCGCCCGCGGCGGGCTGCGCGGCCGGCTGCGACTGCGGCGCCGGGCCCTTGGCGATGGTGCTGAAGCCGCCGGCGTTGCTCGCCTTGGCGGCGCGCGCCGTCTGGGCCTTGGACGTCGTGGGGGTCCTGTACACGGCCACGCGCGTGGCGCTGGTCGCCGTACCGCCGGCGAACTTGGCCTGGTGCTTGAGATACGGCTGCGGATCGCGGGCCGTGCCGTGGTAGCGGACCTCGAAGTGGACGTGGGGGCCGGTCGCGTCCCCGGTCGTGCCGACGTATCCGATGACTTGGCCGATCCGCACGTACTGGCCGGCGCCCACCGCAAAGCGCGACATGTGCGCGTAGCACGTGGAGTAGCCGCCGCTGTGCGTGATGCACACCATGTTCCCGTAGCCGCCCTCGGACGCCGCGCTGGCGACGGTGCCGCAGGAGGCGGCCCGAATCGCCGTCCCGTAGGGGACGGCCATGTCGAGCCCGGTGTGCACGTGGTCCCCGCGGTTCTCGCCGAACACGCCCGTGACCGTGTACCCGGTGACCGGCGACTGGATTTCGCCGCTTCCGCAGCTCCCACCGCCGCCCGGATTGGGCGCCGGCGCGGGCGTCGAGTCGGTCGGGCTCGAGACGGTCTGGTTCTTCGGTGCCGGCGCCGATCCGCTGGAGCCGTCGCCGCCGCCGGTGGGTGTGGACGGCTGCGGCGAGGGCGTCGCGTCCCCCTGCACCTGCGGCGTGCCGTTCGCGCCGCCGCCCGAGGACGCCGGGCCGTCGCCGGCCGGCGTCTGCATGCCGTCGGTCGTGGCGACCGAGGACGTCCTGACGGTGGCCCCCGACCCGCTGGCGCTCGCCATCACCTGCTGGGCCAGCGGTGAGCTCTCGTCCACCACCGACACGCTGGTGCCGAACAGCTGCGACCACGTCGCGGCGTCGACCACGCCCGTCACGGGCAGGCCGTTGCGTGCCTGGAAGGTCCTCAGGGCCGCCTCGGTCTGGGGGCCGAAGATGCCGTCGTCCGTGATGTTGAGCGCCCGCTGCAGCGCCTCGACGCCGGGGCCGGTGCTGCCCGCACGGAGCACGACCGGCACGTTCCCGCCCGCCGTCTGGGCCGCGGCCGCGCGGCTTCCCGAGCCGCCGGCCGCCGCGGCCAGCGTCGGGGCTGCCGGGGCCGTCACCATCGCGGCGCTCACGACGGCGGAGACGCCCTTCCGACGGGTCCGCTCGCGGCGGCTGATCGCGGCCAGGTCACGCCGGTGGCGCGAGCGGCGCAGCGAGCGCTCCCAGAGCTCGAGGGAGGCGAGATCGCGACGTGGAGCGTTGTAGAGCATGAGGTCGTCAGGCGTGGGCACCGGCTGGCTCTCCTTCTGTTCGTGTGCCTACGAGGTGAGCTGACGGGCTCGCGCTGAACATGCGCTACGCCGCGCGACGGCGGCGATTCGCCCCATGCGGGCCCCGAAAGGTCCGCGGTGGTTCCCCCGCTCCCCGGCCGCGGACGGCCGGAGACTCGGCTTTGGGCAGCGGGAATTCGTAGCAGACGCGGACTTATGACGCCGCGGTCGCCGGCGCGCTCAGGCGTTCCCGATGAGGAATCCGACCGACGTGACCAGCACTCCGCCGCCCGTCACCTGGAGTAGCGAGGAGCGCCAGGACACGGCCATGAACCGCTTGCGCACGTAGGCGATGGCCACGAGCTCGCAGGCGACGACGCACGACGCCACGACCACAGCGGTGTTGCGGTCGGGGATGAGGAACGGCAGAGCGTGGAAGGTGCCGCCCAGGGTGGTGGCCATGCCCGTGATGGCGCCGCGCGCCCGACCCGATCCGCGCCCGGTGAGCGTGCCGTCGTCGGACAGGCCCTCCGAGAGCCCCATGCTGATGCCCGCCCCGATCGCGGTCGCGAGCCCGACGAGCAGGGCGGCGTGCGAGCCGGCCAGGAAGGCCGTCGCGAAGATCGGGGCGAGCGTCGAGACGGTGCCGTCGATCAGGCCCACGAGCGCGGGCTGCACCACCCGCAGCACGAAGGTCTTCTCGTCTTGCCATGCGGCCTGGATAACGTTCACGGGCGGTCATAATACAAACTTCTTGCAATAAGGTATACCTAAGATTTGGGCTACACTCTCGATCGTGCCCACCTCCACGCACCATCGCGATCCGGACGCCGAGCTGACGACCATGCTGCGGGCCCGCGGCCTGCGCGTGACGTCGCCGCGGCTGGTGATCCACCGTGAGCTCTGCGCCAGCGATCGCCATGTCACGGCGGAGGAGACGCGCGATGCCGTGGCGCCGATATTGCCCGGCATCTCCCTGCCCACCGTCTACGCGACGCTCGAGCTCTTCGACGAGCTCGGGATCGTCCGGCGCGTCGACGCCGGTCGCGGTGCCGTTCGCTACGACCCGCGCACGGACAAGCACCACCACGCCGTCTGCCGCCGCTGCGGCCGGGTGGAGGACTTCGACGGCCCCCGCGGACTCGAACCGGCGCTCGTCGCCGCCGAGGCCCGGGCGCGCCGGATGGGCTTCGCAGCCGACACCGCCGCGGTCGTCCTGACCGGGCTGTGCGAGGACTGCCGCGCCGCCGGCCCGGACACCGTGCGTTAGCCGGGCGGCACGATCCGCTCGGCGAGGTTCACTGCGGAGGCCCGGCGGCCGTCTGGCCCTGGGCCCTGAGCAGGGCGGTCATCTCTTCCGGGGGCATGGGCCGCGCGAAGTAGAAGCCCTGGAGCACGTGGCAACCGAGCTCGCGGAGGCGACGGCCCTCCCCTTCGGTCTCGACCCCCTCGGCCACCACGGTCATCCCGAGGGCCCGGGCCATCTGGACCACGGCGCCGACGATCTGCTGGTCGACGCTGCTCTCCTCGAGTCCGTGGACGAAGGCGCGATCGAGCTTGACCGCGTCCAGCGGCAGCCGTTTGAGGTAGCTCAGCGAGGAGTAGCCGGTCCCGAAGTCGTCGAGGAAGACGCGAGCGCCGAGCGCGTTGAGTCGGTCGAGCATCTCGACCGCCGCGCAGGTCTCGTCGAGGAGAACGCTCTCCGTGATCTCCACCGCGAGCCGCGCCGGATCGAGTCCGCTCGAGGCCAGCGCTTCGGCGACCATCGCGGGGGCGTCGTCCTCGAGCAGCTGCTGTGCGCTGACATTCACGGAGACCCGGTAAGGACGTCCTCGGCACACGCCGGCTTGCCACGCCGCGGCCTGGGTGCAGGCTCGCTCGACAACCCAGCGCCCTATCGGGACGATCAGTCCGGTCTCCTCGGCCAGGGGGAGGAACTCCGCCGGGGAGAGCAGCCCGCGCTCGGGATGGTGCCATCGGAGCAGGGCCTCGGCACCGATCCACCGGTGGTCCGCCGCCGAGACCAGCGGCTGGTAGTCCAGGGTGAACTGGTCGTCCTCGAGCGCCCCGCGGAGCCGGTTCTCCTCACGGAGGCGACCGGCCACGCGCGCGTGCATCGCGGGGTCGAAGAGCTCGAAGTGCCCGCGCCCACGGTCCTTGGCGCGTTGGCGCGCGGTGGTGGCGTCGCGGATCAACGACTCGGCATCGGCATCAGCGCGGGAGACGGCGATGCCCACGCTGGTCGTCAGGAAGATGGGGTCTGCGGCGCTCGTAAACGGCTCCGCCAGCGCCTCGACGATTCGCTCGGCCACGGCGACGGCGTCGCGCTCGCGACCGACGTTCTCGCAGATCACGACGAATTCGTCGGCGCCGAGGCGGGCCAGTCCTTCGTCGCCGGTGCGCGCCAAGGTGTCACTCGCGCGCACGATCGCCCGCAGCCGTTCGACCACCTCACGCAGGATCTCGTCTCCAACCGCGTGGCTGAAGCTCTCGTTGACGAGCCTGAAGTGGTCCAGGTCGACGGCCAGCGCAGCAACGCTGCTCTCCTGGCGCTCGCTCAGGGAGAGCGCATGACCAAGTCGGTCGAGCAGGAGCGCGCGGTTCGGCAGGCCGGTGAGCTCGTCGTGGAGCCGCTGGTAGGCGAGCCGGTCGGCGGCGCGCCGGCGGTCGCGGGCCGCCTGCTCGTGGTCGCTCAGATCGCGCACGAAGATCTGAACCAGATGACTGCTGCCGGCAGCGACGCGGGAGACCGTGAGCTCCGCCGGGATCCGGCGCCGCCCCCGATCTGACAACGCGAGTCGGAAGGTGCGGGAAATGGGGTGCCCGTTGCTTTGTCGTGACAGTGCGGTCACCTCCTCCTCATAGGCACCGCATGCCTCCGCATCGACGACGAGGTCGGCGAACCGGCATCCGAGGGCGTCGGCTCGCGACCAGCCCAGACGCGTCTGCGCCTCATGGTTCCAGTTGACGATCAGGCCCTCGGCATCGACGGCCACGAACGCTGCGTGCGCGCCGTCGAGAATGGTCTGCAGACGCCGCTCGCCCATCCAGAGCGTCCGCTCGGCCAGATTGGGCGCCTCCGGGGAGGCGGCGGTGGCGAGGCCGAGCCCTCCGGCCAACGCGGCGAGCAGGTTTCGCTCCTGCGGGTCGAACCGTTCGGCGCGCGAGACCACGAGGACGGTGGGTCCGGTGGGTTCGACCTCGCACGCCATCACGCACCCGTCATCGGTCGACGGGTCGGCCCCCGCACCGACCCGAGACAGCAGTTCGTCGCTGGCAGCCTCCTTGTCCACACCGACGGATGCCTGCACGACCCCCGCGCGGATCACGGCCGCGCAGTCGGCGCGCAGCAACCCCACGGCGGTTGTCACCGCACAACTTCCGGCCGCCTCGGGCGCGCCGGCGGTCAGCGCGCGAATAAACGCGGCGAGTTGCTCAGTGTGCTGGTCCACAAATGGGCTCATCGGACCGACGGCTCGAGGCGAGCCGGACGGTTAGGTATCGACCATTCGACGGGCTGGGGCGATCCCCGATTCGTGTGATGCCGATCTACACCGAGCGCCGATTAGCGCGGACGACCAGCCGTCAAACATGCGTCCACTTTTTTGGACTTTGTCGATGCAGGAGCCGTGCCGCTGCCGATAAACCGGGAGCCACGTGCGTCCGGACGCGTGCGGGCAACCGCTCCCGACGCCCACGGGCAAGGAGGTCCGATGAGCGCCTTCAGCATCACCACGGAGATCATCGACGACGAGGTCGCCGCCGTCGCCGTGACCGGCTACGTCGACTTCGACGCCGCACCGGCCCTCAAGGACAGCCTGGTCCATTGCATCGAAGCCGGCAGCCGCCGCTTGGTCGTCGACCTCGGACAGGCCGGCTTCATCGACTCCACCGCGATCGGCGTCCTGGTCGGTGCGCTGAAGCGCCTGGAGGAGTCGGGCGGGGCGCTGGTCGTGGTCTGCACCAACGAGCACGTGGCGAGCATCTTCGAGCTGGTCGGACTGGACGAGGTCATCAGCCTCCACCCCTCGCGGGACGATGCGATCGCCGCATTCGCCCGAGCCGCTTGAGGCCGGCACCGCGGTAGCGGCCCCCGTCGGCGCCCTGCCGCGGGAGTTCCGTCTACCAGCGGTGCCCGCCCAGCTGGTGATCGCCCGCGGACACGTGGAGCGCGCCGCGCTGGCCATGGGCTTCGACGAGCGGGCCACCTACGAGATCGTGTTCGCGGTCAACGAGGCGGTGACGAATGCCGTCCAGCACGGCAGCGCCGACCACGCCGGGACGATCGGCCTGTTCATCGAGCCCGGCGACGACGGCCTCACGGTTGTCGTATCGGACTCGGGCTCGTTCGTTCCCTCCCCGGCCGACTGCGCTCCGACGTCCGAGCAGGGACGCGGTCTCGTCTTGATGTCGCAACTGATGGACCAGGTCGACCTCTTCCCATGCGCGGAGGGAACGGTGGTGCGGTTGCACAGGGACCGAAACGGCGCATCCGCAATCGGCGGTGACCGGGGTGCCTAGCTGCTCGGGTCCAGCCCGTCGCGCCATGGTGGCATCGCTGCTCGCGGTCGGTGCTCTGGCAACGGCGGCGCCGGCCGGCGCTCTCACCGTCGATCCGCAGAAGCTCGGGGACTCGTTGGGGCTCCCGCCGCTCCCCGTCGCGCCCGCCCTGCCCGTCGTCGACGTTCCCATCCCTCCGATCCAGGTGCCGGCGCCCGCGGCGCCGGCGGCGCCCCCGAGTTCCGGCGCCTCGACGTCCGGCACCAACGCGGGCACCGCGGCCTCGACTCCGGGGGCGGCGTCGACTCCGGGGCCCGCCGCTCCCGGTCAAACCGAGCGCACCGTCGGTTCAAGCTCGGGCGGCGCGCGGGCCTCTTCGTCCCAGCCTCGCGCGGCCCGTCGTTCCGCGATCGGGGCCCCTACGACTGCTCCCGACCCTTCGAGGTCCGCGGTCGCCACCGTCGCCGGTTCGAAGCACGGGACGGCTCACGTCGCGGCCGGCGCGCCGAGCAACCCGCTGGACGCGATCGTCGCCAGCCTTCCCCTCCCGGACTGGAGCAAGCCGATCATCCTGGCCCTGCTGTTGATCGCGCTCGCCCTCGGCGTCCGGTCCCAGATGGTGGGGCGCCGCGCCCGTCGCCTCGCCGCGCAGCGCGTCGCGCTGGCCCGGGACGTGGACGCGATGCAGGCGGCGCTTGCCCCCGAGGTCCCCGCTCGAAGCGGGCCACTCGAGGTGTCGGTCGCCTATCGGCCCGCCGATGGGCCGGCCGCCGGCGGCGACTTCTACGACGTGTTTCGCCTGGACGAGACTCGCGTCGCCGTCGTCGTGGGTGACGTCTCCGGTCACGGTCGCGCGGCTCTTGCCCGTGCCGCCCAGACGCGTTTCACGCTGCGCGCCTATCTCGAGCTGGGCATGGCGCCGCGCGTCGCCCTGGCCGTCACCGGTCGGCGCCCGTCCGGGGATCAGGACGAGTTCGCGACCGTCGCGGTGGGAATCTACGACGCGGCGTCGGGGACGCTCACATACGCCACGGCGGGACATCCGCCCCCGATCGTGCTCGGTTTGAGCGACTTCACGCCGGTCACCGCCTGCGCGTCGGTGCCTCTGGGCTGGGGGATGCCGACCGGTCGTCGCCAGACCACGCTGGCGTTGCCGGCCCATGCCATCGCCTGCTTCTACAGCGATGGCCTGGTCGAGGCACGCATCCGCGGAGAGCTGCTCGGGCGCGGTCGAGTCGTCGAGATGCTGGCCGAGCTCGGCCCCTCCCCGCAGGCCACGATGCTGCTCGAGCGTCTGCGCGAGGTGGCGGACGAGGCACGGGACGACATGGCGGCCTGTGTGATCCGGACGACCACCGCCGCAACCGAAGCCATGCGCGTCGAGGAGATCGAGCTCGACGGTCGCCAGCTGAACGCCGGCCGTGGCGAGCGGTTCCTGCGCGCCTGCGACGTGGCCGCTGACGACATCGTTCGGGCGCTGGAGCGGGCGCGAGGCATCGTCGGCGAGTTCGGAACCGCCGTCGTCCGTGTGAGCTTCGACCGGAGCCGGCGCGGTGTGATCGTCGAGCCGCCCGTGCGCGACGTCCCCACCGCGTCCCGGCCGGGCGAGATCGCCGGCGCGGCGCTCGCCGCCGCTTCGGGCCGGCCGGTGCCGGTCGCGGCCGGCTAACGCCCGGCATCCGTCACAACGGTTGGGCCGGACGCCGCGGGTCCGCCGAGCCGTTGCAACAAGAGAGAGCCGGAGGTCGGACTCGAACCGACGACCTGCCGCTTACAAGGCGGCTGCTCTACCAGCTGAGCTACTCCGGCGCCGGGCGCCGAGTCTACGCTCGCCGGATCAGGCCTCGCCGGCGGCGCCGGCGGCGGCTGCCTGCTCGAGTGAGCCGTGGCCGTTGGGTGAGACGTAGGCCTCGTACGCCGGGGGCAGCTCCTCGTCGGACCGGTTCAGCCGCCGCTCGATCTCGCCGAACACGACGCCGAAGAGCAGGTGGCGCCAGGTCGACTGGGCGAGCGCGCGGCCGTTGCCGGTCAACGCGGGCAGGTCGTCCCGGCGCGGGTGGTAGCGGTCGGAGAAATACCCGAGCGGCCAGGCGGCGAAGTTCTGCGTCAGCGCGGCCAGGGGGCCGCGGGCCCACGGGGGGAGCGGGAAGGTCACGCGCTGGCCGGCGAGCGCGAACGCGGCGCCGAACGTGGCGCCCGCGGCGAGATGCGCGGCGAGGCCGGCGGGGTACCAGAGCCGGTGATCGCCGACGACGGCCTTGCCGAGCAGCTCGACGTCGTCGTAGGAGCTGTCGAACACGCGCTTGTCGAGCGGCATCTGGGCCGCCCACACGCCCGCGGCCACGACGCCCGCCGCGGCGCCGCGTGAGGTGGCTGTCCAGTCGATTGCCATGACGTCGCAACTGTAACGAGGCCGACCGCCCGGGGTTGGGTCAGGCACATGGATTCGGCGGTCGCCACGAGGCTCCACGCGCGCGCGCGCGAGCGCGGGGTCAACCCGTACGTGTACTGGCTAGTGCGCGCGATCCTGCAGCCGTTCTTCCATCTCTACTTCCGGCTCAGCCGGATCGGGCGCGAGCACGTTCCTGACGACGGGCCGGTGATCTTCGCCGCCAACCATCGCTCGTTCCTCGACCCGTTCGTGATCGGGACGCTGGTGCGCCGGCCCGTGTATTACGTGGCCAAGAAGGAGCTCTTCGCCCGCCGCTGGCAGGCCTGGATCCTCAACGCGCTCGGCGCCTTCCCGGTCGATCGTGGGGCCTCCGACGAGGAGATGATGCGCACCGCGCGGGCGATCCTCGACCGCGGCGACTGCGTCGTGATCTTTCCCGAGGGCACGCGCATCCGCCCCGGCGGGCTCGGCCATCCCAAGCGCGGTGTCGGCCGGCTGGCGCTCGAGTCCGGCGCGCCGATCGTTCCGGTCGCCGTCATCGGCACCGAGACGATCCGTCGCGGTTGGCGCATCCGCCCCCACAAGGTCCGCATCCGCTGCGGGCGCCCGCTCAACTTCCCGTACGTCGCCGAGCCCTCGCGGGCGCTGGCGGCCGCCGTGACCGAGCGCATCTGGCCCTGCGTGATGCTGCAGTGGGAGTGGCTGGGCGGGATCCCGCCGCTGCGCCGCGCCGCCGTGGTCGGGGGCGGATCGTGGGGGACCGCGCTCGCAGTCATGTTGGCGCGCGCCGGCATCGAGGTGCAGCTCGGATGCCGCACGAGCGAGCAGGCCGACGCAATCGCGCGCTGCGGCGAGAACGATCGCTACCTCCCGGGCATCCGACTGCCGGAGACGGTCTCCGTTCGACCGGCCGCCGAGCTCGACCTCGGGGGCGCCGACCTCGTCTGCCTCGCCGTGCCCGCGCGCGACCTGCCCGCCGCCCTCGCCGAGCACGGAAGCCGAGTGCCCTCCCGCGCCAACGTCCTGGTCGCGGCCAAGGGGCTCGTGCCACCGCTGGGCACGCTCCCGACCGCGTACGTCGCCGAACGCGTGACCGCGAAGGCGGTCGGCTGCATCGGCGGCCCGGCGCACGCCCGCGACGCGCTCGGCGAGGGGGCCTCACTCGTGGTCGCCTCGGTCGACGAGGCGTACGCCCAACTGCTCGGCGACGCGTTGAACGGCGCCGGCTTCGACGTGCACCGCACGAGCGACCTGACCGGCGTCGAGCTGGCCGGCTGCGCGAAGAACGCCGCGGCGCTCGCGGCGGCCGCCGCCGCGCCCGCTGGGCCCAACGTCGCCGGGGCCGCCGCCGGCAAGGTGTTCGCCGAGGTCGAGGGGCTGGCGCGCCGGCGCGGCGCGCGCCCCGAGACGTTCGCCGGACTGGCCGGGACAGGCGATCTCATCGCCACGGTGATGGCCGCCGACGGCCGAAGCCGGCGCGCGGGGGAGCTGCTCGCCGCCGGGGTGCCCGCGGCCGAGGTCACGCCGATCCTGGCCCAGACCGCGGAGGCGGTCGACGCCGTGCCGCTGCTCGCCGGCGTGCTGCGCGCCGAAGGCCTGCAGGCCCCCGCGGTCGCCGGCCTGGCCGAGCTGATCGCGGGGCGGATCGAACCCGAGACCTGGTCGGCGGCCATCACGGCGCCGGGCGCCAAGCCGCGAAAGGCCCGGGCGGCGTGACCGAGAGGAAGTAGCCTCTTCATGCGTGGCCACCACGGAGAAAACCAAGGCGCAGCTCGACGCGGAATTCTCCGAGCTCTACCGGGCTCATCTGCGCGACGTGTACTCGTACTCGTACTACCGCGTGGGCAATCATCACGACGCGGAGGACCTGACCGAGCAGACGTTCCTGCAGGCCTACCGGCACTTCGAGCGCGCGCAGCGCGAGTCCAACGGCCGCCCGCTGCGTCCCTGGCTCATCCGGATCGCGCACAACCTCGCGGCGAACTTCTACCGCGACCGGTCGCGCAAGCCGCAGACCTCGATCGAGGACGCGGCCATCATCAGCGCGCCCCACGACACCGAGACGCTCGTCGAGGGGCGCGAGGAGTTGAAGGCCATCCTCGCGGGCGTGGAGAAGCTTCCGGACGACCGGCGCGAGGCGCTGATCATGCGCTTCGCCCTGGGCATGGACAACCGCGAGATCGCGCGCGCGATGGGACGGACCGACGGTGCCACGAAGGTCCTCATCCACCGCGCCATCCGGCAGTTGGAGGAGATCGTGAAGACGTCTGACGAGGAGGGTTCGTGAGCAACGCCGCCGACTTCGAGCTACTGCTCCGCCAAGCGCTGACTCCGGTCGATCCGCCCGCCGACATGCCCGAGCGCATCGAGGCGACGCTCGTCAACCTGACCGAGATGGCCGCCGACGAGCTCGAGGCCTGGGAGCTCTCGGCCATGCGCGATCCGCGCAATTGGGTCCGCCCCGCGGCGGCCGTCGTCGTCGGGACGACCGCCGGCGCGGCGCTCGTGGTGCTGCGCGCCCGCCAGCGCCGGCGGCGCGGCCGGCCCCACGCCGTGGTCGACGCGGCCGAGCAGGCCATCAAGGACGTCTACGGCGAGGCGCGCAAGTTCCTCCCGAAGCGCTGATCGGCTGATCCGGCCCCGGCCGGCGGCCGTAATGTCCGATGGCATGTCACGCGCTCGCATCTCCGGGTCGTCCGGCGACTCCGGCCTGCACCGCCTGGCCGACGAGGATCTGATGCAGCTCTCCAGCCGCGGCGACGCCGCGGCCTTCCAGCTCATCTACGAACGCCACACCGACGCGGCGTATTCGCTCGCCTACCGCATGTGCGGCCGGCGCGGCGTCGCCGAGGACGTGACGCAGGAGGCGTTCCTGGCCCTGTGGCGCAGCGGCACGCGCTACGACCGGACCCGCGGCAGCGTGCGCACGTGGGTCCTGGGCATCGTGCACAACCGCGCGATCGACGCGCTCCGGCGCTCGCTCGTGCACGACCGCCGGCGCGCCAGCGACGAGGGTCTCGAGGAGCGCTTCGAGGCACGCGAGCGGACCGACGTCGAGGCGGCCCGGCGCGAGGAGGCGGCCTCGGTGCGCGCGGCGCTCGACGAGCTGCCCGCGGAGCAGCAGAAGGTGATCGAGCTGGCCTACTTCGGGGGCTTCACCCACTCGGAGATCGCGGAGCTGCTGGACGCGCCGATCGGAACGATCAAGGGCCGCATGCGCCTGGGTCTGGAGAAGCTCCGCGGCAGCCTGGGCGGGATGCAGGAGGCGATGTCGTGAGCGGCGAAGCGTTCACAAGGGCCCACGACGAGACGGCCGAGGCGCTGGGCGCGTACGTCCTCGGCGCGCTCCCCGACGACGAGGCGGCGCGCGTGCAGGCGCACCTCGGCGAATGCGAACGCTGCCAGGAGGACCTCGCGGCGCTGCGCCTCGCCGTCGACGCGCTGCCCCGCGCCGCGCCGCCGGTGCAGGCCCCGCCGGCCCTCAAGGAGCGCGTCATGTCGGTCGTGCGGGCCGAGGCCGAGCTGCTGCAGGCCGCGGGCGAGGGCGCCGACCGGGCACCCGCGCCCCCGCCCCGGCGGCGCGGCCTGGGCGCGTTGCTGGCGCGGCCGGCGTTCGCCGCCGCCGCCGCGGCCGGTCTCGCGATTGCGGCCATCGTCGGCTTCGTCATCGGCGGCGGGGCCGACAACGGCGGCTCCACCCGCACCGTCCAGGCCCGCGTGCTCTCGGTGGCCGGGGCGGGGCCGACGACGAGCGCCGCGCTGCGCGTCCAGGATCACCGCGCGACGCTGATGGTGCGCGACATGCCCGAGCCGCCCGCCCGGAAGGTCTACGAGGTGTGGGTCAAGCACGGCGCGGGCGCGCCGGTGCCCGCCGGAACGACGTTCGTGGTGCGGTCGGGGGACATCCCGATCGCCCATACGGTGAAGCCGGGTGACCAGGTGCTCGTGACGGCCGAGCCCGGCGGCGGATCGCCGGCGCCCACCAGCCCGCCGATGATCGTCGCCCGGCCCGCCTGAGAGGCCCGGAGCGCCTTCATCGAGCGCTGAGGCGCTGCTGGTAGCGTCCGCGACCCTCATGGCGACCTGTTACCGGCACCCCAATCGGGAGACGGGCGTGTCGTGCTCCAACTGCGGACGCCCGATCTGCCCGGACTGCATGACGCCGACGCCCGTCGGGATGCGCTGCCCGGAGTGCGCGCGCGAGCGCACGCCGGTGCGCACGATGCGCAACGTCGGCTCCGAGCCGGTCGTCACCTACGCCCTGATCGCGATCAACGTCGTGGCCTGGATCGCCGAGGTCGCCGCGGCGGCCGGGCAGGTGGGAGGGGGCTGGATCTACGAGCACGGCGCCCTCTTCGGGCCGCTGATCGACGGCCAGGGGGAGTACTGGCGCATCGTCACCGGCGCCTTCCTGCACGACTACCACCTGCCGTTCGGGATCCTCCACATCGGCTTCAACATGTACATCCTGTACTTCCTCGGGACGCTGCTGGAGCCGGCGATCGGCCGGGTCCGGTTCCTCGCGCTGTACTTCACGTCGCTGCTCTGCGGCTCCTTCGGCGCTCTCCTCCTCACGCCGCATTCGCCGACGGTCGGCGCCTCCGGAGCGGTGTTCGGACTGATGGGCGGCGCGGTCATCGTGATGCGGGCGCGGGGGATCGACCCCTGGCGATCGCCGATCGCCGGGCTGATCGTGATCAACCTCCTCCTGAGCTTCACCTGGGGCGGCATCTCGATCGGGGGTCACATCGGCGGGCTCATCGGCGGCGCGATCGCCGCGCTGGCTCTCATCGAGGTCGGGGAGCGCCCGGGGCAGGCGGCGGTGGGCTACCTCTTCTGCGCGCTGATCGCCGCCGCGGCGATCGGCGGCTCGCTCGCCGTGGCGGGCGGGTCCGGGCTCTAGCGGATCAGCTCGTCGTACAGCGCCTGCGTGCGCTCGAGCAGGCGTTCCGTGGAGAAGCGCGCGCGCACGTCCTCGGCGGCCGCGGCGCCGAGGCGCGCGCGCAGCTCCGGCTGTTCGGCGAGGTCGTCGAGGGCCTCGGCCAGCGCCGGCGCCGACCCGGGGGCGACGAGCCGGCCCGTCTCCCCGTCGCGCACGATCTCGGGCAGCCCGCCCGCGTCGGAGGCCACGACGCATTTCGCCGCGGCGGCTGCCTCGAGCGCGACCAGCCCGAGCGGCTCGGGGCGCGTCGAGGGCACGCACACGACGTCGGCCGCGCCGTAGAGCACGTCGAGGTCGTCGCGGAACCCGAGCAGCCGGAGGCGGTCGCCCAGGCCCAGCTCGGATCGGAGCGCCTCGAGCCCGCGCTCGTAGCGCTCCTCGCCCGGCCAGGCGTCGCCGGCGACCAGCCCCACGGCCCCGCGCTCCCGTAGCGCGGGCTCGGCGAGCGCGCGGGCGAGCACGCCCTGGCCCTTCCACGAGTTCACGCGCCCGAGCACCAGGCACGTGAATGCGTCCTCGGGCAGGTCGAGCGCCCGGCGCGCCTCTCGCCGGGCCAGCGGGCGGCGCGCCGTCGCCCCGGCCGGCAGGCCTTCGTGGATCACGCGCGCGTTCGGCGCGTCGCCGAACTGGGCACGGGCCGCCTCCGAGAGGCACGGCACGGCGTCGGCGCTCAGCAGCAGCCGGCGGTACGCCGGCCACCAGCGCGGGAAGTCGGCGTAGATCTCGCGCACGTGCCAGACGTGGGGCAGGCCCGCGGCCCGCGCGGCCGAGGCGCCGCCGAGGGTCACCGACGTGTTGCTGTGAACGACGCTTGCGCCACGGGCGCGCGCGAGGCGGGCCAGCCCCCGGGCGTCGGCGGCCGCGCGCGCGATCACGCGCGCGACGCCGGCCGGCGTGAACAGCGCGCGGCGCAGCACGGCGAGGCGGGGGCGCACGTGGACCTCGGCGCCGGCGTCGCGCAGGCCGCCGGCCAGGGGGCCCTCGTCGGGCAGCACGACGACGGCGCGGTAGCGCTCGGGGTCGAGGTTGGAGACGAGCAGCGCGAGCTGGCGGTCCGCGCCGTAGCGGCCGGCCGAGGAGTGGACGTAGAGGACGGTCCGCGCCGGACCGCGCGCGACCATCTACGCGATCAGAGCGGCAGCGGTCGCTCGGCCGCCACCGGCTCGGGCACGAGGTCGGGATGCAGCAGGTGGGCGAGCGCCTCGAGCCCGTCGACCAGGCGTGGGCCCGGGCGCGAGAAGTACGCGGAAGCGTCCACCGCCACCACCTCGCGGGCGTCGAGGGCCTCGAGCTCGGCGCGGTGGCCCTCGGCCTCCTCCAGCGAACGGGCGGCGTCGTAGCCACAGGGCATCACGACGACGACCTCGGGCTCGGCGGCCGCGACCTCGGACCACGCGGCCGTGCGTGAGGGCTCGCCGGCGAACCCGAGCGCGTCCTCGCCCCCGGCGTACTCGATGAGCTGCGGCGTCCAGTGCCCGGCGACGAACACGGGGTCCAGCCACTCCAGCGCCGCGACCCGCGGGCGGGGCGCCCCGCGCACGGCCAGGCGCACCCGGTCGATCCGAGTCGAGGCTTCGTGCACGAGCGCGACGCCGGCCTCGCGGCGATTCGTCGCGTCGGCGAGGGTGCGCACCGTGTCGAGCACCTCGCCGACCGAGGTGGGGTCGAGCGATATCACCTGCGGCGGCTCCTCCATGCGCTCGGCCATGGCGACGACGTCGTCGTAGGCGACCGCGCAGACCTCGCAGACGGCCTGCGTGACGATCAGGTCCGGCTCGAGCTCGGCCAGATGCTCCTCGTCGAGGGCGTAGATCGCCTCGCCGCGCTCGGTGCGCTCGCGGACCGCCGCGTCGATCTCGCGTGCGCTCAGTCCGGGCTCGAGCACGTCGCGCGTGACGCGGGGAAGCTCGAGGGCCTCCAGGGGGTAGTCGCACTCATGGGTGACGGCGATAACCTCGTCGCCGAGGCCGAGCGCGAACAGCAGCTCGGTGGCCGAGGGTACGAGGGACACGATTCGCACGGGAGCAACGATATGGAACTGCTGAACGACGAGCAGATCGCCGAGCACCTGTCGGGAAGCGAATGGGCGCGCGAGGGCGACGAGATCGTGCGCGAGTGGAAGTTCGAGAACTTCGCTCGCGCGATGGAGTTCGTCAACGCCGTGGCCGAGGTGGCCGAGGGGGCGAACCACCACCCCGACATCCTGCTGCACGGCTGGAACAAGGTCCGGCTGTCGGTCACCAACCACTCGGCCGGAGGCCTGACCGAGGCCGACTTCCAGCTGGCCGGCGCGGTCGACGGCCTGGCCTGACGCCGGCGCGGCGGCTCAGGAGGACGTGGCCGGCGGAGCCGGGAGCTCGGCCTGGCCGGTGCTGCCGCGCTCGAGCTCCTTGGACATCATCCGGCGGGCCACGGGCACGGCGAGCCAGGCGGGAGCGACGCGGTTGAACCCGAAGAACATCTTCACGAGCGGGCCGCCCGGGATCACGCTGCGCTTGCCGCGCTGAACGGCGCGCAGCCCGTCGCGGGCCACGCGGTCGGGGTCGCGCCAGACGAACTTGGGCAGACGATCGGCGAAGAGCGGCTCCGAGGCCTCCTGGAAACCGCTGCGGACCGGGCCGGGGCACACGGCCGTCACGGTCACCCCGCGACCCTTGACTTCCTCGTGCAACGCCTCGCTGTGCAGCAGCACCCACGCCTTGCCGGCGGCGTAGGTGCCGTTGCCCGGCAGCGCCTGGAAGGCGGCCGTCGATGACACGTTGACGATCGCGCCGCGACCGCGAGCGAGCATTCCGGGCAGCAGCCGGCCGGTCAGGTCCATGACCGCTCCAACGAGCAGCTCGACCTGCTCGAACTCCCGTGCCAGGCCGACCTCGACGAACGGGGCGTAGATGCCGAACCCGGCGTTGTTGACGAGCAGGTTGACCGCCAGGCCCCGATTCTCGACTTCCTCGACGAGATCCTCGCGTTCCTGCGGATTCCCGACGTCGGTCGGAATGACCTCCACCCGGACGCCGTGCTCGGCGCGCAGCTCGTCCGCGAGCCGCTCGAGCCGGTCCGCGCGTCGCGCCACCAGGGTCACCGAATGCCCGCGGGCGGCCAGCTCGCGCGCGAACGCCTCACCGATGCCGGACGAGGCGCCGGTGATCAGGGCTGTGGCGTGCGGTTCGGGGTCCGGAAGGGCCAAGGCGCGCGGAAGCCTACCCGTTCGCTCCAAAATCAAGCCCATCACCTCGAGATGCGGTTGCCGCTTGCGACCCCCTCCACCGGCCGCTAGCGTTCATCTGCGATGGCGGGGGCGGCAGGGACGCGCGCCGGGCACGCGGCGCTCATCGAGGACCTCACGCGGCGTGGTTTTCTGCGTCGCACCAGTGTGCTGGGGCTGAGCGCCCTCGTGGCCTCGGCGGTCCCCTTCACGGAGCGGGTGTTGGACCCGCCGCCGGCCCTGGCCGACGTGAATCTCCTCGACGCCACCCTGCAGGCCTTCGCGGACACGATCCTGCCCGGGCGCAAGGCGACGACGACGGACCTCGGGCACGCGATCCATCCGCTGGCCATCGCCGGTGTGGACCCGCAGCCGGGCGCGGTCGAGACGGACGCCCTGGCGCTCTTCCATCATCCGCTGATCGGGTTCGACGCGCTCGAGCCCGCCCTGCTCGCGGACCTGTCCACCCGCTCGCTGCTCCTGGGCGCGGACTTCCTCCACCTGCCCTTCGACAAGCGCGTCGGAGTGCTGGTCGCCGGGCTGGCCTTCGACAACCCGTCTCGCGCGGTGTGGGAGGCGGCCGCCGCCGTCCCCTTCACCGCCTTCTGCGCGGCCGCCCTCGTGCGCAACGCCACGGCCGCAACGGCCTCCGGGTACCAGGTGATGGGGCTGCCGGGCATCGCGCCCAACGGCTACCGCGCCTTCAGCTACGGGAAGAAGCTCGCCCGGGAGCGGACGAAGCACGGGTACCTGGGTTGATGCCCGAGCGCGTCGACGTGCTCATCTGCGGCTCGGGCTTCGGCGGCTCGATCACCGCGTTTCGCCTCGCCGAGCTCTACCACGCGTCGGGGGCCGACCCGCGCAACATCGTCGTGCTCGAGCGGGGGCAGCGCTACAAGCACACCGAGTTTCGCCAGTCGATGGACGTCGAGCACCTCTCCGACGTCTACAACCTCATCCAGGGCCAGGGGGCGCAGATCGTCGTCGCGAACGCGCTCGGCGGCGGGTCGAACCTGTACCTGGCCGCGTCGCTGCGCGCGCCGACGGAGACGTTCGAGCGCCGCGACCACCGCCCCGGCGACGGCCCGGACCGCCGGATGTGGCCCGCCCGGCTCTCCCGGCGCACGCTCGATCCTTACTACGCGCGCGCCGAGTTCGGGCTGCGGGTCAACCAGCCGGGCTGGAAGGACGTGTCCAAGTCCGGCGGCCTGTGGGCGGCCACGCTGGCGGCCTCCGGCTACACCTGCGATCGCGTGCCGCTCGCGATCTCGCCCAAGCGCTGCGTCAACGCCAAGTGGTGCCACACCGGCTGCGTCTTCGGGGCGAAGAACTCGCTGATCACCAACTACCTTCCCAGCGCCGAGCGCCTCGGCGTGCGGGTGCGGCCCAACCTGCAGGTCGAGTCCGTCCGTCAGTCCTCGGCGCGTCCGTACCGGTTCGTGGTGACGGTCTCGTCGATGGACAACGGCGGCGCCAACCCGACGCGCCAGCCCTCCGGCGCCAAGCAGGAGATCGAGTGCAAGGCGCTGGTGCTCTCCACCGGCGCGATGGGCAACGCGCCCATCCTGATGCGCTCGCAGAACGATCTCCCGGCGCTGTCGAAGGAGGTCGGCAAGCACCTGGGCGTCAACGGGGACCACGTCGCCGCCATCGAATACGACCCGGCCAAGGTCCGCCAGCTCCTGCGCCTGCCCGGCTACGCGGACTTCCACAAGGGCAAGCCGATCACGACGATGACCTACGACTTCTGGGTCGGCCGGCGCGACCACGCCTACGACGGCACGCGCTTCAACCTCCAGGAGATCTTCCTCTCGTCGCTGACCAACTTCCTCTACGACGACGGTCGTGAGCCGTCCGGCGATCCGTCGTGGTGGGGCCTGCAGAAGAAGCAGGCGGTGGCGCACTGGGCCAACCGCATCGAGCTGCTGGCGATGGTCGAGGACACGCACGACGGCCAGTTCTACGGCGCCCCTCCGACCGGCGGCGGGGCGGTGCGCCCGAACGCCGGGCCCGTGGCGATCGGGACCTTCAACTACGTGCTGTCCGAGCAGTCGGTCGCGGTTCGCGAAGCGGCGAACGCGGCGATGAAGAAGATCGCCGAGCGCCGGGGCCTGGGCCGGTTCATGGCGCTGAGCGAAACCCAGGGCGCCTACGCCTCGCATCCCCTGGGCGGGTGTCGCATGGCGGACTCTCCCGATCTCGGGGTGACCGATGACACCGGCGCGGTCTACGGCTACGAGGGCCTGTTCTGCATCGACTCGTCGATCGTCCCGACGTCGCTGGGCGTCAACCCATCGCTGACGATCGCCGCCGTCAGCGAACGCGCCGCCGATGCGCTCGTGATTCGCGGCGGCGGCCTCGGCCTGCCCGCGCGGCCGGCGGGCTTTCGTCCCGGCATCCCGAGCGAGATCGTCGGCGAGCGCGTCGTGCCGAAGGGCGGGCCGACGGCACCGGCGAAGCGCCGCAGGAAACCGAGACGACGCAGGCCGAGGCGCAGGCGGAAGGCCTAGTCCGGCTTCGGCGCGGGCGGCGCGTAGCGGTGGTGGAGCATGAGTGCGTTGCCATCCGGGTCCTTGAAGAAGGCCATGAAGCAGACGCTCGTATCGAGCGTGTCGGCCGCGAACGAGACGCCGCGCGACTCGAGCTCGGCGCGGGCGGCCTCGATGTCCTCGACGTGCAGCGCGATCGGGACGGTCGTGGGCCGGAACTCGATGTTCAGCGTCTCGGAGACGACGACGCTCAGCGTCAGGTCGCCGGTTTCGAACTCGGCTCCGACCGGCGCCTCGGTTCCTCGCTGGTACACGGCGGAGCGCGGCAGGCCGAGCGTGGTGCCGTAGAACTCGCTCGCCGCCTCGAGGTCCTGTGTGGGCACGGACACGAAGTCGACGCCGGTGACGGGTGTCGAAGGACTCATGGGTGAGGCTCCTTTGGTCGGCGGGATCATTCCGGGGCCACAGTGAACCCGATGACCGTCCCGTGGGCACCCCTGGTACCGTTCGCCGCGTCGCCTCGATGAACGACGACGACCTTCCTCGAAGTAGCGGCGGCCGACGAGCCTCGGCGCCGCCCGGAGTGACCGGCGCTTGACCGCGCTACTGCTCATCGCGGTCTTCGGCCTGGTGCTCATCAACGCGTTCTTCGTGATCGCGGAGTACTCGCTCGTGCGCTCGCGGCGCCCCAAGCTCGAGGCGGCGAAGGATGAGGGCCTGCGCGGCGCCGCGCTCGCGCTGGAGCAGCTGGACCACATCAACGAGTACATCTCGGCCTGCCAGGTCGGGATCACGCTGACCTCGATCGGTATCGGCGCCGTCGGCGAGCCCGTGGTCGCCAACCTGCTCGAGCCCGTTCTCGGCGGACCCCTCGCCCACGGCGCGGCCGTCGCGATCTCGGTGATCGTCGCCTACCTGCTGATCACCAGCGTCCACATCACGATCGGTGAGCTCGTCCCCAAGCTGTACGCGATCGAGCACGCGGACCGGCTCGTGCGCCTGGTCGCCCGGCCGCTGCGCGTCAGCCGTCTGGTGTTCGCCCCGTTCATCAGCGCGCTGACCTTCATCTCGAACCGCATCCTCCGTCTGCTCGGCGTCGACCCCGACACGATCAACGAGCAGGCCGAGAACCCGGAGGAGCTCAAACTGATCATCACCGAGTCGCTGCAGGGCGGCCAGCTCGACCCGGGCGAGGCGGGCATGCTGCGCGGGGTCTTCCACCTGCACGAGCAGGAGGCCCGCCAGGTCATGACGCCGATCCCGGCGGTGGTGACCGTGGACGTGTCGGTCGACGTCAAGACCGCGCTGGAGCGCTGCATCACGACCGGTCACACCCGTCTGCTGGTGATCGAGGACGAGAACCCGGACCGGGTGCGCGGGATCGTCCATGCCAGCCGCCTGGCCAGGGCGCTGATGGAGGCGGGCGAGCACGCGCCGATCGAGCCGTTGGTCCGCGACGCGCCGATCGTCCCGGAGACCAAACCGCTCGACGATCTCCTGGCCGAGCTCCAGCGCGAGCGCACCGAGATGGCGGTGGTCGTGGACGAGTACGGCCGCGTCGCGGGGATCATCACGCTCGAGGACATCATCGAGGAGGTGGTGGGGGAGATCGAGGACGAGACGGACCCCGCGGGCGGTGCGGTCCGGCGGCTCGCCAACGGCGACTGGTACGTGCGCGGGGAGGTCGCGATCACCGACCTGGTGGATTACGGGCTCGAGCTACCGCTGGACACCGACGCCTACAACTCGGTCGGGGGCTTCGTGTTCGCCGCGCTGGGCCGGCTGCCGCGGCGGGGCGACACCGTCACCGCCAACGGCTACTCGATCCGCGTGGAGTCCGTGCGCGAGAACCGCATCGAGGCCGTGCGGATCCGCGAGCGCACGCCCACATGAGCCAAATGACGCAAGTTCGCCGCCGCTGGTACGTTTCGTATGTCACGACCGCCGGCCCACGCGCGTGCGCCGGCGACGGTTGACGGGGGAGATACCGGTGGGCGCGATCCCACCGGGGCATTAACGGCGACCGGCCCGCGGGAGACGGGCCGGTCGCGTGCTTCTGGGAGGAGGTGCTGCTATGAGGTGCGTCGCGATAGGAAGTATCCGGAGGGCACCTCAAGCAGCCCTAAAAGGTCCGTGAGCGTTTTCTGAACGGGCCCGCGCGGCTCACTCGTAGACGTGAAAACCGCGGCCCGCCTTGCGGCCGAGCGCGCCGTCGGCCGCCAACTCGCGCACGCGGCCGGGGACGTCGAGCTCGATCTGCTCGGCGATCGCGATGGCGACGTCGAGGCCCACGAGGTCGAGCACGGCGAGGGGGCCCATGGGGTGGCCGGCGCCGAGCTTCATGCACTCGTCGACGTGCTCGGGCTCGAGCCCGGTGTCCTCGAGCAGGCGCACCGCGCTGAAGAGGTAGGGGAAGAGCAGCCGGTTGACGACGAAGCCGGGGACGTCGGGCACCTCGACCGGGGTCTTTCCCAGGGCCTCGCACAGGGCGCGGGCACGAGCGCGGACGTCGTCGGCGGCCTCGTCGTGGTGGACGAGCTCGACCAGCGCCATCTTCTCCACCGGATTGAAGACGTGCAGGCCGAGGAACCGGTCGGGGCGGCCGCTGGCCGCGGCCAGGTCGCCCACGGAGAGGGACGACGTCGTCGTGGCCAGCACGGCGTCGGGGTCCAGCTCATCGTGCAGCTGGGCGTACAGGCCGATTTTCGCCTCCCGGTCCTCGGTGACCGCCTCGACCACGAACGAGGCGTTGGCGAGGGCGCCGAGATGGGTGGTCACGCGCACCTCCGGCGCCATGTCATGGCCCCCGGCGCCGCGGAGCCGCTCGCGCGCGCGGGCGGCCGATTGCTCGGAGCGCGCCCACAGCACGACCTCGCCGTGCGGGGCGGCGACGGCCGCCAATCCGCACGCGATCGCGCCGCTGCCGGCGATGCCCAGCCGTTCCTGCACTCCCGATCAGCCCTCCTGCTCGGTCCTAGTTGACTGGCCAGTCAACGGGTAGACTAGTCGTCGAATGATTTCCGGCGCGCCGCCGCGCGCAAACGTCGCAGGCACGTAATGGAGGGTTTCGCAACCATGGACCACAAGGCTGGCCGTGAGGTCGTGATCGTCGAGGCGGTTCGTACGCCGATCGGGCGCGGGCACAAGGAGAAGGGCTACTACAAGGACGTCCATCCGAGCAACCTGCTGGCCAAGACCTACTCCGAGGTGATCGAGCGCGCGGGGATCCCGGCCGATGAGGTCGAGGACGTCATCACCGGCTGCGTGAACCAGTTCGGCGAGCAGGGCCTCAACGTCGGGCGCAACGCCTGGCTCGAGGCGGGCCTGCCGATCGAGACGCCGGCCACCACGGTCGACCGGCAGTGCGGGTCGGCCCAGCAGGCCGTCAACTTCGGCGCCGCGCTCGTCGCGTCCGGCGTGCACGACGTCGTCATCGGCTCGGGCGTCGAGCACATGGGTCACATCTCCTTCGGGGACACGATGAAGACCCAGTCGGAGTTCGGCGCCGCGTTCTCGCCCGAGCTGCTGGAGCACTACAACCTCATTCCGCAGGGCCTGAGCGCCGAGATGATCGCCGACAAGTGGGAGATCCCGCGCTCCGAGCTCGACGAGCTCGGCGTGCGCTCGCACCAGCTCGCCGCGAAGGCGACCGAGGAGGGTCGCTTCGAGCGCGAGATCGTGCCCTTCCAGGTCAACGGCAACACGTACGCGACCGACCAGGGCATCCGGCCCGACACATCGCTGGAGAAGCTGGCGGCGCTGAAGCCGGCGTTCAAGGAGGACGGGAAGATCACGGCGGGGAACTCCTCGCAGATCTCCGACGGCGCGGCGGCCGTGCTGCTGATGACGCCCGAGAAGGCCAAGGAGCTGGGCGTCACCCCGCGGGCGAAGATCGTCGACCAGACCACGGTCGGCGTGGACCCCGTGATCATGCTCACCGGGCCGATCCCGGCGACGCGGAAGCTGCTCGACCGCAACAAGATCAAGATCGACGACATCGACCTGATCGAGATCAACGAGGCCTTCGCGCCCGTGATCGCCGCCTGGCGGCGCGAGCTCGAGCCCGACATGGACCGCGTCAACGTCAACGGCGGAGCGATGGCCCTCGGCCACCCGCTCGGGTCCACGGGTGCGCGGCTGATCACCACGCTGCTGCACGAGCTCGAGCGCTCCGACAAGGAGACGGGGCTGGTGACGATGTGCTGCGGCGGCGGGCTCGGCACGGGCACGCTGATCCAGCGGGTCTGAGTCAAGTCGCCGGTCGCTGTTTGCGAGAGCGGGGCCTTCGGGTCCCGCTCTTTCTTTTTGTGCACCGGCGGCGTAGGGTCGACATGACGACAAGGAGGTCACGTCATGCTCCGCCGAACCATCCCGCTCGCCGCCGTGACTGCAAGTCTCGCGCTGGCCCCGGCCGCCGGCGCGCACAACATCTCCCTCTCGCCGAACGCCGGCGACCTCAACACCACCTTCCAGTTCCGCGGGACCGGGTGGCAGCCGCGCAGCCGTGTGACCGTGGAGTACTTCACCACGACCCGGTCCACGGCGCCGTTTCGCACGTTCAGGTTGTCCACCGGCCCGAGCGGGGGGTTCCGCCTCAACTGGAGCGACGGCCTGCTCGGCCTCACCCACCGCATGTGCTTCCGGCAGTTCGACACGCGCTTCACGAGGACGTTCCGCAAGTGCTCGCTGTTCTGGGTCGGCCTGCCGTACGCGCAGTGGATGCCCACGTCCGGTAATCCGGGCGACACGTTCGTCCTCTTCGCCTCCGGCTTCCCGCCCGGGCGCACGTTGACGGTGACGACGACGCCGCCGCCGGGGGTGTCCGCCGGGGGACCGTTCTTCGTCACGACGAGGACGAGCGCGGCCTTCGTGGTCAACGTGCCGTGTGCCGAGGGCAGCCCGGTGTTCGGGCCGGTGTTCGTGCCGCGTGGGGGCGCGACGTGCGGGTTCATCGGCGGCAGCGCCGGCCCCGGTCTCTACACGTCGCTGGTGCGCGATCCGGTGAGCCGGCTCGAGGCGTACGCGACCGCGCGACTGCTCCGCTGAGGCCCACCCGCCGGGAGTTCGATCACGGCGCGTGCCGCGCGGCACGCGCGCAGCCGCCGCGGCGCGACGGCGGCGTCCACGCGGACGGTGCGGCCGCGCGCGTCGAGCCACACGAGGTCGATCGCGAAGCGCATCCCGAAGGTGTGGACCGAGCGTGTTCGCGGGAGCAACACGCCGCAGGGCGGCGGCACGCGCAATCCGGATAGGCCGAGCAGGCGAGCGACCGCGGTCGCGGCGACGCGGATCTCCAGACCGTGGAGGGACGCCGAAAACAGTGGCAGGCGCCGTAGGCGGCGGGGCATCGCCCTGTAGAGGCTCCGGCGCGCGGGTTCAGCCCCCGCGCCGGGAGTACCGTTGGCCGGCATGCCAGGCCAGAACGCCGAAGGCCGCGAGCCGTCCGTGGAGTCCCTCTCCCGAGCCCTGGAGGCGAAGACCCGGCGCCTCGCCGCCGAGCGCCTCGAGCTGGCCGAACGGATGGAGCTCGAGGTCGCGGACCTGCGAGCGGCGTCGGACGGGCGCGTCGCCGCCGAGCGGGAGCGGGCCGAGCGCCTCGAGGCCGAGTTGGCGGCCGCGCGCGCACAGCTGGCCGCGCTGCAGCGGTCGAAGACGTTCGTCGCGACCGCGCCCGTTCGCCGCCTCTACTACCGCCTGCGCGGCCGGCGGTGACCCCCATGGCCTTCGCTCCGGCCGGGTCGGCCCGCGTGGCGGTCGTGATCGTCACGCACGGCGCCTGGGCGTGGACGCAGCGCGCCCTGGCGGCGCTGCACCGCCACACGCCGGACGTCGAGCTCGTGATCGTGGACAACGCGTCCCGCGACGGCACGCCCGAGCGCGTCGCCCGGGAGGTCGGGGGTGCCCGCCTGGTGGCCAATGCCGACAACGTCGGGTTCGCCCGCGCCGCCAACCAGGGCGCGGAGTCGGCCGGCGGCGAGCTCGTCGCCTTCCTCAACAACGATGCGCTCGTGCACGAGGGCTGGCTGGAGCCCCTGGTCGAGGCGCTGGACCGCGACGAGCGCGTCGCCGCGGCGGCGCCGCGCCTCCTCAACCTGGACGGCTCGCTTCAGGAGGCCGGCGCACTGGTCGCGCGGGACGGCTCGACCTGGTCCTACGGATACGGCGACGACCCGGCCCGCCCGGAGTACGGGTTCCCGCGCGTGGTGGACTACGCGGCGGGGGCGTGCCTCCTGGTCCGCCGCTCCGCTCTGGCGCAATGCGGCGGCTTCTCCGAGCTCTTCTCGCCGGCGTACTACGAGGACGTCGACCTGTGCTTCGCGCTGGCCGCGCACGGGCTGCGGACGGTGTACGAGCCCCGGTCGCTCGTGACCCACGCTCGCCACGCCTCGGGCGACGCGGCGCAGGCGCACGCGCTCAGCCGGCGCCACCGGGTCACGTTCCTCGAGCGCTGGGGCGATGCGCTGGAGGCCCGTCCGGGCACGCTCGAGCCGCCGAGGCCGAGGGCGGCGCTGGGTGCTCGCGACGCGCATGCGCTCGACCGGGTGCTCGTCGCCGGCGCCGGCGCCTCCGTCGACCCGCTGTTGCGCGCGCTCGCCGCGCTGTGGCCCGACGCGCGCATCACCGCGCTGCTCGATGACGCGGACCCGGCGGGAGCGCGGGCGACCGGCCTGCTCGCCGAGGGGATCGAGGCCGTGGCGGAAATCGGGGACTCGTCGGTCTGGCTGGGCGACCGTCGGTTGCATTACGACGTGGTCGTGGCCGGTGACGGCACGCCCGACGAGGTCTGGGCCACGCAACCACAGGCGCTCGGGCTGTCCTGGACGGATCTGCTCGACGCGGGCGGCGCACCGCGGCCGCCCTCGGAGCTGCACGCGGCCCTCGCCCCGGCCGGGGTGGGACCGCCCGCCCCGGACGTCGCCGCCGACGGGCGCTAGCTCGTTCGACTACCCGCCGCCGCCGGCGGCGGCCCCACCGCCGCCGTCGCGTTCCAGGCGCGCGACGAGCTCGTCGAGGCGCAGCTCCTGCAGGCCCTGCCCCACGGCCTCGAGCTCGCGGGCGCAGAAGTCCACGAGCTCGCGGCCCTCGCGACAGAGGTCGAGCGTCTCGCGCAGTCCGGCCTCGCCCGAGTCCAGCCGGCGGATGATCTCCTCGATCCGCGCGCTGGCCGACTCGTAGGTGCGGGTTTCGGTGTCCTCGGTCACGGCTCGTCCTCCTCGATGCGGGCGCGGACACGATCGTCGTGGAAGCGGACGGACACGGCCCGAGCCGTCCGGGCGGCCGCGGCGCTGGTGACCAGCGCGCCCTCGCCGTCCTCCACCAGCGCGTAGCCGCGCGCGAGCGTGCGCTCCGGGTCGTGGGCGGCCAGCGCGAGGGCGAGGCGACCGAGGTCGTTCTCCCGTCGCGCCACCGCGCCGTCGCCGGCGCGCCGCAGCTCGGCCGCACGGATGCGCAGGCTCGCGGCGCTGTGCTCGTGGTCGCGCGCCACGCGGTCCGCCGAGCGCGTGATCACCAGCAGATGCGTGGCGGAGAGCTCACGGCCCTCGGCCAGCCGCCGGCGCCCGGACGCGCGCAGCTCGCGAACCTGCTGGTGTGCCCGCGCCTGCTGGCGGGCCACGTGCTCGGTGGGCGCGCGCGACAGCGCGGCCAGCGCGCGGGCGCGCTCGATCACGGCGCGGCGTCCGTGGCCCCGCAGGCGACGTGCCGCGTCGTGCATGCGGGCGCGCGCCTCGACGCAATGCTCGGGCACGGCCTCTTCGGCCGCGTGGGTCGGCGTCGAGCAGGACACGGCGGCGACGTCATCGATCAGCGTGCGATCCGTGTGGTGGCCCACGGAGGCGATCACCGGGACCGGCAGGAGCGCGACGGTTCGGCAGAGCGTCTCGTCGCAGAAGGCGAAGAGATCGGCGAGCGAGCCACCACCGCGCGCCACGACGATCGCGTCGACCTCGCCGCAGGCGGCCAGGTCGCCGAGCGCGCGGGTGATCGCCGGCGCGGCGTGACGATCCTGTACGGGGGCGAAGGCCCACACGAGCCGTCCCGACCAGCCGCGGCGGTGCAGCCCCGCGAGCACGTCGTCGCGGGCCTTGCCGCGCTCGCCGGTGACGACCCCGATCGACCGCGGCACGGCCGCGCGGCGCAGCTGCTTCTGCGGCTCGAACACTCCCTCGGCGGCCAGCTGCTTGCGCAGCCGGTCGAGCTGCGCGAGCAGGTCGCCCTCGCCGGCCACGCGGAGCTCCGTGACGCCGAAGGAGAAGTTCGGCGAAGCCTGTGCGCTGCCCGGGTAGTAGTCGCATCCGCCCGCCACGACCACCCGGGCTCCGTCGGCCAGCGTGTCGGTCCCGAGTTCCAGCGCCTCGAACTCGTTGCGCCACATCGAGCACGGCACGGCGCCACGCTCGTCGCGCAGCTCGAAGTACACGCGGGCGCGGCTCGCCCCGAGGTTCCACACCTCGCCGAAGAGCTGCACCCGCGCGAACGCGCGCAGCCGGTCGCGCAGCTGCTCGGAGTAGGTGCCGACCGGGAACGGGCCGGGCAGCCGCACCCCGGGGATGCCCGCCGGACGTCCCGGCGCATCCTGTTCGGGCTCAGGCAACCGCCTGGCCGCCGGACACCGTCGCGCCGGCGGCCAGCGCCCGCACGACCGATGCCTTGTCGCCCGTGGGGACGGCCACGAGCGAGTCCGCGCCCGCCGCGGCATACGCCGCCATCCGCTCGGGCAGCTCGTCCGGGGTGCAGCAGATCGAGGCGGCGTCGATCAGCTCGTCGGTGATCGCCTCCACCGCGCCCGCGCGGTCGCCCGCCAGCGCGCGCTCCTGGCAGGCCC
The DNA here is from genome assembly GCA_035997675.1 of Solirubrobacteraceae bacterium. Classification (GTDB taxonomy): domain Bacteria; phylum Actinomycetota; class Thermoleophilia; order Solirubrobacterales; family Solirubrobacteraceae; genus JALYZC01. Next base: position 39,891 of record DASYIJ010000305.1, read on the forward strand.
GCGCCGAGTCCCCGAACCCGTAGCGGTCGGCCAGCTCGACGTAGAAGTTCTTCGTCTTCGCGCCCATGGCCCCGAGGTAGAACGCGAGCCAGGGCTTGGCCATGGCGCGAGCGTTCGCCGGGTCCTCGTCGACCGCGACCGGGACCACGGGGGAGACGTCGAGGTCCGCCAGGGAGCGCCCCGCCCGCTCGGCGCCGCGGCGCACGGGGTCGAGCATGATCTCGGGCCGGCCCGGGTTGAACAGGAAGGGCAGCCAGCCGTCGGCGATCTCGCCGGTCTGCTCGAGCGCCTTGGGGCCGATGGCGCCGAGGTAGATCGGGATTCGCTCGGAGACGGGCTTGGCCAGCAGCTTGAGGGGCTTGCCGAGCCCGCCGCCGCCGTGGGCCTCGTCGAGCGGCAGGACGAACGCGTCGCCGTGATGCTCCAGCGGCTCGCGCGCCAGGGCCATGCGCACGATCTCGACGTACTCGCGGGTGCGCGCGAGCGGCCTGGCAAACGGCACGCCGTACCACCCCTCGGACACCTGCGGTCCGGACACGCCGAGGCCGAGCCGGAAGCGCCCGCCGGAGATGACGTCGAGCGAGGCCGCGGCCATCGCGGTCGCCGCCGGCTGGCGGGCGGGAATCTGCATCAGCCCGGACCCGAGCGCGATGCGTTCCGTGCGTCCGGCGAGCAGTCCGAGCACCGACACCGCGTCCTGGCCCCACGCCTCGGAGATCCACACCGAATCCAGCCCCAGCTCATCGCCGAGTGCCGCCAGCTCGACCTGCTCCTCGAGCGAAAACCAGGGCCAGTAGGCGAGGAAGAGGCCGATGCGCACGCGGGCGAGCGTACTAGTGGTCATGTCCGGAAGTACAGGCGCTTTCGCCCGCGCGTTCGGCTTCACTAGGATCCGCGGCCGTGGACTTGACCCTTGCCCCCGAGGAGCAGGCCTTCCGCGACGAGCTGCGCTCGTGGCTCGAGGCCAACAACCCGGGCAGGGAGCCCGAGGGCGACGAGGCGGCCTTCGCCTTCCGGCGCGATTGGCAGCGGACGCTGAACGAGGCCGGCTGGGCGGGCATCTCGTGGCCCCAGGAGTACGGCGGCCGCGGCGCGACGCTGGTCGAGCAGGCCATCTTCAACGAGGAGATCGTGCGTGCGCGGGCTCCCCAGCTCGCCAACGTGCTCGGCCTGGCCATGGGCGGGCCAACGGTGATCGCGCATGGCACCGAGGACCAGAAGGAGCGCTACCTGCAGCCGATCCTCTCCGCCGAGGAGATCTGGTGCCAGGGCTTCTCCGAGCCCGAGTCCGGCTCCGATCTGGCGTCCGTGAAGACGCGCGCCGAGCGGGACGGCGACGACTGGCTCGTGAGCGGGCAGAAGGTGTGGACGACCTTCGCGCACGAGGCGAAGTGGTGCATGCTCGTCGCGCGCACCGACCGCGACGCCCCCAAGCACAAGGGCCTCACCTACTTCCTCATGGACATGGACCAGGACGCCGTCCAGGTCCGGCCGCTGCGCCAGATCACCGGCGAGTCGGAGTTCAACGAGCTCTTCATGGAGGACGCGCGGATCCCGAACGAGAACATCGTCGGAGGGGAGGGCAACGGCTGGGCCGTGGCGATCACCACGCTCATGCACGAGCGCGCGACGCTGGCCTTCGGCCTGCAGGTGGCGGTCAAGATCGCGCTCGGCGAGCTGATGGAGCGCGCCCGCGAGACGCCCTCCAACGGCGGGAGCGCGGCCGAGGACCCGCTGATTCGCGATCGACTGGCCCAGCTCTACATCGAGTCCGAGGTGCTGCGGCTCAATGCCTACCGCGGCCTGACGGCGCAGATGAAGTACGGCGTCCCGGGGCCCGAGGGCTCCCTGGGCAAGTGGCACTGGGCGGAGGTCAACCAGGCGCTCACCGAGCTGGCGATGGACATCGCGGGGCCCCGGGCCCAGCTCGAGGAGGAGCCCTGGACGTACCGGTTCCTGCGGGCGCGGGCGAACTCCATCGAGGGCGGGACCACCGAGATCCTCAAGAACATCATCGCCGAGCGCGTGCTCGGGCTTCCGCGGCTGCGGCTGAGCGCGTGAACTTCGACTTCAACGACGAGCAGCGGGCGATCAAGGACGCGGCCCGCGACCTGCTGGCCTCGCGCTACCCCCTGGCCGAGGTGCGGCGGCTGGCGACCGAGGAGGAACGGGGTTTCACGGACGGCCAGTGGGACGAGTTCGTCTCGTTGGGCTGGCCGGGCCTGGTCGTCGACGAGACCCACGGCGGCCAGGGACTGGGGATCGTCGAGCTCGTGATCGTGCAGGAGGAGCTCGGGTACGCGCTCGCGCCGACGCCGTTGTTCTCCAGCGCCGCCGCCGGCCTGGTGCTCCAGGCGGGTGGTAGCGACGAGCAGAAGGAGCGCTGGCTGGCGCCGCTCGCCGCCGGCGAGTTGCGTGGGACCCTGGCGATGCTCCGCGACGACGGACCGGCGCAGGCCGACGGCGACACGCTCACCGGCGCATGGGCCGCGGTGCCCGACGCCGGCAGCGCGGATGTCCTGATCCTCAACGACGGTGAGCGCCACTGGGCCGTCGCCGCCGACGCCGACGGCGTGACCGTCGAGTCGACTCCGGGCATCGACCCGACCCGCAAGCTCTTCCGCGTGAGCGTGGACGGCGCCGCCGCGGACCCGCTGCCCGGGGATCAGGAGATCATGCGGCCGGCGCACGACGCGGCCGCCACGGCGATCGCGGCCGAGTCGGTCGGGGTGGCCCAGCGCGCGATGGAGATGGCCGTCGAGTACGCCAAGGACCGCAAGCAGTTCGACACCCCGATCGGCGCCTTCCAGGCCGTCTCGCACCGCTGCGCCGAGATGCTGCTCGAGACCGAGGGCGCGCGCTCGGCCACGTACCACGCCGCCTGGGCGCTCGACCACGAGCCGGCCTCCGGCGCGCTCGCCACGTCGATGGCGAAGGCGTACGCCTCCGATGCCGGATTTCGCGTGCCGGCAGCCTCGATCCAGGTCCATGGCGGGATCGGCTTCACCTGGGAGCACGACCTGCACTGGTTCTTCAAGCGCGGCACGGCCAACGCGCACGCGTTCGGCGACGCGCGCTGGCATCGCGCGCGGGTCGCCGACCTCGCCGGGATCTAGCTCGGGCCCAGCCGGCGCGCGCTCGCGACCGCCGACGCGACGCCGTCGTTCCACGGATCGCCGTGGCCGAACAGCACCGTGCCCGCGTCGAGGCCCTCGAGGTTCGAGAGCGACTCGAGCGCCTGGGCGCTCGAGATGTTCAAGCACCCCGGCATGATCTGCGGCCCGATGCGGCCGGTCAGGGGATTGCGGCTGTTCATCGCGTCGCCGGCGAAGATCACCCCACGGTCGGGCAGATGGAAGCTCACGTGACCGTCGGTGTGACCGGGTGTGGGGATCACCACCGGGCGGCCCGGAACGTCGAGCACGTCGCCGTCGGCGAAGGTCGTGACCGCACCGATCTTCGGCGGGCGCCCGTTGCGGATGAACCCGGCGATGAGGCCCCACGCGGCGCCGTGCCGAAGGTAGGGGACCAGGCTGCGCTCGCGCTTGGGCTGGCGCCCGGTGCGCGCGAGCTCCTCGTCGCGGGCGTGGATGTACACCGGCACGCCCGCCTCCGTGCGCAGGCCCTCCGCGATCCCGATGTGGTCGCCGTGGCCGTGGGTGAGCACGACCGCCCGGATGTCGTCGAGCGACCGTCCGAGCGCCGTCAGCGTCTCGTCGAGGCTCGGGCGCAGCCCGGGCAGGCCGGCGTCGAGGACCGTCAGCCCATCCGCGCCTTCGAGCAGGTAGTAGTTGAAGAGCCGTGAGCCGAGGCGGTGAACGCCCTCGGCGACCTGGGAGCCGGCGGCCATGGCCCCGAGCCTATCTCTTGCGTCCGCCCACGAACTGCGTGAGCCCGCTGATGCGCTGGCGGACGTCGACGAAGCCGCGGTCGGCCAGTGCCGTGGTGATCTCGTCGCGCTCGAACATCCGCATCCCGCTCCGCGCGCCGACGAGCCCGTCGACGGTCCGCAGCGGCGCCGAGCGCGTACGGCACGAGGTGAAGATCGCCACGCGCCCGCCCGGCGTGAGGACGCGGGCCATGTGGTCGAGCGCGACGAATGGCTGTGCGAACAGGTGCAGGGCGGCGAAGCAGCACACCGCGTCGAAGCTGCGGTCGCGGAACGGCAGCTCGACGGCGTTGCCACGCACGTAGAGGAGGTTCCCGAACGGGTCGGGGCTGTCGCGTACCGCGCGTTCGAGCATCGTCGGTGAGGCGTCGATGCCCACCGCCAGCCCCGTCTGGCCCACGAGGTGGGCGAAGCGGCGCGTGAAGTTGCCGGGTCCGCAGGCCACGTCGAGGACGCCGTCGCCCGGCGTCAGGCCCAGCAGCAGGCGCGCGATGCGGTGCTCGTCGGCCATCCCCGGCCCGAGAAGCCCCTTGGCGACGCGCCCGAGCGCCGGCCTCCACCAGCGCTCGTACACCGTCGGCACGACGCCGGTGAGCATGAGGTTCTGGGCGATGCCGGTCGACGCCGGCTCGTCGCCGCCGAGCAGATCCAGGTAGCCGGCGTGGGCGGCCGCCTCCGCGTCGGCGGGCCGGGCGTCCGGGTCGACCAGCGGGAGCGCGCGCTCCAGGGCCGCGGGCGCGTCCGAGACGCGGGTCGACGCCGGCACGCGTCAGGCCGGACGGTCGGTCAGCGACGGCAGCGGGTCGAGGTCCCCGGGCTCCACGTCGCCTCGGGTCTCGCCGAGGAAGGCGAGGCCGTCGAGCCGCTCGATCTCGCGCTCGCCCTCGATCCTGGCGGGATGGTCGGGCGCGAGCCCGCGGATCAGCTTGGCGATGCGGTTGCGCAGCTGCAACGCGAAGTGGGGAGTGGAGGCGCCCATGAGCTCGCGCACATCCTCGACGGTGACCTCGTGTCCCGCGCGGACACGGGCCGGGTGCTCGGCTTCGCTCATGGTCCGCGCGTCGTCGTGGTGGTCGTGGTCCGGCTCGGCGTCGTCGACGTGCTGGTCGTCGACGTGCTGGTCTTCTTCTTGCCGCCGCCGGTCGGCGGCTTCGCCGTTGTGGTCGTCTGCTGGGACGCGTTGCTCACCGGCGCGATCTCGAGCAGAGTATCTATCCGCGCCTGGTCGCCCACGGAGATGGCGCTACCGTCGCCGAGCAGCCAGCCGTGGTTGTAGACCCCCCGCGTCGGGTCCTTCTCGTAGCCCGGCTCGATGTCGAGCAGGTACTGGATGAGCGCCGGGGGCAGTGGGCTCGGCTGCTCCACGAGCAGCAGCGGGCCGTACTGGCCCGAACCGGACAGGGGCGCGGCCGCGGCCGCGTCCAGCGGGCGCTGGTCGTTCGCGAACACGAGCCCGTGGCCCGGGTCCACGACGTTCCAGCCGAAGCCCCCGTCGCTGTAGCGAGCGAACGCGATGGCATTGGCCACGGCATCCGCCCCGGAGATGCGCTTGACGGTCCCCAGGCCCCGCAGCGTCTTCTCCACGGGGGCGGACACGACGTCGGGCGGTCCGAGCAGATAGATCTTCGGCTGCTGGTGGAAGGCGAGGGCCTTGCGCGTTTCGGGCGGCACCGCGTTGCGGGTGACGAAGAGCACCGGGTCGCCCGACTTGGCCGCCCAGGCTGCGGCCGGCATCGCGAACTCGGCGCGCTCGCCCGAGGCCACGACGACCACGTCCGACGGCTTCCCGGCGGCGCGCGCCGCCAGGCGGTCCACGCTGGCCGCGATCGCGAACGGGTTGGTGCCGGCGACCGGCGTGGCGCGCAGCCCGCCCGGTGCCGCGACCGAGCCCACGCGGACGATCTTGGCGCCGCCGAGCTGGCGGGCCCCCGTCGGCGCCAGCGCGCTCAGCGCGTTCTTCGTCGCATCGGGCACGGAGCTCGACCCCGACAGCAGGGTCGGAGCTCGCAGCGGCCGGGCCATCAGGACCGAGGCCGCCACGCCGGACTGCCAGTCGCCGGAGTCCACGAGCGCCACCGCGGTCGGTCGGGCGCTGGGCAGGTCCGGGGTGAACACCGCCTGGGCGACCGCCGCGGCATCGGCGGTCGGATCGGCCCCGCCCACGCGCGTCGTGTTCTTGGTGGCGAACTGCGGGAACCCAAGCTGCTGCGCGGCCTTGGGCTGGTCGCCCTTGCCGCCGCTCGACGGCGTCTGACCGAGATTGGTGCTGCTGCTCTGCCCGCACGCGGCCAGCGCGAGCGACAGCGCAATCGTCGAGCAGGCGGCGGCGTACGGGGCGCGGCGGGGCACGGCCGGAGCGTAGCGGCCGGGCACATCCGGTCGCGCCGGAACTGATCAGTTGTCAGTTGTCAGTTGTCAGTAGCGAGGGCCCACGCCCAGTCCTAAGAACTGAGAACTGAGAACTAAGAACTGAGAACTGAGATCTACACCTCGTAACTGACGCTTCGTTCAGTTATGCCGATACAATCCGCGCCGGTTGACTGGTCAGTCAATACGCGACCAACACGCAACAGCGACCGCAGGAGATTCCGTGGACTTCCGCCTTACCGACGAGCAGCTGGCGTTCCAGAAGACCTGCCACGACTTCGCCGCCGACGTGATCCGGCCCGTGGCCGACCGCTACGACCGCGAGCAGGAGGTCCCCTGGGACGTGCTGCGCGAGGCGCGCCGGCGGGACATGTACGGCCTCGAGTTGATCCAGCAGTTCGCCACCGACGGCATGTCCGCGGTGCTCTACGCCGAGGAGATCCACTGGGGATGCGCCGGTATCGCGCTCGCGCTCTCCGCCTCGTCGCTGGCCGCCGCCGGGATCGCGTCCGCTGGCACGCCCGAGCAGGTCGCGCAATGGGTGCCGCAGTGCTACGGCCTCGGCGACGAGATCAAGCTCGGCGCCTATGCCGTGACCGAGCCCCAGGCCGGCTCGGACGTCAAGTCGCTGCGCACGACGGCCAAGCGGGACGGCGACGAGTGGATCCTCAACGGCACCAAGGTCTTCATCTCCAACGGCGGCATCGCCGACGTGACCGTCGTGGTCGCGACCGTCGACCCCAAGCTCGGCCACCGCGGCCAGGCGTCGTTCATCGTCGAGAAGGACACTCCCGGCTTCTCGCTGGGAAAGAAGGAGGACAAGATGGGGATTCGCGCGTCGCAGACCGGCGAGGTGGTGCTGGAGGACGTGCGCGTGCCGATGGACAACCTGCTCGGCGGCCTCGAGAAGCTCGAGCGCAAGCTCGAGCGCGGCCGCTCCGGCGAGCGGAGCGGCTCGTCCGGCGCCCTGGCCACGTTCGAGACCACGCGGCCAATGGTCGGCGCCGGCGCGATGGGCATCGCCCGCGCGGCGTACGAATGGACACTCGACTTCCTGGAGGGCCGCGAGGAGGAGGGCGCGCCGCTGCTCGAGCAGCAGCGGGTGCAGCAGGTGCTCGCCGACGTCGCCATGGAGCTCGATTGCGCGCGCCTGCTGGTCTACCGCGCCGCCTGGATGGGCCGCAACGGCATCCCCATGACCGCGGGCCAGGGCTCGATGTCCAAGCTCAAGGCCGGTGAGGTGGCGATGTGGTGCACGACGGCGCTGATGGATCTGATCGGACCGGAGGCCGCGTCCGAGGACCATCCACTGCAGAAGTTCTTCCGCGACGCGAAGATCTTCCAGCTCTTCGAGGGCACATCGCAGATCCAGCGCCTGGTGATCGCCCGCATGCAGACCGCCGAGCGGCGCAAGGACCGTGAGGAGGCGGCCGCGGCGTCATCCGGCGCCGGCGAGGCCTCGAACGGCAAGCTCGAGACTCCGGCCGCCGCGACCGCCTGAGCATCGGCTTCATCGAGGAAGGGTCCGGGGCCGGGATCCGGCAACGAGGCACGAGAAGTCCTTGTATACGAAGGGTTTCTCGTGCCTCGTGGCGCCGCGGCGGAAACCATGCCGCATCCTCCCTCGATGGCCGTCGTTCGCAGACCGACCGGCCAACGAGGACAGGCCTTCTAAGGTTTCCCACCCGTGCCCGAGGTCTCGACCAAGAACCGCATCGCGATCGAGGTCGATCGCGCGCTGTGCTACGGCTTCGGTGACTGCGTCGACACCGTCCCCGAAGTCTTCGCCCTGGACGACGAGGACACGGCGATCGTCCTCGATCCGGACGCGGCCCCGATCGACGACATCATGGAGGCGGCTCAGAACTGCCCCGTCGACGCGATCATCATCCTGGACGAGGACGGCGAGCAGCTCTACCCGTAAGGAGGTTCGGGGCGTTTGCTCCGGCCCCGGTGGGGCCGTGACCCCCTTCCACAGGTGACCCACGGCTCCGCTACACTGCCGCGCACGCCGAATCCCCTGCAAAGCGTGGGGGAGCGGGGGAACCACAGTTCCCGGGGCGAATCTCACGGTGGTCCGTGAGAGGCGAATTTGGGTCTTTCGCCAGCCCGTCAGCTAACCCCGTAGGCGGACCGAGATGCGCCGTCGCTTCACGACAGCCACGATCGCCGCGGCAGCCCTGTTCGCCCTGCCGGCGCTCGCTCACGCCGACAACACGGGCGGGACGGGCATGGGGTCGGCACCGCCGGCCGCGACCACCCCGGCTCCCGCACGCGACGTCGCCCACCCGACGGTCTCCGGCACCCGCACCAAGTTGATCAAGGGCATCGCCTACGCTCCGTCCGCCGCACCGCTCCGGGTGAAGCAGCTGATCTGGTCGGTCAACACGATCCTGGGCAAGCCGTACGTGTACGGCGGCGGCCACGGGCGCTTCAACGATCGCGGTTACGACTGCTCGGGCCTGGTCTCCTACGCGATGCACGCCGCGGGCCTGCTGAAGACGCCGATGAGCGCCCCCGCGTTCTTCCGCTTCGGCACCTACGGGGCGGGTCGCTGGATCACGCTGTGGGTTCGCTCCGGGCACGTGTTCGCCGTCGTCGGCGGCCTGCGCCTCGACACGACGCCGTATCCCTCGCGCGGCATCGAGGGCCCGCGCTGGCGCCCGCAGATGCGCGACACGGCGGCCTTCACGGCCCGCCACCCCGCCGGGCTCTAGTCCCCGCGTCCCGCGCGGAGCTCGTCGCGCTCGGCGAGCCGGTTCGCGCGCCGCACCTGCGCCTCGCGCGCGCGGCGCTCCTGGTCGGGGTTCTCGATCGGCACATCCGGGACGGCCGTCGGCCGACCCTCCTCGTCCATGGCGACCATCGTGAAGTAGGCGGTCCCCGTCTGCCGGGATTCGCCCGTGCGCGGGTTCTCGGCCTCGACCCGGACGCCCACCTCCATCGAGGTCCGCCACACGGCGTTGACCCGCGCGCTGAGCGTCAACAGGTCGCCGACGAACACGGGGTGCAGGAACGTCATGCGATCGACGGCGGCGGTCACGACGCGGAGGTGGGAGTGGCGAACCGCCGCCAGGCCGGCCGCTTCGTCGCACAGCTTCATCACCGTCCCGCCGTGGATGAAGCCGGCGCTGTTGGCGTCGGTGATGCCCATCCACTTGACGAGCACGGCGGCCGGCTCCGACGCGGGGCGGTCGTTCACGCCGGCGATCGTATCCCCACGGTCCGGGGCCGGTACCCTTGCATCTCCGTCCCCGATCCCGTCAGGAGGCTGCGATGGCCGGAATGTCCGGGCGCATGTCCACCGTCATCAAGGCAAAGATCTCCAAGCTGCTCGACCGCGCCGAGGACCCCGGCGAGACGCTCGACTACAGCTACGAGAAGCAGATGGAGCTGCTGCAGAACGTCAAGAAGGGGATCGCCGACGTCGTCACTTCGAAGAAGCGGCTGCAGATGCAGTCCCAGAAGCTCGAGCAGCAGGTGGTGAAGCTCGACACGCAGGCGCGTCAGGCGCTCGCGGCCGGGAACGAGGAGCTGGCGCGCGCCGCGCTCGAGCGCAAGACGCTCGCGCAGTCCGAGCTGCAGAACCTCGACCCGCAGATCAAGGAGCTCGAGGCCCAGCAGGACCAGCTGACCGAGAACGAGAAGAAGCTCCGCGCCAAGCTCGAGGCCTTCCGGACCAAGAAGGAGGTCATCAAGGCGCAGTACTCGGCCGCCGAAGCGCAGGTGCAGATCTCCGAGGCCGCGACCGGCGTGGGCGAGGAGATGGCCGACGTGGGGATGGCGATGCAGCGGGCGATGGACAAGACCGAGAACATGCGCGCTCGCGCCCAGGCCGTGGACGAGCTCGAGAAGGCCGGGACCTTCGAGGACCTGACCCAGCTGGAGTCAGGCGGCAACGACGACATCGATCGCCAGCTCAAGGAGCTGACCAGCTCCAGCGACGTCGACGCGGAGCTGGCCAAGATGAAGTCGGAGCTCGGGCCGGGCGGCGGCGCCAGTCCGGCACTCGAAGCCGGAAGCGGCGCCGGCGAGAAGGCCGGTGAGAGCAAGTGATCGTCCGCATCGCGACCGAGGGCCAATACCGTCTGGAGGACGAGCAGGCCGCGAAGCTCAACGAGCTGGACAACGAGATCGTCGCGCTCGTGCAGGCGGGCGACGAAGAGGGCTTCCGCCGGCTGTTCTCGGAGATGCTGGCGCTCGCGCGGTCGGGCGCGGAGCTGGGCGACGACGAGCTCGAGGAGTCCGACGTGATCCTGCCGCCTCCCGACATCTCACTCGCGGAGGCCGCCGCGGAGTTCACCGGCGAGGGCCTGATCCCGGGCTAGCCGCCTCCGCGCAACTTCTCCACCCCGATCGGGTTGGCGGGGGTGGATGGAGCGAGTGCAGCACGGGAGCCGGTGCGGGTCCAGAGCCGTTGCGGTCGGCTTCGCGGTCGTGCTCCTCGCACTCGCCGCGGCGCCGAACGCCGGAGCCGCCACCCGCTGGTTCGTGTCGGTCGGCGGGACGCTGACGGGCCAGGCTCCGGCGCGGAGCTTCGCGGCCCGGGCGTTCCAGCGCCTGAGCGTCGGCGACCCGAGCCTCCAGCTCCGCAGCATCGCGAGCTCGCGGGTCGGCGCCGCCGAAGCATTCCTGCGCGCGAATCGCGGGAACGTCCCGCTCGTCACGCTCGATGTGGGCCTCGCCGACGTGCTTCCCTGCGCCCACGGCCGGCGGCTCGACCGGCCGTGCCTGGCCCGCGCGCTGCACCGGCTCGACACCCGGCTGGCCGGGATCCTCGCGCGCCTGCAGTCCGCCGCGGGGCCGCGCGCGCGCTTTGCCGGAATCGTCTACTACGACCCGTTCGTCGGATTCCAGCGCAGCGCCGCGTCCGCGGCCGTGCGCGCACTGGACCGCCATCTCCGCGCGGTCTACCGCCGAGCCGGCGTCGTGCGCGTGCGCCTCGACCGCCTCCTGACCGGCCGCCGCCTGTGCCGGATGACCGGCGCGTGCCGCCGCCGCTTCGACCTTCGCCCGAACGCCCTCGGCCAACGGGCGATCGCCGACGCCCTCCTCGCCGCCGTCGGCCAGCTCCCTCCACCGCCCGGTCCGCGGGCGGGGCAGACCGGCCAGTTCACGACGCCGTGCCGGTACACCCATCGCGCTCCCGATGACCCGATCGTCTATCCGAACCAGCCCGGCCGCTCCCACTCGCACGATTTTTTCGGGAACACGTCGACCAACGCCGGCTCGACCCTCGACACGCTGGCGGCCTCGTCGACCGCCTGCCGGCGCGCGGCCGATCGGTCCGCGTACTGGGTGCCCACCCTCCTCCTCGACGGCCAGCCCGTGACGGCGCGCGGGGCGACGATCTACTACCGGGACGCGGGCAAGGACCCGGCGGCGGTCGTGTCGTTCCCGGCGGGGCTGCGCGTGATCGCGGGCGATAGCAAGGCCACCGGCCCGCAGAGCCTCGACGTCATCAGCTGGGGCTGCGGCTCGCAGAGCGCGATCCAGCGCCAGCAGGCCCCGCCGCTGTGCGCCGGTCCGACGCTGCGCGCGACGGTCCGCTTCCCCGACTGCTGGAACGGACGCGACCTGGACGCCGCCGACCACAAGTCGCACCTCGCCTACGCGCTCCCGCGGCACGGTGGCGGGCGGACCTGTGACCCGGGGCACCCGATCGCCCTCCCGAAGCTCACGATCAACATCACCTATCCGGTGGTCGGCGGTCCCGGCGTGACGCTGGCCTCCGGGCCGGCGTACACGGAGCACGCCGACTTCTTCAACGCCTGGGACCAGCCGACCCTCGACCAGCTCGTCATGCGCTGCCTGGTCGCCGACGTCAAGTGCGAGGGAACCGCCTGAGCGGCGTGTAGGGTCGCGGGCGATGCGGCTTCGCCTGCTCGTCCCGCTGCTCGCGGGCGCCCTGGTGGTGCTCCCCGGATGCGGAGGCGGGGGCGGCACCACGACGGTCCGCAACCCCCGGGGCACCGTGACCGTCGATCACGGCCGGACGCTCGCCGTGACCTTCTCGACCAACCCCGGCATCGGCTTCGACTGGGAGCGCGGGACCCCGAACCCGGACCCGGCCGTGCTGCGGCCGCGGGCCGCGAGCCGGACCGGCGCCGACCGACCCGGCGCCGGCGGCGAGGTCCGCTACCCCTTCGATGCGCGCCGCGCGGGGACGACCGCGATCGGCTTCGTCCACTTCTACCGCGGCAAGGTCGTCGAGCGGCGGACGCTTCGCGTCACCGTGCGCTGAGCACCATCAGCCCCAGGAGGTCGTAGGCGACGGCGGCCGCCGCCATCGCGGTGATTCCGTCGGCGTCGTAGGGCGG
>DASYIJ010000308.1:0-12414 GCA_035997675.1 Solirubrobacteraceae bacterium
CGTGACTTACCGCTTTCTGGTTAGGGTGGGGCAACCGTCCCCTTGAGGACGACGAGGCGCTCGGGAGGTGCCACATGAAGGTCGTTGACCGCCGCCAACCGCTCGCGCTGCTCGTCCTAGTCGTCCTCGCCGTCTTTGCCGCTCCCTCGGCGCAAGCCGCCACGACGCGGTGCGTCGACGAGGCCGGCAGCTCCACCGGCATCCCGTGCTACGACACGATCCAGCACGCCGTTGCCGCCTCGGCCAACGGCGACACGATCAACGTGCACGCGGGCACGTACACCGAACAGGTCGACGTCGCCACGGCCGTCACGATTCAGGGCGCCGGGCCGGACAACACACGAATCCTCTCGCCCGACGGGCCCCTTCCCGTCAGCTTCACCGGTGGTGGCAACCCCCACCATCCGCTCGTATACCTCCACCCGTCCTCGGGGACGGCGAGCCTGAGCGGTCTGACCGTCGACGGCAACGCCAACGGGGACGCCAACAACCGCTTCGACGGCGTCGCCGTCACCGACGCCAACGCCGCGATCAACGACGTCAACGTCGTGCGCATTCGCAACCGGCCTTTCTCCGGGGTTCAGGCCGGCGTCGGCGTGATCGACTTCAACACCGCCGGAAACCACGCCCTGAGCCTGACCGGCAGCACGATCGCCGACTACCAGAAGAACGGTGTCGCCGCGACCGGCCCGGGCCTCACCGCGACGATCAACGGCAACACGGTCCAGGGGCAGGGAGCGCAGAGCCTGATCGCGCAGAACGGAATCCAGCTGGGCTCGGGCGCCGGGGGGACGATCTCCAACAACTTCGTCACCGGGCACGAGTGCAACCACGCGACCTGCGGCTCCGACCCGTACACGCAGACGCAGTCGGGCGGGATCCTGCTGTTCAACCCCGACCTGACCACCGTTTCGGGCAACCAGGCCACGGGGAACGACATCGGCGTCCTCGGTCTCAGCGATGTCAACGCCCAGCTGACCAACAACCTGTTGAACGCCAACCGCTACGTCGGCGTGTACATCGAGGGTCACTCGACGTGGACGGTCGCGAACAACGCCATCTCGGGTGGCAACTTCGGCGTCGACGTCGCGACCTTTGACGGCGACGCCGGTTTCCCCACGGTCAACCTCACCGGCAACGCGATCACCGGCAATGTGAAGGGCCTCGAGGCCTTCCGCGACACCTCGGGGGGTGGAGGTCCCGGGCCGTCGGTCATCAACGCCAGCTTCAATCGCATCGCCGGCAACGCCGTCGGCGTGAGCAACCTCGCGCTCAACGCCGCGACGATCACCGCACAGAACGACTGGTGGGGATGCAACGCCGGACCGGGATCCGCCGGCTGCGACACCGTCGTCGGCCCGGGGGCCGCATCCGTGAACACCGCGCCGCGCCTGGTGTTGGGTGTGAGCGCTGCGCCGGGATCGATCCAGACCGGCGGAGTCGCGGCGGTTACAGCCACGCTGACGCAGAACTCGGCGGGTCAGACACCGTCCGGCAACGTGTTCCCGTTCACGCCGATCGGCTTTGCAACGACGCTCGGCTCGATCTCGAGCCCCGTCTTCACCACCGCCGCGGCCGCCACGTCCGCACTGACGTCGGGCACTCCGGGCACGGCGAACGTGACCGCGGCTCTCGACAACCAGTCGCAGAGCACGCAGGTCGCTGTCACCGCGCCGGTGAGCGGCGCCGGGACCGGCAACCAGACTCCTGTCGCGGTTGCCACGGTCAGCTCCTTCGGCGTGACGAATTCGACATTCCGGCGGGGATCTGCCGTCACGCCGACGATCTCGCGCAAGCGGGCGCCGATCGGCACCGCGTTCAAGTTCCGGCTCGACCGGGCGTCGACGGTGCGCATCGCAATCACGCAGCTGGCCGCAGGCAAGCGCTCCGGTCGGCGGTGCGTGGCTCCGTCCAGGCGGTTGGCGCGGGCGCGAAGCTGTACGCGCCGGATCGCCGTCGGCCAGCTGCAGCGCTCCGGGAAGGCCGGCGACAATCGGGTCGCGTTCAGCGGCCGGATCGGCGCGCTGCCACTGTCGGTCGGTCGCTATGAGGCGCAGATCGTCGCGCTCGATGCGCTCGGCCGGTCCTCGCGAGCGCGCACGACGGCGTTCCGCATCGTGAGCTAGGAGGGCGCGAGCCCGCTCACGCGATCGGGGCAGGGCCCAACTCGGCCCCGATCGCGTCCGGCGCCACCTGCTGCACGGTGCGGCCGAAGACCTCGGCGAAGCCGGTGGTGACTCGATCGCGGAACCCGGCCAGGATGCCCGGGGCGGGAGCGGCGATCTCGCGCGAAACGGAGGTCATCCGCACGCCCTCCAAGCCGCACGGCACGATCCACTCGAAGGGCTGTAGGTCGTTCTCGACGTTGACGGCGAACCCGTGGGTCGAGACGCCGCGGGCCACGTGGACGCCGATCGAGGCGATCTTGCGGTCCTCCACCCAGACGCCCGTGTAGTCCGCGCCCTCCGCCGCGCGGGCGCGGGCCTCGATGCCCTGGGCGGCCAGGGCCGCGATGAGCGCACGCTCCAGCGTCCGCACGTGGGCGACCACGTCGGAGACGCCCATGATCGGATAGCCGACGAGCTGGCCCGGCCCGTGGTAGGTGACGCGCCCGCCGCGGTCGGTCTCGACGATGTCGATGCCCTGCGACAGGTACCAGGACTCGCCCATCGGCAGCTCGCCCGGCGCCGAGCGCCGGCCGCGCGTGTAGACGGGATGGTGCTCGAGGAGCAGGAGGACGTCGCCGTGCTCGTCCGCCTGGCGCGCGGCTCGCACGCGCTCCTGGAGCGCGAGGGCCTCGCGGTACTCGACGACGCCGAGGTGGCAGACGAGGAGCTCGGTTCCGGGCATGCGTCGAGGTTACTCCCCGCGATCTACCCTCTGAGCATGGAGCGCGCGTCGCTCACCCGCCTGCGCTGGCGCCTGCGCGGTGCGTGGATGTGGCCCGCCTTCGTCGTGGTGACCGTCGCGGACGCGGTCCTCCTGCACGCGCTGCCCATCGCGACGGACGGGATCGGCATCGTGCCCGCGCTGCTGCTCGGCGGCTTTATCAACCTCTTCGTCGTGGCCGTCGTGGCGCCCTTGAGCGGACGTCTGCTGCGCCGCCGCCGCCCCGACCTCCCGAAGGCGGTCGCGGCCGACTACACGGGCGCGGCGCTGCTGGCCGCGGTCACCGGGATGCTCCTGGCGGGGGGCCTGCTGCACCGCCCGGCGGTCGAGCGCGCGCAGCGCGACGTGCGCGTCCAGGGGGCCGCGGCTCGCGCCTTCCTGCTCACCAACGCCCCGCCCGCCGTGCGCTCGCGGATGGGCGCCGCCGACACGATCCGGCTGGCGAAGGGCTTCTACCGGACCTGCGTCCCCGACGGCCGGCCGCGCCGCGCGTTCTGCGTCTTCGTGCGGACCACCCAGGCCCCGCCGGCGGTGCGCGCGGACCCTGACCGCTCGCCGAACACGGAGTACCGAACGGTCGTGCCCTAGCCTGTCAGCGCATGGCCTTCGTACCGCCCGCCCGCCACCTGCTGCGCGCCAAGGACCTCGCCGACGCCCGGTATTTCGAGGCGCTGGCGGTGGACGATCTGGCCGGCGCCGCCGGGCTGTCGCGCGCCCATTTCAGCCGCGAGTTCCGGCGCACCTTCGGCGAGTCGCCGCACGCCTACCTCCTCACTCGTCGCCTCGAGCGTGCCGCCGCGCTGCTGCGGAACACCGATCGCTCGGTGGCCGACATCTGCTTCTCGGTCGGGCTGAAGAGCGTCGGCTCGTTCACCAGCAGCTTCAACCGCAGCTTCGGCGTATCGCCGACCGTCTACCGCTCCGCCTTCCCGCCGGCCGCTCACCAGGCGCACGTCCCGACGTGCGTCCTGCGCGCGTACGGGCGCCCGCAACGCAGCACGTTTGGAGAAGACAACGGATCCGCGTCTGGCTAGCTTGGCCGGCGACCATTCCGCCGACCCAGGAGGACCCAGATGATCACGCTCAACAGCGCCCAGCTGTGGGTGCACGACCAGGACGAGGCGCTCGCGTTCTACACCGGCAAGCTCGGCTGGGAGGTTCGTGCCGACGTGACGGTTCCCGAGCTCGGGAACTTCCGCTGGCTCACGGTCGCACCGGCGGGGCAGCCCGACGTCGCGATCTCCCTGATGGCCATCCCCGGCCCGCCGGTCATGGACGCGGACACGGCCGAGCAGGTGCGGACGCTGATGGCGAAGGGGTTCGCGGGGACGATCTTCCTCACGACCGACGACGTGAAGTCCTCCTACGAGGAGCTCAAGGGCCGAGGCGTCGAATTCACCGAGGCGCCGGAGGAGCGCCCATACGGGATCGACTCCGGGTTCCGTGACCCGTCGGGCAACAGCATCCGGCTGACCCAGATGCAGGAGGGGTCGCCCGCCTGAGCCCGTCTACAGCGCCAGGGCGGGCGGGTGCTCGAGCAGCGCGCGGATGCGCGCGAGGAACTCGGCCGCCTCGGCGCCGTAGAGGATGCGGTGGTCGCAGGCCAGCGTCACGGGCATTACGTGGCCGGCCACGATCGCGCCCTCACGGACGACCGGTCGCTCGACGAGCGCTCCGACGGCGAGGATCGCGGCCTGCGGCGGGTTGATCACGGCGGTGAAGTTGCTCACGCCGTACATGCCGAGGTTGGAGACGGTGAAGGTGCCGCCCGACAGCTCCGGCGGCGTGATGCTGCCGTCGCGCACGCGCCCGGCGAGGGTCCGCGTCTCTCGGGCGATGCGCCCGAGCGGCTTGGCGTCGGCGTCGAACACCACGGGCACGACCAGCGAGCCCTCGCCGGCCACCGCGACACCGACGTTGACGCGCGAGTAGAGCTCGAAGTGCCCGTCGCGGTACGAGCCGTTGGCTCGCGGGAACTCCCGCAGCGCGAGCGAGGCCGCCTTCACGACCATGTCGTTGTAGGACGGCACGACGCCGCCCTCGGCGGCGAGCGCCTTGATGTCGGCGCGGGCCTGCACCGCGGAGGACATGTCGATCTCGGCCTGCAGCGTGAACTCGGGGACCGTCGCCTTGGCCTCGGCCATGCGCCGTGCGATGACCTGCTGGGCCCGCGTCAGCTCCTGCACGCGGACGTCGCCCTTGACGGTGGCGACGTCGGCCGGCGCGGTGGCGGGCGGGGCCTGGGCCGGCGCGGACTCGGCCGGCTCCGGTGCGGGGGCGGCGGGCGCGGGGCCCGGTGCGGCCGCGGGCTCAGCAGCCGGCGTGGCCGCGGCCTGGACGTCGGCCTTGACGATCCGCCCGCCGGGGCCGCTGCCGCTGAGGGCGGCGAGGTCCACGCCATGCTCGCGCGCGATCCGGCGAGCCACCGGGGAGGCCTTGACCCGCTCACCGGGCTGCGACGCGAATGCGGGCACTGGCTGGGATGGGGGCGCGGCCGCCGCGGCGGGTGCTGACGCGGCCGGCGGCGCGGGGGGCACCGCGGGGATGGGTGCGTCCTGCGTCGCCGCGGTCGCCGCACCGTGCTCGCCGGCGGGCCCGGCGACGGGTGCCTCGGGCTCGTCGACCTCGACCTCCGGCGTCTCGGCCGGCGCCGTGGCGGCCGCGGGGTCGCCGCCGTTCGGTCCGCCGCCGTCTCCGATGCTCGCGATCACCTCGCCGATCGGCAGCGTCGCCCCCTCGGCGGCGATGATCCGCAGCACGCCGTCCTGGTCGGCCTCATAGGTCATCGTCGCCTTGTCGGTCTCGATCTCGACCAGCTCGTCGCCGTGGCTTACCTCGTCGCCGTCGGCCTTGAGCCAGCGCAGGATGGTGCCCTCCTCCATGGAATCCGACAGGCGGGGCATGACGACGTCGGCCACGACCCGAGCCTACAACCCGGCGCGGCCCGGGCCGCCGCGGTCAGGCGCCGCCGTCGTCCCCGATGTCGAGGCCGCTGCGGAGCAGTGCGGTCATGCGCTCGGGCGGCTGCGGCCGCGCGAAGTAGTAGCCCTGGGCGAAGCGGCAACCGATCCGAAGGAGTTCGTCCGCCTGGGCCGCGGTCTCAACGCCCTCGGCGATGGCGGCCAGTCCGAGCGCCTCCGCCAACCCGATCACCGTGGAGACGATCGGCGAGTCCTGCGGGTCCCGGCCGAGCCCCATCACAAACGAGCGGTCGACCTTGAGCTCGTCCACCGGCAGCCGCTTGAGCAGCGCGAGCGACGAGTACCCCGTCCCGAAATCGTCGAGCGAGATGCGCACCCCCTTGCCCTTGAGCGCCTCGAGGGTCACGAGAGCCGACTCGGTGTCCTCCAGCACCGTGCTCTCGGTGATCTCCAGCCAGAGCTGCCCGGGGTCCATGCCCGTCTCCTCGAGCACGTCGACCACGGCATCGACGAGATCGGGCTGACCGAGCTGGCGCGTCGACAGGTTCACCGAGATCCGCGGGATGCGTATCCCGGACTGCTCCCATTGCCTCCATTGCCGGCACGCTTCGCGAAGCACCCATGCACCGAGCGGGACGATCAGACCCGTCTCCTCCGTCAGCGCGATGAACTGGTCCGGGCCGACGAGCCCGCGCTCCGGGTGCTGCCACCGGACGAGCGCCTCGACGCCGACCGTCTCACGCGTCTGGAGGTCCACGGCCGGCTGGTAGAAGACCCGGAACTCACCCCGGTCGAGCGCACGGTGCAGCTCGTTCTCGACGGCCAGGCGCTCCACCGCACGAGCGCGCATGGCCGAGTCGAACAACTCGTAGCGGGACTTCCCGCGCTCCTTGGCGCGGTACATGGCCGCGTCCGCGTCGCGGATCAGTGCCTCGCCGCGCGCGGCTTCGTGCTCCGTGGTGAGGGCGATGCCCAGGCTCGCCGTGAGGAAGGCCTCGTTGTCGTCCAGGGTGAACGGCGCCTCGACCGCGGCGGCCACGCGTTCGGCGATCAGCACCGCGTCATGCTCGCCGCGGACGTCGCAGAGGATCGTGAACTCGTCGCCGCCGAAGCGGGCGACCGTGTCTCCGGGGCGCACGACGTCGCGCAGGCGATGTGCCACGTCCACGAGCAGTCGGTCGCCGGCCTCGTGGCCGAGCGAGTCGTTGACCACCTTGAACCGGTCGAGGTCCAGGAAGAGCACGGCGATGCCGACGGGGCTGCGCCGGGCGCGCGCCAGAGCCTGCTCGAGCCGGTCCAGGAACAGCGCCCGGTTCGGGAGACCCGTCAGAGGATCGTGCAGCGCCTGGTGGGCGAGCGCGACCTCGGCTCGCTTGCGCTCGATCGCGTAGCGGATCGAGCGGGAGATGAGCACCTCGTCCACCCGCCCCTTGATCAGGTAGTCCTGAGCGCCGTGGGCGACCGCCCTGAGCGCCAGGCTCTCGTCTTCGATGCCGCTGAGGACCACGATCGGGATGTCGGGCGCGGCCGCCTGCATCTGCGTGACCGCCTCCAGGCCGACCGCGTCGGGTAGGGAGAGGTCGAGCAGCACACACGCCGCATCCAACTCACGGACCTGCCGGCGGGCCTCCGACAACGCCTCGAGATGGACGACGTCGACATGGCCGTCGAGTGCCGTGCGCAACATCTCGCGCACGAGCACGGCGTCGCCGGGGTTGTCCTCGACGAGCAGGACCCGCAGCCGCTCCATTTCGGGAGCGGCGACGTCGCCGATCGGAAGGGCCGAGGCCGGCGGGATCATGGCTGGGGCAGCCGCACGATGCTGAGCCAGAAGGTCTCGATCGACCGCACGACGGCGATGAACTCGTCCAGGTCGATCGGCTTGGTGATGTAGCAGGCGGCCTTGAGGTCGTAGGAGCGCAGCACGTCCTCCCCCGCCGCCGATGTGGTGAGCACGATCACCGGGATGAGGTGGAGGTCGGGGTCGTCCCGGAGCTCCGCCAGCACCTCGCGGCCGTCCTTGCGCGGGAGGTTGAGGTCGAGCAGGATCAGGTCGGGGCGCGGCATCTCGGCGTAGCCACCCTCGCGGCGCAGGAACGCCATCGCGTCATCGCCGTCGCCGACGATGTGCAGCTCGTTGGCGATCTTGGCGTCGCGCAGCACCTCACGGGTCAGGCGGATGTCGCCGGGGCTGTCTTCGACCAGCAGGATCTGAACGGGCTCGGAGGGGCCGGAACGATTCATCGACTATCCCCTTCGGATGCCGCGAGCGTGAACTTGAACACGCTGCCGCCCTCGGGGCTGGGCTCGACCCAGAGGCGCCCGCCGTGATGCTCGACGATCTTCTTGCAGATGGCGAGGCCGATGCCCGTCCCGGGGTAGGCGTCACGGCCGTGCAGGCGCTGGAACATCTTGAAGATCCGCTCGGCGTGGTGCGACTCGATTCCGATGCCGTTGTCGGCCACGGCGAAGGCCCACTCGCGGCCGCCCGGCTCGACCTCGGCCGCCACGCGAACGCGGGGCGGGTCCTCGCCGTGGAACTTCAGGGCGTTGGAGATCAGGTTCTGGAAGAGCTGGCCGAGCTCGCGCTCTTCGCCACGGACGGTCGGCAACTCGCCGATCGCCACCTCTGCGTGGGTCTCGGCGACCGGCGCACTCAGCGATTCGAGCGCCCGCCGCGCGACGGCTCCGGCGTCGACTTCGGTCATTTCGCGGTCCCCCCGGCCGACGCGTGAGAAGGCGAGAAGGTCGTCGATGAGAGTCTGCATCCGGTTCACGCCGTCGACGGTGTAGCCGATGAACTCGTCGGCCTCGGCGTCTAGCTTTCCGCCGTAGCGCTTCTGCAGCAGTTGCGAGAACCCGGAGACCATTCGCAGGGGCTCGGAGAGGTCGTGGCTGGCGACGTACGCGAACTGCTCCAGGTCGGCGTTCGAGCGTTCGAGCTCGGTCGCGCGGGTGCGCAGCTCGGCGGCGGTCGCAGCGAGCTCCGCCTCGGCATCCTTGCGCTGGACGAACCCGCCCAGCTGCGCGCCGATGGTTCCCATCAGGTCGATCAGGGCGGGATCGGGTTCCTGGATGTGCGGGCTGAAGAAGTCGACGGCGCCGACGATCTCGCCGCCGCTGAGCAGGGGCAGCCCGATGCCGCCGTGCAGCCCGCTGCGCATGGCCGCATCGGCGCGCGGGAAGTTGAGCTCGGACCCGGCGTCCCGGATCCACACCGGCTCGCCGCTTTCCCACACGCGCCCCGGCAGCCCCTTGCCGCGGGCGAGCGAGAGCTCCATGGTGGCCTGGCGAAAGGGCTCGACCTGTGCATCGGCCTCGTGCCAGACGGCCCGGCAGTGGAGGTGGCGGTCGTCGGGGTCGGGCGTCCACAGACCGCCGAACTGCCAGCCCATGCTCTCGCCGATGCCGGCGAGGAAGCGTGGGGCGGCGTCCTCGATGGACGGGCTCTCGGCGAGGACCGAGGCGACGCTGAATTGCGCCGCCAGATAGCGCTCGGTGCGCTTGCGCTCGCTGAGGTCGCGGATCACGCCGGTGAAGGCACGGCCCTCTCCGCGGCGCCACTCGCCCAGCGAGAGCTCGAGCGGGAACTCCGTGCCGTCGCTGTGCAATCCGACCAGCTCCAAGGTGCGGCCGATGACGTGCGCCTGTCCGGTCTCCAGATACCGCGCGAACCCCTTCCGGTGGTCGTCGTGGAAGCGCTGGGGCATCAGCGTCGTCAGGTCCTTGCCGAGGATGTCCTCGGGCTCATAGCCGAACATGCTGCGGGCGCCGTCGTTCCAGAATGCGACGCGGCCGTCCTCTTCCGTGGACACGATCGCGTCGTTGACCGACTCCGTCACCGTCTCGAAGCGCCGGGCGGCGTCTTGCAGCTCCTGCTGCACCCGCCGTCGCTCGGAGATGTCCTCCATCTGCGACATGAAGTAGAGCGGCGCGTCGCGGAACCCGGGAACCACGGAGGTCGAGAGCGAGATCCACAGGTGGGAACCGTCCCGGCGCAGGTAGCGCTTCTCCGCCCGCCACGCGTCGATCTCCCCGCCGGCCATGCGCCGTATCGCGTCGATGGAGTCGTCGACGTCGTCGGGATGGGTGATGTCGCGCACCGCCCGCCCGGTCAGCTCTTCCGTCGAGTACCCCGTCATCTCGCACAGGGCGCGGTTAACCTGCAGGAACCGTCCATCGATGCCGGTCATCGACATCCCGATGGCGGAGTTCTCGAATGCGGTGCTGAAGCGTTCCTCGGCCTCGCGTCGGTCGGTGATGTCCTTGCCGACCGCGTAGAGCAGCTGCTCCTGCGCGCCGGCCTGGGCGCTGAACAGGATCCAGCGCCAACCTCCATCCCGGTGCGCGAGGCGCAGCTCGAAGTCGCGGGTCTCGTGGCTCCCGCTCGCGAGCGCGTTCGCCTCGGCCGCGGTGCGATCGCGGTCGTCGGGGTGCACCCGCTCGAGATAGGGGCGCGCGCGCAGCTCCTCGACGGTCCAGCCGAGCGTGCGCTCGACGGCCGGGTTGGCGTGCTTGATGAAGCCGTCGAATCCCACGGTCACGAGGAGGTCCACGGATAGGTCGAAGAGGCGCGTCGCGACGCGCTCGATGCTGATGGCGGGCTCAGCGCCCGCGCGGACTGCGTCCGTTCCCGTCCGTGGATCCAGAGCACCCCGGGTGGGGATGTCGTGCGTTATGCCTGACCCTCTCCGTTGCGGCGAGCCTGCCCGGCACCCGGCGCCATGGTACCCGTACTCAGAGATCGCGGAAGGTTGCGAGCACGGCCTCGACCACCTGGGGCTCGTGCGGGAAGGCGATCTGCTCGAGCGGCTTGGAGTAGGGCATCGGCAGATCGGCCCCGGTGACACGCGCCACGGGGGCATCGAGATCGTCGAACGCCTGCTCCTGCACGAGCGCGGCGATGTTCGCGCCGACGCCGCCGTGCGGCCAGCCCTCCTCGACGATCACGCAGCGGTTTGTCTTGCGCACGGAGGCGAGGATGGTGTCGAGGTCCAGCGGCCGCAGGGTCCGCGGGTCGATCACCTCGACATCCACGTCGTGCTCGTCGGCGAGCACCTCCGCCGCCTTCTCCGCCGTCACCGCCATGCGCGAGATCCCCACGACCGTGGCGTCGGCGCCCTCGCGGCGGATCGCCGCGCGGCCGAAGTCGGCGACGTGGTCCCCGTCCTCGGGAACGTCCCCCCGCTGGCCGTACAGGTACTCGTGCTCGATGAAGATCACCGGGTTGTCGTCGCGGATCGCGGCCTTGAGCAGGCCCTTCGCGTCCGCCGCCGTCGAGGGGACGGCGACGAGCAGCCCCGGCACCTGCAGGAACATCGCCTCGAGGCAGTGCGAGTGCGTCGGCCCCAGCTGGTGGCCGGCGCCCTGGGGCATGCGGATCACCAGCGGGACCTTGGCCTGGCCGCCGAACATGTAGCGGATGTGGGCGGCGTGGTTGACGATCTGGTCGAACGCGAGAAGCGAGAAGTTGATCGTCATCAGCTCCACCACCGGTCGCAGCCCGGTCATGGCCGCACCGACGCCCATCCCGACGATGGTGTTCTCCGAGATCGGCGTGTCGCGGACGCGGCGCTCGCCGAACTCGTCGAGCAGCCCGGCCGTCACCTTGAACGCGCCGTTGAACACGCCGATGTCCTCGCCCATGAGCATCACCGTCTCGTCGCGGTGCATCTCCTCGCGCAGGGCGCTGTTCAGAGCCTCGCGGTAGCGCATGACCGTCATCCCTCGTCCTCCCCGCGATGCACGCCGGCGGAGCGCTCGTCGATCGAGTACCAGCCCTGGACCTGGTCGCCCAGCACGTAGACGTCGTCGTACAGCGACGAGGCCTCGGGGAACGGTGACGCGTCGGCGAACGCGACGGCCTCGTCGACCCGGGCCTGCGCGCTGCGGTCCAGCTCGTCGCGTTCCTCGGAGCCGAGCACGCGCTCGGACACCAGCCGCTCGCCGAACGTCGCGATCGGGTCGCGGCGCCGCCACGTCTCGACCTGCTCCTTGGTGCGGTATTCCTCCGGGTCCGCCATCGAGTGGCCGCGGAAGCGGTAGGTGACCGCCTCGACCAGGGTCGGGCGGCGCTCCTCGCGGGCGATGCGCAGCGCCTCGGAGACGACGGCGTGCGTGTCGACGACGTCCATGCCGTCGCAGCGCAGGCCGGGGACGCCGAACGACTCGCCCTTGCGCTGGAGGTCCGTGACCGCCGAGTGGCGCTCGAGCGAGGTGCCCATCCCAAACTGGTTGTTGGTCACCATGAAGACGACCGGCAGGTTCCATAGGGCCGCCAGGTTCATCGTCTCGCCGAACGTGCCCTGGTTGGACGCGCCGTCGCCGAAGATGCACAGCGTCGCGTCCTCGGTGCCGAGGTAGTCGGAGGCGAGGCCGAACCCGGCCGCGATCGGCAGGTTGCCGCCGACGATCCCGTAGCCGCCCATGAAGCGCCGCTGCAGGTCGAACATGTGCATCGACCCGCCGCGCCCGCGGCACAGGCCGCCCTCCTTGCCGAACAGCTCGGCCATCACCCGCTCGGGCTCGGTCCCGCGGGCCAGGGCGTGGCCGTGGGACCGGTAGGTGGAGATCAGGTAGTCGCTCGCGCGCATCGCCTGCACCG
>DASYIJ010000322.1:0-1642 GCA_035997675.1 Solirubrobacteraceae bacterium
ACCGCGTCGTCGGCCAGGCGGACGCTGTAGTTCGTCCCCCGGTCCTCGGGATAGATCTGCGTCGTGTTCGCGAGTACGAGGCCCGGCATCCCCGTGTCGAGCGGGGGCATCCGATCCCCGTAGCCCACGGTCACGATGGGCTGCGCCGCGGGCTCGCGGAACAGCCAGCGCTGCTTGATCCAGTCGGGCGAGAAGTCGGGGTTCACGCGCCGTAGGCCGCGGAGATAGCGCTCGATCAACGCGTCCGCGTCGAGGTCGAGCAGCGGGTCGCCCGCGGTGCGGTAGTTCGCGACGTACAGGAACCGCCGGCCGCCGTAGCGCTCCGGCGGGGCAAAGTTCGTCTGCTCTATCAGGCCGACGAACGGCAGCCCCGGGTCGGCGATCGTGGTCCAGTAGAACGGCGAGAACTGCCGGTCGAGCTCGAGCAGCAGGCACAACGCGGTGAAGTACTCGATCGCGCCCACGCGCTCGAGGTAGGCCCCGCCGATGCGCTCGGCGAGTCGCGGCGTGAGCAGGGCCAGGAAGACGTCGGAGGGGACGGTGGCGACCACCGCGTCGTAGCGCGCCGGCGCGGACGGCGCCTCGAACGCCCGCGGATCGTGCCCCGCGCGAAACGAGCCAGGGGCGCCGGCCACGATCTCGAACGCCTCGCCGTCGTGGTCCAGCCTCGCCGCCGGGCGGTCGATCAGCACGCGCCCGCCGGCCGCCTCGATTCTGTCCGCCAGCGCCGTGAACAGGGTTTCGAACGAGCCGCGCGGGTAGCCGAGGCGCTCTTCGCGTGCCTCCCGGCCCCGCACCTTGCGCCGCAGGGTGAACTTGCTCCACAGCCACGGCATGGCGATGTCATCGGCCCGGTCGCCGAACTTCGCCCGCAGGAGCGGGCCCCACACCCGGGCATACGCCTCGGGACCCATCTCGCGCTCGATCCAATCGCGCGCGGTCTCGTGCTCGAACGGGGAGTAGTCCTCCCCGTGCCTGCGCTGGAGCTGCAGCACCGCCAGGCCCATGCGCACGCGGGAGCGCAGCTTGAGCGGCTTGAAGCGCAGGATGTCAAGCGGGGAATTGAACGCCCAGCTGCGGTTGTCGGTGAACGTGGCCACGCTGGAGCGGCGCCATTCGAGCTCGTCGGGCATGCCGAGCTCGTCGTAGAGGCCGGCGATGTGGCGGTCGCTCGTGAACAGGTGGTGGTAGTAGCGCTCCAGCAGCACCCCGTCGCCGACGGGCAGCGTCGCGGCCTGGCCCCCCAGCCCGGGCCAGCGCTCGTAGACGTCGCAGGTGTGCCCGCGGCGACCGAGCCGGTACGCGCTGACGAGACCGGTCACGCCCGCCCCGAGGACGGCGATCTTCACGCGACTCGTGCCCCGGACATGAGGCGGACCAGGGTAAAGGGCGCGGGGTGGGCGGGCTACGCTGCCGCGATGCCGCCCGCGAACTCCGTTGAGGCCTGCGCCGCCTGCGGCGGCCGTGACCTCGTCTCGCACCTGCGCGTCGCCGGAGAGCTCGGCGACGACGGCCTGATCCCGACCACCGACCAGTTCGGCACCGCGCTCGGCGACATCGTGCGGTGCACGGCCTGCGGACACATGCAGCTGCGCCCACTTCCGGCCGAGCAGGAGCTCGACGCGGCCTACGGCGACGCCGA
>DASYIJ010000077.1:0-4093 GCA_035997675.1 Solirubrobacteraceae bacterium
GCAGGCACGCCCGAGCAGAAGGACCGCTGGCTGCACCCGCTGCTGGCCGGCGACCTGAAGTCCGCCTTCTCGATGACCGAGCCCGAAACCGCCGGGTCGGACCCGACGCAGCTGCGCAGCCGCGCCATGCGCGACGGCGACGAGTGGGTCATCAACGGCCACAAGTGGTTCTCGACGAACGGGTCGATCGCCGACTTCCTGATCGTCATGGTCGTCACCGACCCCGACGCGCGCCCGCACCAGCGCGCCTCGATGATCATCGTGCCGGCCGACACGCCGGGGGTGAACATCGTCCGCGACATCGGGACGATGGAGCACCCGATCGAAGGCTCGTTCGGCAAGCTCGGAAACCACGCCGAGATCTACTACCGCGACGTGCGCGTGCCCGCCGAGAACCTGCTCGGCGCGCCGGGTGCGGGCTTCCTGATCGCCCAGCAGCGGCTCGGTCCGGGCCGCATCCACCACTGCATGCGCTGGCTCGGCGTCTCCAAGCGCGCCTTCGACATGCTGTGCGAGCGCTCGCTCTACCGCGAGGCGCACGGCTCGGTGCTCGCCAAGAAGGAAACGGTCCAGAACTGGATCGCCGACTCGGCGGCCGAGATGCAGGCGGCTCGCCTGATGACGCTGCACGCGGCGTGGAAGATGGACACCGAGGGCGCGTCGGCCGCGCGGCAGGAGATCTCGCTGATCAAGTTCTACGGCGCGAACGTCCTGTGCAACGTGGTCGACCGCGCGCTCCAGGCGCACGGGTCGCTCGGCTACTCCACCGACCTCCCGCTCGAGGCGATGTACCGCTACGCGCGGGCGGCCCGCTTCTATGACGGGCCCGACGAGGTGCACCGAGCCTCGGTCGCGAGGCAGATCCTGCGCGGGTACGAACCGCCCGCGGACGGGGTGCCGAGTGAGCACGTGCCGACGCGCCGCGCGGCGGCACAGGAGAAGTTCGCGGGGCTGCTCGAGCTTGTTACGCAGAACGACTGAGAACGGCAGTTCTTAGTTCTTAGTTCTTAGTGCGTCTGCTTGTTGCTGCTCTGGTCGTTCAGGTTGTTGTGGCCGCTCTGTTCATTGCGCTGGCGGCCACTGACTTCGCGCTGTTTCGTGGCGGGGGGTCGTCGAGTGGGGTTCCGCGGGCGACGGTTGATCGGTTCGATGGTGCGCGGGCGTTTCGTGAGCTGAAGGCGCAGGTGGCGCTGGGGCCGCGGCCCGCGGGGTCGTCGGCGTCGCGACGATTGGCCGAGCGCCTGCGGCGCGAGCTTCCGGCCGGAGCGCTCGAGCCGGTGCCCGGCGGCCTGCGCAACGTCGTCGGGACGCTGCCCGGGCGCGAGCCGGCGATCCTCGTCGCCGCCCACTACGACACGAAGGACCTGCCGGGCTTCGTCGGGGCCAACGACGGCGCCGGCGGCACGGCGGCCGTCGTGGAGCTGGCGCGCGCCCTTGCGCGAGGCCGTGGCCCCGGAGACCGCGCCGTGCGCTTCGCGCTCTTCGACGGGGAGGAGAGCCCGCGCGGCTCGAGCGACTTCCTGCGGGCCGGGCTCCGCGGCAGCCGCGCGTACGCGCGCGCCCACGCCGCTCGCCTGCGCGAGGTCGTCGTGGTGGACTTCGTCGCGGACCGCCGGCTCTCGCTCCCGCGCGAGAGCGGCTCGGACTCCGCGCTGTGGGCGCGCCTGCGCGCGGCGGCGCGCCGCGTCGGCGTCGGGAGCGTGTTCCCGAACCGGGTGCGGGGAGTGATCGAGGACGACCACACGCCGTTCGTGGCGGCCGGGCTGCCGGCGATCGACCTGATCGACTTCGACTACCCGCCCTTCCACACGCGCGGCGACAACCTCAGCGCCGTGTCCGAGCGCAGCCTGGACGCGGCCGGTGAGGCGCTGGTCGAGCTGCTGCGCCGCGAGCGGAGCCGCTAGGGCCTAGACGTGCGCGCAGTGCGTCCCGCTGAAGGACGCGATGTACTTGTCGCCGTTGGCGTTGATCCGCACGACGATCGTGGAGCGGCAGCGAAAATCGCCGGCCGCGTTGAGCTCGCTGTAGGAGAACGTCACGCGCTCGTCGGAGGTGCGCCGCGCCGGGCCCAGCTTCTGGTTGCGCACGCCGCGGTCGTGGCGCTGCTTGGCCTCGAGGGTGTGCGCCAGCTTGGCCGCGGTCGGGATCGACAACCGCGCCGCGAAGGCGGCGGCGGCGAACGTGCATCCGAGCACGAAGATCACGACGACGGCTGCGACTCCCCTCCTCATCACGGCTGACGCTACCCGAAACGGTGCGTTGCGTGTGGCACTAGCGTTCGGCGCATGACCTCCGCGCTCCCTCTGCGCGGGCTTCCGCCCCGCGTGGCGCTCTTCCAATGGCGGGCCCGGCGCATGGCCAGGCGCGCGGGCCATGCCTGGGGCCTCGAGGCCGCGGCGGCGCCGTCCGACCTGGCCGCCCTGCTGCGCCTCGCCCGCGGGCGCCGCGAGGTCGTCGAGCTCGGCACCGGCCCGGCCTGGACGGCGATCGCGCTCGGCCTCGCCGACTCCGAGCGGCGCGTGACGTCCTACGACCCGGTGGTGCACGACCACCGGGAGGACTACCTGGCGCTCGTGCCTGCACGGGTGCGCGAACGCATCCGCTTCGTGGCGGCCGACGGCGCCGCCGGGGCGCCGGATCACCCCGGCGGGGTCGAGATGCTGTTCGTGGACTCCACACACGAGCGCGCGGCGACGGTGGCCGAGCTGCGGGCGTGGGAGCCGCGCCTGGCGGACGGCGCCGTCGTCGCGCTGCACGACTACGGCCACCCCGACTTCCCAGGCGTGGCCGAGGCGGTGCGTGAACTGGGCCTCCAGGGCGAGGCCAACGGCGGGATCTTCGCCTTCGTACACTGAGGGACGCATGGCTTCCACCGAGACACGGGTGGCCGCGCCCGAGAAGCTGCTCCTGGCCGCCCCGCGCGGGTACTGCGCGGGCGTCGACCGCGCCGTCCAGACCGTCGAGCACGCGCTCGACCTCTACGGCGCCCCGGTCTACGTGCGCAAGGAGATCGTCCACAACAAGCACGTCGTGGAGGAGCTGCGCGAGCGCGGGGCCGTATTCGTGGATCAGGAGACCGAGGTGCCCGAGGGGTCGACGGTCGTCTTCTCCGCCCATGGGGTGGCGCCGTCCGTCCACGCCAACGCGGCCGAGCGGCGCCTGTTCGCGATCGACGCCACCTGCCCACTGGTCACCAAGGTCCACGTCGAGGCCAAGAAGTTCGCCGCCGAGGGCTACACGATCGTCCTCATCGGGCATGCCGGCCACGAGGAGGTCGAGGGCACCATGGGCGAGGCGCCCGAGGACATGGTCCTGATCGAGACCGAGGAGGACGTCGACCGGCTCGAGGTCGACGACCCGGACAGGCTCGCCTACCTGACCCAGACCACGCTCTCGGTGGACGAGACACGCGCGATCATCAACCGGTTGCGCGCCCGGTTCCCCAACGTCACCGGGCCGCGCACCGATGACATCTGTTACGCCACGACCAACCGCCAGGCGGCGGTCAAGCAGATGGCCGAGCACTGCGACCTCGTGCTCGTGATCGGCTCGCGAAACTCATCCAACTCCAACCGCCTGGTCGAGGTCGCCCGCGATCACGGCGCCGCGTCACACCTCATCGACAGCGCGGATCAGGTCGAGGACGAATGGCTCCAGGACGCGCGCGTCGTCGGCATCACGTCCGGCGCGAGCGCCCCCGAGCTGCTGGTCCAGGAGCTCGTCGACTTCTTCCGTGCCCGCGGGACCGAGGACGTCTCCGAGTTCGACGTGATCAAGGAGGACGTCCGCTTCATGCTGCCCAAGACGATCCGCAAGGCGCTGGCCGACCAGAAGTGAGCCGGACGCGCGAGCTGGGCGCCGCGTGACGGCGCTCGTCGTCTCCGACCTCCACCTCGGCGCGCAGGCGCGCACCGACGTTGCCCGCCGGCCCGAGTTGCGGGCGCCCCTGCTGGAGGCGCTCGACGGCGTGGACCACCTCGTCCTGCTGGGGGACGTGCTCGAGTTGCGCGACGGGCCGCGCGACGCGGCGCTGGAGGCGGCCCGCGGCTTCTTCGAGGACCTCGGCGAGACGCTGGGCGACCGGCCGGTGACG
>DASYIJ010000037.1:0-2009 GCA_035997675.1 Solirubrobacteraceae bacterium
GCGGGCAAGAACATGTCGCCGGCCAACATCGAGGCGGCGCTCAAGGCGGCCAGCCCGCTGATCGGCCAGGCCTGCGTGATCGGCGACCGCCGGCCCTACAACGTCGCGCTGATCGTGCTCGATCCGGACGGCACGGCGGCGTTCGCGGCCGGAAACGACGCCGGCGACGAGGCGCTGGGGGCGGTGGCCGCGGCCGAGGCGATCGTCGAGGCGGTGGAGGAGGGCGTCCGGCGGGCCAACGAGCGCCTGTCCCGGGTCGAGCAGATCAAGCGCTTCCGCGTTCTCGAGGAGGAGTGGGACCCGGGCGGCGACGAGCTGACGCCGACGATGAAGCTCAAGCGACGCCCGATCGCCGAGAAGTACGCCGAGGAGATCGAGGCTCTGTACGCCGCGCCCTGAGCGTCGCACGAACGGCGACGTTCGTTTTACAATCGGCCGATGCGCCCGGGCAGGGGAGCTCTCGTCGCCGCGATCGCCGCGGCCCTCTGGCTGTTCGCGAGCGCGCCCGCGGGAGCACTCGCGCCGCCCACCGGCTGGAACGGCGCGAATCCGTTCCACTGCGAGCTCCAGAACGCGGGCTACGGGACCGCGTTCCCGCATCCCGACGCCGATCCGTTCTGCGTCGAGTTCGACAAGCGACGCCAGAACGTGACCGACCTCGGGGTCGTCGACTTCCTCACGAAGGAGCCGGCGCGGGTCGCCGCCGCCTCGCCGAAGTGCTTCTACTTCCAGTCCGATCACTGGCGGGGGTCGGTGGTCCAGGGCGATCCGTCCACCAAGACGTACGAGTGGGACGGGCACTACTTCTTCGACAAGGCGACCGGGGACGGCGGCGTGTGGGTGACGAACTTCAACCTCAACGGCCATACGTACGACCCGAGCGCGATCCCCGGCATCCCGGCCGACTACGCGCGCTACTTCGGCCCGGGCACCGGCGGCACGATCACGCACAACTCCATTCCCGCGGACCCGCATTGCGTGGCGCTGGCCAATACGAACCGGACCGCGGTGTACGGCCCCGGCAAGCCGGTACCGCGGTGCTCGGCTCCGAACGGAACCGTCTCGACCCGTGCGCTGGGGGCGGTGGCCCTCGGTGACCGCGAGCGCCGCGTGCGCGATCTGATGGGCACGCCCGGCGAGGTGCGGCGCGGCTTCCTGCGTTACTGCCTCAACGACCGCACCACCTACCTCGTCGGCCAGCCGGGGGACCGCAGCGGCGACGCCGGGGGCGCGGGCGCCGGCGACGAGCCGACCGCGCTCGTCTACACCGACTCGCCGGCCTACCGCTACCGCCGCGTGCGGCCCGGACTCGGGACCAGCGCGCTCCGGCGCCGATGGCGCCGGCCGGTCGTCCGCCTGCGGATGGGCGGCGTCGCGGTCTACGCGCCCAGCCGCACCAGTCCTGTCATCGCCGGCGTGCGCGGCGGCCGCGTGCGCTGGATCTCCGTGTACGACCGCGGCCGGATCCGGTCGTCCGCCGCGCTGCGCGAATACCTGCTGCGCACCACGCCGGACTGACCCGGATCAGCGCACGAGGGTGACGGTGCGGTTGATCGCTCGCACGCCCGGAAGCGTCACGCGGACGCTCAGGCGCGCGCGCCGGGCGTTCTTGAGCGCCCGCCGCGTCGCCCGATCGAGCCGCGCGGTGACGACGACCGGGCGGCCCGGACGGACGGCCCGGGAGGCGGTGGCGACGGTGCGCCGCCCCAGACGGATGCGCACGCGGCAGCGGCCGCGCCCGGCCGCCGTGCAGGTCACGCGCAGCCCGTGGCGCAGCACGTAGGCGATGCGCTGGACCGAGGCGATGCGCACCCACGCGGCGCTGCCGGCACCGGGGCGCCCGCCGCTCCCGCCCGTCGAGCCGCCTCCACCCCCGGCACCGAGGCCGGCGACCGCGGCGCGCGCGTCGACGATCCCGGCGCCGTAGGTCGAGTCGGGGCCGGGCGCGCCGGCGTCGCGCGCGGTGGCCAGTATGCGCTGGACCGCCGCCTGGCCGTGGACCCCGAGGC
>DASYIJ010000081.1:0-3268 GCA_035997675.1 Solirubrobacteraceae bacterium
CTGGCGCGCAGCCGACGCGCCCTCGGTGTCCATCTTCCACGCCGCGTGCAGCGTCATGAGTCGCGCGGCCTGCATCTGCGCCGCGGAGTCGGCGATCCAGTTCTGGATCGTCTGCTTGTCGGCGAGCGGGCCGCCGCGCGCCTCGCGGTAGAGCGAGCGCTCGCAGAGCATGTCGAACGCGCGGCGCGACACGCCGAGCCAGCGCATGCAGTGGTGGATGCGCCCCGGGCCGAGGCGGTGCTGGGCGATCAGGAACCCCGCCCCCTCGTCGCCGAGCAGGTTCTCGGCGGGCACGCGCACGTCGCGGTAGTAGATCTCCGCGTGGCCGCCGTAGCGGCCGAATTGCTCAGTGGGATGCTCCATCGTCGGGACGTCGCGCACGATGTCGACGCCCGGCGTATCGGTCGGCACGATGATCATCGAAGCGCGCTGGTAGGGCCGCGCCTCGGGCTCGGTGACGACCATCACGATCAGGAAGTCCGCGATCGAGGCGTTGGACGAGAACCACTTGTGGCCGTTGATGACCCACTCGTCGCCGTCGCGCACCGCCCGGGTCTGCAGGAGCGTGGGGTCCGAGCCGGCCGTCTCGGGCTCGGTCATCGAGAACGCCGACTTGAGGTCGCCGGCGAGGAGCGGGTGCAGCCAGCGGTCCTTCTGCTCGGGCGTCCCGACGAGGGCGAGGATCTCAGAGTTGCCGGAGTCCGGCGCCTGATTGCCGAAGGCCAGTGGCGCGTACGGCGAGGTTCCGAGGACCTCGTGCATGAGCCCGAGCTTGACCTGGCCGTAGCCCTGGCCCCCGAGCTCGGGATCCAGGTGCGCCGCCCACAGTCCCCGCTCCTTGACCTGCTCCTGCAGCGGCGCCATGGCGCGTTCGATCTGATCGAGGTCGAGGTCGAGCGTCTCCATCGGCCAGATCTCCTCGCGCACGAACTCCGTCATCCAGTCCAGGTGCGCCTGGAACTCGGGCTCCGTCGAGAAATCCCACGCCATGTGATTTGCTCCTTTTGCTCTCGCCGCTGCGGACGACGGAGCCTACTCTCCGCGGGCGCTCAGGGAACGATCCGGAAGCGCACCGCGCGTGCGGGTGAGCGCAGGCCCGCGGTGCCGGCCTCCGCCACCAGGCGGTAGCGCGCCGGGGCGAGCTTGCGGTTGCGCAGCCGTCCCGTGAAGCGGAAGACGTTGGCCCCGGCCCTCCCGGCCACCGTGAAGCTCCCGCGCAGCGTCACGTAGCGCACGCAGGCGGGTCGTCTCCGATTGGAGCGCCGCGGGGCGACGCACGCCCGGCCGACCCGACGGCCCAGCTGCGCGCGTTGGACGTGAAAGACGACCGGCGCGGCGCGCGAGAGCCGGAAACGCACCGTCGTCCCGATCGGGCGCGCCGCGACGCTGCCGCCGCGGCCGGCGGCGCGGAAGACGCTCGGCGAGACGCGGAAGCTCGAGAGGCGCGGTGGGAAGTCGTCGTTGATGATCGTGCCCACCGCAAGCGAGTCGCGCAGCGACGTGTTGTGGGCGCCGGAGAGCCTGAGGTTGAAGTTCTCGTCGGCCTCGGGACGCGTGTCGCCGATGACGTTGACCGCGACGACGCCCGTGGCGGCGCCGGCGGGAATGGTCAGCGTCCCGCTGGTCCCCTGATAGTCGCTTCCGGAGATCGCCGAGCGCCGCTCGGTGGCGTACCTCACGGTGATCGTCTTGCCGCTGACCTGGGACAGCCGCACGACGAACAGCATCCGCGTCAGGCCGCGGTCGCCCTCACGCACCCGCCCGTCGTCCACGGTCATCCGCGGCGCGCCGTCGTCGTCTCGGATCGTGCCCACCCCCCGCGAGTCGGCGATGCTCGCCCCGCTCGCGCTCGACAGGTTGAGGTTGAACGTCTCGGTGTTCTCGTCGATCGTGTCACCGCGGACGGGCACGGTCACGGTCCGCGACGTCGAGCCCGCCGGGATGGTGAGCGTGCCCGACACGGGCATGTAGTCCGCGGGCGCCTTGGCGCTGCCGTCGGAGGTCCCGTAGTGGACCGTCACGTCGCGGCCGGCCGGCGCCGACTGGGTCACGGTGAAGGTGGCGTTTCGAGTGCCCGTGTTGCCCTCGGTGACGCTGACGTCGTTGACGCGCAGGGACGGCAGCGGGTCGTCGTCGATGATCGTGCCGGTCGCCGTGTCGTCGGTGATCGTGTTGCTTCCCGATGCGTTCGAGAGCTTGACCGTGAACGTCTCGTTCCCCTCCGAGAGCGTGTCGCCGACGATCTGGATCGGGATCACGGCGGTGCTCGTGCCCTCGGCGATCGTCGCCGTCCCGCTGGCGGCGGTGTAGTCGGCCGGTGCGGTCGCTGACCCGTTCTGCGTCGTGTAGTTCACGGTCACGCCACCCGCTGGCGCGTTGGCGGAGAGGTGCACCACGAAGTTCGCCGTCGTGGTGCCCGAGTTGCCCTCCAATGGAGTGACGTCGTCGATCGTGATCGACGCGGCCGAGGCGGCGGCAGGCGCCGCCGCGGCCAGCGCGACAAGCGCGCACGCGACGATGAACAGACGGCTGACGGCCCCGCATGGCTCCACGTATGCCCTCAACAGGGCAGCCTCGCGGAAGTTTCGCCCCTCAGCCGCGGCCGTCGTCGGCCAGACGGTCGTAGCCCGGGTGGGCGACGGCGAGCTTCGCCCGCACGGACTCGCGCAACACCGCGGCGACCTCGTCCCAGCGGTCGTCGAGCTCGCCGGCGCGGATCGCTCGCGCGAGCTCGCCCTGCGCGTCGCGAGCTTCGTCCGGCGTTTGCGGCAGCAGCCGGGCGAGCCGAGCCCGCTCGGCGCCCGGTGCGTCGCCGCCCGCCCCCTCGCGCCCGAGCATCGCGGCCGTATTGGCCGCCACCAGCAGCTGGAATCGCAGTTCGCGGGGCACCGCCGGGCGCACCTGCTCCAGGAGGAACCGCGCGAGCGCCGCGCCCAGCTCGTCGGCGTCGGGGCGATCCTGCATCCCTCAGCCCTCCCCGATCATCGCCAGCAGGTCCCATTCCGGCTCGCAGGTGCGGCGCCCGATCGCGGCACGCTCCAGCGACTGAACGGCGCCGGAGAGGTGCGCGTCGGCCTGGACGAGGCAGATCACGCCCCAGCGCACGTTGCCGTACGCCTCCCAGAAGCGCAGCTCCTCCCGGGTGACCTCGCGCCCGCCGGCGGCGGCGTAGGCCTCCAGCAGCTCGTCGCGCGAGCCGAAGCCCCCGGCGGGCCGGTCATCGGCGCCGAAGCGCCATGAGCGGATGCACATCCAGCCGAGATCCTCG
>DASYIJ010000085.1:0-11376 GCA_035997675.1 Solirubrobacteraceae bacterium
GCGGTGGACTTCTTGCCGTCGAGCATCACCTTGTTGATGACCTGCTGGACGAGCTTGGACCGGTGGACCGGATCCGGCGGGATCGGCCGAACCTGGGCGGCAGCGCGGCGCGGCACTTTTCTACCTGGCCTTCACGCCGTACTGCGAGCGGGCCTTCTTGCGGTCGCTGACGCCGGAGGCGTCGAGCGTGCCGCGGACCACCTTGTAGCGGAATCCCGGCAGATCCTTGACGCGGCCGCCGCGCACGAGCACGACCGAGTGCTCCTGCAGGTTGTGGCCCTCGCCGGGGATGTAGGCGCCGATCTCCATGCCGTTGGTGAGGCGCACGCGCGCCACCTTGCGCAGCGCGGAGTTCGGCTTCTTGGGGGTGATCGTGTACACGCGCGTGCAGACCCCGCGCCGTTGGGGGGCGGCGACCTTCTTCTTGCGGCCCTTTCCGGACTTCAGGCCGGGCGTCGTGACCTTCTTGGTCGGCGACTTGCGGCCCTTGCGGATCAGCTGGCTGGTGGTCGGCATGCGGCGCGTGATGGTAGCAGTGGGCGGCGGGGCGCTCAGGCCGCCTCGCTCGCGGACAGCGCCTCCTCCAGCGGCGTGTAGGGCAGCCCGACCGCCTCGGCGACGGGCGCGTATGTGATGTGGCCGCCGGCGATGTTCACGCCGCGCGCGAGCCCCGGGTTGGCGGTCACCGCCGCGCGGACGCCGAGGTTGGCCAGGTCGAGCAGGTAGGGCAGCGTCGCGTTCGTGAGCGCGTAGGTCGAGGTGATCGGCGTCGCCCCGGGCATGTTCGTCACGCAGTAGTGGCGAATCCCGTCGACCTCGTAGGTCGGGTCGGAATGGGTCGTGGGCCGCGAGGTCTCGAAGCAGCCGCCCTGGTCGATCGAGACATCCACCAGGACGGACCCGCGCTTCATCAGCCCGAGCTGGTTGCGCGTGATGACGCGCGGGGCCCGCGCTCCGTGGATGAGGACCGCGCCGATGACCAGATCGGCCTCGGACAGGCGCTGCTCGATCTCCAGCGTCGAGGCGTAGCACGTGGAGCAGCGGCCGCCGAAGATGATGTCGAGCTCGCGCAGCCGGTCGATGTTGCGGTCGTAGACGAACACGTCCGCCTCCATGCCGATCGCGATGAAGGCGGCGTTCATGCCGACCACGCCGCCGCCGATCACGAGGACGTTCGCGGCCGCCACCCCGGGCACGCCGCCGAGCAGGATCCCCCGGCCACCGAGCGGCTTCTCGAGCATGAACGCGCCCGCCTGCGTGGCGATCTTGCCGGCGACCTCCGACATCGGCGCCAGCAGCGGTAGCCGGCCGTCGCGGTCCTCGACCGTCTCATAGGCGATGCAGGTGGCACCGGTGTCGGCCAGGGCCTTCGTGAGCTCCGGCGCCGGGGCCAGGTGCAGGTAGGTGAACAGCGTGTGGCGGGGCTCGAGGCGCGCTACCTCCTCAGGCTGCGGCTCCTTCACGCCGACGATCAGTTCCGCCTCGGCGAACACGTCGTCCGCCGTCGGCAGGATCACCGCGCCCTGGGCCGCGTAGGCCTCGTCGCCGATTGCCGACCCCTCCCCGGCGTCGTGCTCGATGAACACCTGGTGTCCGGCGTCGACGAGCTCCCGCACGCCCGACGGCGTGATGGCGACGCGGTACTCGTCGGCCTTGATCTCGGCGGGAACCCCGATCTTCGCGGTCATGTGGCCTCGCTTTGCGTCACTTGACGGGCTTGCAGCGAAAACGTGCACCCGCGTGACTCCAGCTGCTCGAACAACGCCTCGGGCTCGAGACAGCGCTCGGGCGGCATCGCGCCGACGTGGGGCATGCGGCCCCCGGCGTACAGCCGGGCCGTCGCGGCGGCCACCGAGGCGGTGGAGATGATGCCCCCGCCCAGACCCCAGGCCTCGTTGGGCACGGTCAGCGCCGTCATCGCGACCTCGGTGCGGACACCGTCCTTCTCTCCCTCCACCACCACGTGCTGAGCGGAGTACGTCCTCGCCGAGGGCGGCTGCGGCCGGAGCGCGGCGATCTCGTCCGCGGGCCGACCGATCAGTGGCATCAGGCGGTCGAGCACGCCCGGCCCGAGCGCGAGGCGGAAGTCGGCGTCCTCCGTCGCCAGGCTTTCGGGCAGCGTGAGCACCTCCGAGTGCAGCGTGTACAGCGACGGCCGCTCGCCGACCGGGTCGGGGAAGGCGATCGTGCCGCCGTCGGTCATCGGCGCGATCTCCTCGGCCGCGCCGGCGCGCATCACCATGGCCGGGACGGTCAGCTCGTCGAGCAGCGTCTGGATCGCGTACGGGGCCGCCAACCCGGGCGGCGGGTCGGCATCGAAGCCCGCCGAGGCGCAGCGCACGCGCGCGACCCGGTCCAGTTCACGGGCCGCCCGCGCGGCCATGACGTTGGTCTTGCCGGGCCCGGCGCCGGCGCCCAGCACCGCGAGCAGGCCGCGTTCGGCGAGCTCGTCGGAGCGCGCCAGCTGCCGGGCGGTGACGTGGTAGAGGCCGCCGAGGTCGATGTAGCCGCAGCCGGCCACGATGCACGCGTCCATCGCATGCAGGTTGATCCGGTAGGACGCCGCGTTGACGAGCACGCCGGCGCCCTCGATCGCGAGCGTGAGCGCCTGTGGGTCGGACGCGTCAACGGCCGCGGCGGTCGCCTTCCCCCTGCCGTGAGCGTCGGCCACGGCGCGAACGCGCTCGCCGTCCCGGTCCAGCAGCGTCAGGGCGTCGACCTCCTCCGACTCCGCCAGGTCGCGCACGAGGGCGGGGCCGATCGTGCCGCCCGCGCCGAGCACGGCGACCCTCACGCGGTCAGCTCCCGCCCCCGCAGCGCCAGCCAGAACTCGATCCGGTCGCGCGCGTTGGCAAGATCGCGCCCGGTCAGCTCCTCGACCTTGCGGATGCGGTAGCGCAGCGTGTGGCGGTGGCAGTACAGCCGCTGGGCCGCGCGCTCCCACTGACCGTTGCACTCGATGAAGGCCTCGAGCGAGCGCATCAGCTCGTCGCCGTAGTGGCCGTCCGAGGTCTCGATCGGACCGAGGATGGAGTCGCAGAACAGCCGCAGCGCGTCGTCGTCCTGCAGCGAGAGCAACAGCTGGAAGGACCCGAGGTCGCGGTACGTCGCCACGCGACCCGGCGGTGCCGCACCGCGCTCGTCCCCGTCCCTCCCGTCGCCGTTGCCGTTCACGACGCTCGCCGCGCTCGCGAACGCGCTCGCCTCCAGCGCGCAGCGCGCCTCGTGGTAGGAGCGACGCGCCTCGGAGGCGGGCACGGCGCGGCCCGCGCCCGCGCGCATCGGCTCGTCGTCGGCCCCGGCCGGCAGGCGCTCGGTGATCCGCTCGGCGAGGGCGAAGAGCTCCTCCTCGCCCTCGTCGCCCGCGGGCAGCAGCGCGCACACCAGGGGCCCGTGGGCGGCGACCAGGCCGGCGTCGACCTGCTCCCGAACGGCCACGCCGAGGGCCGCCTCGACCGCCGCAGCCCGGTTGGGGGCGGGAGCGAGCACGATCGCGATGGCTCGTTCGCCGATGCCGAAGGGCTCGAGCCGCCGGGTGAGCTCGCGGCCGGCGACCTCGCCGGCGACGAGCTCGGACAGCACGTCACCCGCCAGACGCCGCTCGGTCTCCTCGGCGACTCGCCGGCGCAGCAGCTCCAGTGCGACGATCGTGACCGCCTGGTGAAGCGTGAGCCGGTCGAACTCCGTCAGGCCGCCGCCGTCCTTCGCGGCCACCAGCCACGCCTGCGGCGGGTTGCCGTTCGGCGACGAGGCCCCGCCGGTCGCGATCGGCAGCGCGATCGCTCCGTCGCCGAGCGCCGGATCGTTGGGCACGAACCCGCGGCGCTGGCCCGCGCGGCTCCGCGAGCGCAACTCGCGCGAGAGCGTCGTCACCACGTCGCCGCCGATCGGCTTGCGGAACGCGCGGGACACGAGCGGCTCGCCGCGCGGATCGAACACCATGGCCGCGCCGCCGATCAGCGTGGACAGGGCCGCGACCACGGCGTCCAGGCCGCGTTCGGCCAGCACGATCCGCTCCAGGCGCTCGTGGGCCGCGATGCTGCGCTGGAGCACCGCATACTGCTCGTTGACCAAGCGCGTGAACGCCTTCTCGGTCAGCGCGATGAAGGGCAGGTCATAGGGAACCTCGAAGACGGGGAAGTCGCGCTCGGCGGCGGCCTTCAGCATCGGCGCGGGCACCTCGTCGTGGGCGAACCCGGTCCCGACGCCGAGCCCGGCGAGCTGGTGATCGGCCAGGCGGGCGACGAACTCGCGCTGGCGCTTCGCGCTCTCGAGCTGCATTCCCGTGGTCAGCAGCAGCTCCCCACCGGACAGCCACGGAGTCGGATCGAGCAGCTCGGTGATGTGGACCCACCGCACGGGAGCGTCCGCATTGGCCCCGCCGGCCAGCAGGCCGAGGTCGAGGTCGCGCAGCAGCTCTGCGAGCGTGAGCATTTCGGATCCGTCAGCCGGCGCGTCGTCCGACGGTCTCGCTGCCGTCCGGCGGCGCGAGGCCACCGTGGCAGTGCATCCGCTCGGACGCTTCCTCGAGCACCGGGCGCAGGATGCCGATGATCTCGTCGAACTCCGCCGGCCCGGCGATCAGCGGCGGCGAGAGCTGGATCACGGGATCGCCGCGGTCGTCCGCCCGGCAGATGAGCCCCCGCTTGAACAGCTCGCCGGACAAAAAGCCGCGGAGAAGGGTCTCGGACTCCTCGACGTCGAACGACTCCTTGGTCTCGCGATCCTTGACCAGCTCGATGGCCTGGAAGTACCCGGCTCCCCGAACGTCGCCGACGATCGGGATGTCCCGCAGGGACTCCAGCGCGGCCCGGAAGGTGGGCTCGTTCTCGCGCACGTTGTCGATGACCCCCTCGCGCTCGAAGACGTCGAGGTTGGCCATCGCGACGGCCGCGGCGATCGGATGCCCGGCGAACGTGATGCCGTGCATGAAGGTGTTCGTCCCCTCCAGGAACGGCGCGGACACCCGGTCGGAGACGATCGCGGCACCCATCGCCGCATAGGCGCTGGTGATCCCCTTGGCGGTCGTGATGATGTCCGGCTCATAGCCGTAGCGGTCGGCGCCGAAGTACTCGCCGAGACGGCCCCACGAGCAGATCACTTCGTCGGAGATGAAGAGAACGTCGTACTCGTCGCAGATCTCGCGCACCCGTTGGAAGTAGCCGTCCGGGGGCGTGAAACAGCCGCCGGCGTTCTGGACCGGCTCGAGGATCACGGCGGCCACCGTCTCGGGCCCCTCGAACTCGATCCGGTGGGCGATGGCCTCGGCGAAGCCGTCGGCGGTCATCCCCTCCGGCATGCGGTAGAGGTTGGTGTTCGGGACGTGGCAGCCTCCCGGCGCGAGCGGCTCGAAGGGCGTGCGGAGCCCGGTGATGCCCGTGGCGCTGAGCGCGCCCAGCGTGGTCCCGTGGTAGGCGATCTCCCGCGCGATCACCTTGGTCTTGTTCGGGTTGCCCGTGAGCTTGTGGTACTGCCGCGCGAGCTTGAGCGCGGTCTCGACCGCCTCGCTGCCGCCGCTCGTGAAGAACACGCGGTTGAGGTCGCCCGGAGCGAGCGAGGCCACGCGGGCCGCCAGCTCGATCGCGCGCGGGTGCGCGTACGACCAGTTGGTGTAGAAGCCGAGCTCTCGCGCCTGGTCGGCGCCGGCCTGGGCGACGTCCGCCCGGCCGTGGCCGATGTTCACGCAGAACAGGGCGGACAGGCCGTCGAAGTAGCGGTTGCCGTGCTCGTCGTAGACGTGGCAGCCCTCGCCGCGCACGATGATGGGAACGTCGTGGTCGGCGTAGGCGCCCAACCGCGTGAAGTGCATCCACAGGTGGCGCTTCGCCAGCTCCTGGAGACTGCCCTTGGCCGTGGCGGAATGTTCGGTGGTGGCCATGTGCGCGATCCGCCTCCTCGCGGTCGTCGTTTGCCTCTGCGTACAACGGTAGCGCCCGCTCGGAGGCGGCGCCAGCCTCGGCGCGGACAGATTCGCCGTGCCCGGTTGTCCGGAATGGAGCACGCATAGAGTTCACGGCGATGGAGCTCGCGCACCACCGTGCCGGCGCCGGCGAGCCGCTGGTGCTCGTACACGGGACCGGCAGCCACTGGCAGGCCTTCGGGCCGGTGCTCGAGGGCCTGGCGGCGCATCGGGACGTCATTGCGCCCGACCTTCCGGGCTTCGGCGCGTCGCCGCCGCTTTCCCCGGCGTCACCCCATACGCCGCAGGCATTCGCCGAGGCGGTCGCCGGGCTTCTGGACCGCCTCGAGCTCCGCGACGCCCACGTCGCCGGCTTCTCGCTCGGCGGTGCGGTCGCCTACGAGATGGCGCGGCTCGGGCGCGCGCGCTCGGTGACCGCGATCTCGCCGATCGGCTTCTGGACGGCGCGCGAGGCGGCCTTTTGCCGCGCCTCCCTGCGGGCGACCCGCAGGCTGGCGGGCCCCCTGGTCTCGAGCGTGCCCGGGCTGCTGCGGAGCGCGGTGGGACGAACCCTGCTTCAGGCCCAATACCTCGGGCGCCCGTGGCGACAGCGCCCGGAGGACGCGCTCCACGCCACCCGCAATCTGGTGTCGTGCCGCGGCTTCGGACCGACGGTGCGCGACGCCCTGGTTGGCGAGTACCGGTGGGCCGAGCCCGTCGACGCGCCCGTGACGATCTCGTGGGGTACCCGCGACCGGCTGCTATCTCCCCGCCAGGCCGCCCGAGCGCGCGCCCGGCGCCCCGAAGCGGCGCACGTCAGCCTGCC
This sequence comes from Solirubrobacteraceae bacterium, assembly GCA_035997675.1. Classification (GTDB taxonomy): domain Bacteria; phylum Actinomycetota; class Thermoleophilia; order Solirubrobacterales; family Solirubrobacteraceae; genus JALYZC01. The sequence goes on from DASYIJ010000085.1 coordinate 6,726, forward strand.
GGGTTGCGGCCACGTGCCGTTCTCCGACGACCCGGCGCTGACGACGCGGGTGCTGCTCGAGGGAAGCGCCGGCTCGAGCTAGAGCTACGCGCGGGCGTGACCGACGGCGCGCACGGGCGCCGGCGTGAGCGCGGCGGCGGCGACGACCATCAGGAAGGCGGCGACCTGGACGACGATGCCCATCGGGTCGCCGGGGAGCGGATCGCCGAAGACGACGATGCCGCCGGCGATCCCGGCCACGTTTGCGGCGGTGCCGGTGACCGCGATCACGGGGACGGCCTCGCCGTCCTGAAGCCCGCGGGCGGAGGCGTAGAACGCAGCGACCGATGCGATCACGGCGGTGAGGGTCCACGGGCTGAGAAGCCCGGCGACGAGACCGGCATCGCCCATGACTCCGGTGATGGCCTTGATCGCGATGTCGGAGACGCCGAAGAGGATGCCGGCGGCCGCGCCCAGCATCATCCCGTGATGCTCTGCGGGGCCGCCCAGGCGCTTGCCCATGATGAGCAGGCCGCCGGCGCCGACCAGAGCGCCCTCGAAGGCGATCATCCCGGTCAGCGAGAACTGCGAGTGCGATCCGCCGGTGGCGGGGAGGGTCGCCGCGAGAAGGATCAGTCCGACGGCGGTGAAGGCGACGCCCGCCCATTGCCGGAGCCCGACCTCGAGGCCGAAGAGACGTTCGGCCATGACGGCGAGCAGCACGACGCCGCCCGAGAGCACCACCTGCACCACGCTCATCGGCGCCAGCGCCAGCGCGGCCACGTGGAAGCCCCACGCCCCGGTCGCCACGAGCATGCCGATGGCGAACCACTTCGAGCCGAACAGCGAACCGGCGGAGCGCACGGGGTGGCGAATGTCGACGGACGCCGCGTCGCGGGCCCCTCTGTACTTGTAGAGGAACCCGAGATTCGTCGCGAAGGCGCAGGCAAGCGCCATGAAGATGCCGAGTTGAAGCGTCATGGGATGGGAATCGTTCCGCCGGGGCCTGCGACGAACCCGATGTGTGTGCTATCGGTTTCGCCGGCTTCCCGCTTGATGGCCCAAGCAGAGCACAAAAGGCTAGCGAGCCTCGAACGGGGATGTCGCGTAACGATGGTCACTTGAAAATGCCTGCAAATGAAGCAAAACCTCTGCTGCTTGTCGATGTGGACGGTGTGATCTCGCTATTCGGCTTCGAACCGGACGAACGTCCAGCCGGTTCCTTCCTCACCGTCGACGGCATCCTGCACTACCTTTCGGCCGTCGCCGGCAACCACCTGCGTCGCCTGGCTTCCTACTACGAACTCGTCTGGTGCACCGGCTGGGAGGAACGCGCAAACGAGTACCTGCCCCATGCCCTGGGCCTACCCGGTCCGCTGCAACATCTCACCTTTTCCGGGGCTCCCGGCTGGGGCGATCGCCACTGGAAGCTGGACGCGATCGACGCCCACGCGGGCCCGGACCGCCCATTGGCCTGGATCGACGACGACCACGGCGCCGGCTGTCAGGAATGGGCCCGGGAGCGTCCCGGGCCCACTCTCCTACTGACGACGGAGCCACCCACCGGCATCACGGACCATCACGTCACCCACCTCGAGCAGTGGGCCGAGTCCCTGGCAACTGAGAACTGAGAACTCATCCCGAGCCCTCAGCCTCAGCCCTGAGCCCTACTCCTTCTTCTTGTCGTCGTCGCCCGGCGGCACATCCAACGACGCGAGCTCCTCGGCGAAGCCCTCGCCATCGCCCGTCCCCATCGCCTCGAGGTCGGACAGGTCGGACTCGAACGACGCCCCGAACGCGGGCGCGTCCTCGCCGTCGGTGAGGCCGAGCTCGGCCGCGAACGCCCCGTCCTCCAGCATCCCGACCTCGTCGATCGCGCGCGGGAGGGGCTCGGCGGGCTCGATCTCGATTCGGCGGTAGCGCTTCAACCCGGTCGCAGCCGGGATCAGCTTGCCGATGATCACGTTCTCCTTGAGCCCGTTGAGGCGGTCGATCTTGCCCTCGAGCGCCGCGTCCGTGAGCACCTTGGTGGTCTCCTGGAAGGACGCCGCGGACAGGAAGGAGTCCGTGTTGAGCGAGGCCTTGGTGATGCCGAGGACGATCTCCTCGGCCTGGGCCTGCTCGCCCTTGGCCTTCTTGACGTCGGCGTTGATCCGCGCGTACTCGTGCCGGTCGATGAACTGGCCCGGCAGCAGGTCCGTGTCGCCCTTCTGGTCGACCCGGACCTTCTTGAGCATCTGGCGCACGATCAGCTCGATGTGCTTGTCGTTGATGTCCACGCCCTGGGACTTGTAGACCTCCTGGACCTCCCGGACCATGTACAGCTCGGTCTCGGTCCGCCCGCGGATGGCCAGCAGCTCGTGCGGGTACAGCGAGCCCTCGTTGAGCTGGGTCCCGGCCTCCACCTTCTGGCCGTGCTCGACGTACAGCCGCGTGCGGCGCGGGAACGTGTGCTTGTGCTCCTCGCCGCCCGCGTCGGTGATGATCACGGTGAGCGCCTTGTCGGTCTCCTCGACCGCGACCTTCCCGTCGACCTCGGCGATCTTGGCCAGGCCCTTGGGCTTGCGCGCCTCGAACAGCTCGACCACGCGCGGCAGGCCGTGCGTGATGTCCGCGCCGGCGACGCCGCCGGTGTGGAAGGTCCGCATCGTGAGCTGGGTGCCCGGCTCGCCGATCGACTGCGCGGCGATGATGCCGACCGCGTCGCCGATCTGGGCCACCGCGCCACTCGCGAGCGAGCGGCCGTAGCAGGCCTGGCACACGCCGGTGGGAGCCTCGCACTTGAGCACCGAGCGAACCGGCACGGTGATCGCCTCGCCCTTGTCGCGCTCGGGCTCGAAGGCCTCGGCGATCTCGGCGAGCTCGGCGCGATCGATCTCCTGCCCGGACTTGAGCAGCGCACGCCCGCGCTTGGTCTTGAGCGACTTCGCGGCGAAACGGCCGATCAGGTTGTCGTTCGGCGCACCGCCGGCCTTGAACACGTCGACCTCGACGAACTCGTTGGTGCCACAGTCCTCCTGGCGGATGATCACGTCCTGGGCCACGTCGACCAGGCGCCGCGTGAGGTAGCCCGAGTCGGCCGTGCGCAGCGCCGTGTCGGCGAGGCCCTTCCGGGCGCCGTGGGTCGAGATGAAGTACTCGAGCACCGACAGTCCTTCCATGAAGTTGGACTTGATCGGACGCTCGATGATCTCGCCCTTCGGGTTGGCCATCAGGCCGCGCATCCCGGCGAGCTGGCGGATCTGCTTGAAGGACCCGCGTGCCCCGGAGTTGGCCATCATGTAGATCGGGTTGAGGGTGTCGAGGTTGTCCTCCATGGCCTTCGCGACCTCGTCGGTGGCCTCGTTCCACTTGTCCGTGACGGCCTCGTGGCGCTCCTCCTGGGTGATCAGGCCCATGTCGTAGGAGTCCTGGATCTCGGCGACCTCGCCCTCGTACTTGGACAGGATCTCGCCCTTGTTCGGCGGCACGACCACGTCGTTCTTGGAGATCGTGATGCCGGCCTGGGTCGCGTACTTGAACCCGAGGTCCTTGAACGCATCGAGCACCTGCGCGATCGTGCCGGCGCCGTAGGTCTGCACCAGCTGGTCGACCAGGACGACCGAGTCGCGCTTGCGCATCGAGCGGTTGACGAACTCGTACTCGGCGACGTCGAACTCGTCGCCCAGCGCCTCGGCCAGCGCGCGCTTGATGCGGTCGTTGTAGATGATCCGGCCGACCGTGGTGAGCACGTGGCCGCCGCCCTCGGCCTTGTTGGAGCGGTACTCGGCCAGATCGTGGAGCTTGACCATGCCGTGCTCGTAGGAGAGCTCGGCCTCCTGGGCCGTGCGGTACACGTGCGGGCGCGGCTCGTGCTTGGCCGGGTCGATCTGCGCCAGCTCGTCGGCCTCGGGCCCGTACGTCAGGTAGTAGGCGCCCAGGATCATGTCCTGGGTCGGCGTGGCCAGTGGAGCCCCGTGGGCCGGCGACAGGATGTTGTTGGAGGACAGCATGAGGATGCGGGCCTCCGCCTGCGCCTCGGCCGACAGCGGAAGGTGGACCGCCATCTGGTCGCCGTCGAAGTCGGCGTTGAACGCCGAGCAGACGAGCGGGTGGACCTGGATCGCCTTGCCCTCGACGAGCACCGGCTCGAACGCCTGGATGCCCAGGCGGTGGAGCGTCGGCGCGCGGTTGAGGAGCACCGGGTGCTCGTGGATGACCTCCTCGAGCACGTCCCACACCTCGGGGATCATCGAGTCGACCATCTTCTTGGCCGCCTTGATGTTCTGCACCGACTTGCGCTCGACGAGCCGGGCCATGATGAACGGCTTGAACAGCTCGAGGGCCATCAGCTTCGGCAGGCCGCACTGGTGCAGCCGCAGCGTCGGGCCCGACACGATCACCGATCGTCCGGAGTAGTCGACGCGCTTGCCGAGCAGGTTCTGGCGGAACCGGCCCTGCTTGCCCTTGAGCATGTCCGACAGCGACTTGAGCGCGCGGTTGCCGGGGCCCGTGACCGGGCGCCCGCGGCGGCCGTTGTCGAACAGCGCGTCGACGGCCTCCTGGAGCATGCGCTTCTCGTTGTTGACGATGATCTCGGGAGCGCCGAGGTCGAGCAGCCTCTTCAGGCGGTTGTTGCGGTTGATCACGCGCCGGTAGAGGTCGTTCAGGTCGGAGGTCGCGAAGCGGCCAC
>DASYIJ010000145.1:0-3603 GCA_035997675.1 Solirubrobacteraceae bacterium
AACCAGGGGTTGGCCTGCCGGCGCCGGTTCGCCGGCTGGGGCTGGCGGGGCGGCGACGTCGCCGCCGTCCTCGCCCCGGGGATGGATCGCCGCGCGATGCGGACGCTCGGCGCGCTCAAGCCGGGTCGCGACGACGTCCTCCTCGTGCACTACTCGGGCTATGCCCCCCGGCTCGAGCGGCTGCTGGACCTGCCCAACCCGATGGTCGTGATCTCCCACAACGTCACGCCGGCCCGCTACTTCTGGGCGTACGAGCCGATCGAGGGGCTCCGGTGCGCGCTCGCCCCCGAGCAGCTCGGTGAGCTGGCCCGCGGCGCCCGCGTGGCGGCGGGCGTGTCGGAGTTCAACGCCGCCGAGTTGCGCAGTGCCGGCGCGACGGACGTGCGGGTGATCCCGATCCTGTTCGAGCGCGAGCGGCTCGGAGCGCCCGCCCCCCGCCCGCCGGCCGCGCCGCCGACGATCCTGTTCGTCGGGCGGCTGGCGCCGCACAAGCGCCAGGACCTGGCGATCCGCGCGTTCGCGCTGTATCGCCGCCGGCATGCGCCGGACGCGCGCCTGGTGCTCGTCGGTACGCCGCTGGCCCCGGCGTTCGAGGCGTCGCTGCGCGGTCTGGCCGAGCAGGTGGCGCCCGGCGCGGTCAGCTTCGAGCGCGGCCTCGACGACGCTGCGCTCCACGACCGCTATCGCGCCGCCCACGCCTTCCTGTGCCTGTCCGAGCACGAGGGCTTCTGCATCCCGCTGCTCGAGGCCTTCCACTTCGGGGTCCCGGTCGTGACGCGGGCGGCCGGCGGGATCGCCGAGGTGGTCGGGGACGCCGCGCTCGTCGCGCCGCCCGAGGAGGACGGACAGCTCGATCTCGCGGTCGTCGCCGAGCTGCTGCATCTCGCGGTGAGCGACGCCGAACTCCAGGCGACGCTGCGCCACCGCGCCGAGGCGCGGCTGGACGCGTTCGCGCTCGGTCGGTCCGAGCGGGACCTGCGGGCCGCGGTCGAGGCCGCCGGGGCGGCCGCGTGACGCCGCGCCAGCGCCTGGGGTGGCACCTCAGCCGCCTGGGGATCAACCGCGGCCGGGTCGTTCGCCGACTCGTGCGGCTCGGCCACCCCCGGCTGCGGTCGCTGGAGACGCGCGCCGCCGACGACGCGCTCGTCGGCGCAGCGCTCGGGCCGGCGCTGCGGTGGCTGGCGCGCGGCGATCTCGTCGTCGCCTACGGGCTCGGCGCGGGGCTGCGGATGTCGATGCGCTGGCTCCCGATCTCGCATGCCCACCTCGGGTCCATCGCCTTCGGCAACCTCGAGACCTCGGTGCAGGAGGCGATGCTCCGCCACCTCCCGGCGGGCGGCGTCTTCTACGACGTGGGCGCCAACCTCGGGTTCTTCGCCCTCCTCGGCGCGCACATGACCGGGCCGCAGGGACGCGTGCTGGCCTTCGAGCCGGCGCCGGACAATGCCGCGGCGATCCGGCACAACGCCGACGTGAACGGGCTGCTCAACGTCGAGGTGGTGGAGACGGCGGTCGCGGCCGCCGGCGGCCACGGCCGCCTGCAGGTCGTCGGCGACCAGAGCTGGTCCAAGCTCGAGGAGTACGGCGCCCACCCCGGGACCGAGCGGGTCCTGGACGTGGCGGTGATCGCCCTCGACGAGGAGATCGGCTCCGGCGCCCTGCCGCCGCCGGACGTCGTCAAGATCGACGTCGAGGGAGCCGAGATCGCGGTCCTGGAGGGCATGGCGCGCACGCTGGCCGAGCATCGCCCGGCGATCATCTGCGAGCTGCACGACACGCACCGCGAGTTCGCCGAGCACATGCGCGGCGCCGGCTACCGGGTGGTCAACCTCGAGGGGCCCGGCCCGGTCGAGGACCAGGCGGCGCCGAGCGCCCACGCCCTGGCGCTCCCCGGGGACGCGCCCGGCGATTGAGCTAGTACGCCGAGGTGACCTGCTGGACCATCCGCTGCGAGCAGCGGTCGCGTCCGGGCACGCTGGGCGAGAGGCGGTACAGCGCCCATCCCACGTTCTCGCGCACCGGCGTCCCGACGGCGTCGACGGGTTTGAGGAGGCGGCGGTCGACGAGCACATAGTCGGCCTTGCGGGAGATCGGCACGCGCGGGTAGTCGGTGCCGAACAGCGGCGCCTGGGAGCACACCCGCTGACGCGAGAGCATGTACGCGGCCCACAGCTCGTCCGGTGCCCACATGTCCAGCCGCACGGAGGCGCCGGCGGGCAGCGACCGGCTCCACGACTGCACGGCGATCGTCGATTCGTTCAGCTGCTTGCCGGTGCCGAGGATCTCGTCGCGCGCTCCCACGAGCGCGAAGGCCAGCCAGGCGCCCAGCAGCGCCGCTCCGAACGCCCGCAGCCGCATGGCGCCGGCGGCGGCGCACACGACGATCAGCGGCCCGACGAAGGCGAGCAGCTTGAAGTGGAAGTACCAGCCGTAGGCCCGCTCGTGGAAGTAGATCGCCAGCGCGACGCCGAGCACGGCCACGGCGCCGAGGCTCAGCGCCAGCGCGCGCGGGAGGCGCGCGAGGCCGACCACGGCGAGCACCCCGACCGCCACCAGGGCGAGGGCGGCGAGGCTTCCGGACCCGAGCGAGAAGAACTGCCAGGTGGGCACGAACCCCGGCAGGTCGCCGGCCCAGCCCGCGAGCGACGCGTTCGGGTCGACGACGACGCGCGCGGCGCCGACGGCCTTCTCCGCCACGCCGTACACGGGCACGGCCAGCGCGAGGCCCAACGGGACCAGCCAGAGCAGCGACCGCCGCCCCCGGTAGAGGTCGCGGGGGCTCCACACCGGCTCGCCGCGGCGACGCCGCGCCCGGCGCTGGAGCGCCCAGGCGACGACGAGCGGCACGAGCGGGATCGGCAGTGCGAGCGGGTACGCGAACGCGATCGTCGCGAGGAAGACGACCAGCAGGCCGGCCGCGCGCCGGCGCGCGGGCGCGCCCAGTGCGCCGGCGGCGAGCGCGCCGCCGGCCGCCGGCCACGCCAGCACGAGCGCGAAGGGCAGCGCGAAGTAGCCCCAGGTCTGATTGAAGTAGGGGTTCAGGCCGGTGTGCAGCACGCCGCGGTCCAGCCCCGCCAGCCCGGCGGCGGCGACCGCCCCGAGCGTCCCGATGCCCAGCAGTTCGCGCGCGACGAGGAACCAGCCCATTCCGGCGAGCGCGAGCAGGATGGCCGCGACCACCACCAGCGTCTGGAACGACTGCAGCCCCGCCAGCGTCGAGACGCCGCCGAGGGCGTAGTAGATCGGGTACTTCGAGCGCCACAGGAGCGGCATCTGGTCGACCGGCCTCGCCGCGTCGACGCTCGTCGGGTACGCGTGCTGCAGGAAGTCCGCGGTCCCGGCGGCCATGTGGGCGTCCGAGCCGGTGCCCGTGACCGTGAGGTACCCCAGCGAGAACATGGGAACGAGGGCGAGGCAGGCGAGCAGCACCGCGATCCAGCCCGCCCAGGCCAGGTCGCCGCGAGCGGCGGGCACGCGATCGGTGCGCCGCCACACGAAGAGCGCGAGGGCGGCCCCGGCGACGAGCACGAGCGCCAGCGAGACCTTGAACGGGACCGCGAGGAAGCCGAGGACGGTGAGCGCCAGCCCGGAGGCGCAGGCCCC
>DASYIJ010000010.1:0-2428 GCA_035997675.1 Solirubrobacteraceae bacterium
AGCGCCAGCGCCCGGGCCGCAGCCCCAGCGTCCAACTGGTGGCGCGTGTGACGCGGCGCCCCGCGGTGCGGACGACCGGGCGTGGCCCGCCCAGCTCGAGCCTGTACCCGGCGACGGCGCTGCGATCGCCGGCCACGCTCCAGCGCAGCGTCACCCTTGCCACCCTGCGTCCCGCGCGAATCTGTGAGCGGCGCGCCGCCAGGCGGACGCGGAGCCGCACGATGGCGGGCGCGGGCGCGGCGGTCGCGTCGACTCCGAGACGCTGCATCGCGGCACCGGCGTCGAGCTCGCCCGTGGCGACCGCGCCGGAGAGAGCGGGCAGGCGCCGAGCGCCGCCCAGCAGGGCGTCGCGCACCCGGTCGGCGCTCGCGGCCGGGCTCGCGGCCTCGAGCAGCACGGCCGCCCCGGCGACCACAGGCGCCGCCGCGGACGTACCGGACCAGCGGGAGTAGGACCCACCCGGGCTCGGCGCCAGCACATCCTCGCCGGGGGCGGCCAGATCGACCGTGCGCACGCCGCGGTCGGAGAAGGACGACAGCCCGCCACCGGGCCCCGTGGAGGCCACGGCGATCACGTTGGCTTCGGGATATGCCGCCGGATAGGACGGCTGCGAGTCGAGGTCGGCCCCCTGGTTGCCGGCCGCGGCCACGACGAGCACGCCCTGGGCCTGCGCGGCCTGGATCTGCTCCTCCAGCGCCCGGCTGCGGTCGGGGCCGCTGAGACTCAGGTTGATGATCCGCGCGCCGTGGGCGAGCGCGTAGCGCATGCCCTCGACGACGGTGGCGGTGGTTCCCGTCGCATCGGCGCCGAGGACGCGCACGGCCATGATCCGCGCGTCCTGGGCGATGCCGGTGCCGCCGATCCCGTTGTTCCCGCGCGCGCCGATGATTCCGGCGACGGCTGTGCCGTGACCGTTGGCGTCCGCCGGCGCGCCGCCGCCGATGACATCCACGCCGCTCGCGCCGCTGGCCGGGTCGTGCCACATGTTCGGAGCGAGGTCGGGATGCGACGCGTCGACGCCGGTGTCGAGCACCGCCACGGTGACGGCACCCCCGACGCTCGTGCGCCAGGCCTCCTGCACGCCGGCGGCGTCGGGCTGGGTGATCGACCATTGCTGGTCGAGCAGCGGGTCGTTGGGGACCGCGGCGGCGCGGAACGTGCGGTTGGGCTCGACCCAGCGCACGCCGGGGCTCCGGCGCAGACGCGCCGCGGCCGTGGAGTCGCCGTGGACGACGCGCACGCCGGGCGCGATCGTGCGGCCCGACGCCGTGGCGGCGCCGGCCGACGCGTTCACGCCGACGAGGAGCTCGCCGGCAGCCGGCGGGGTCGCCGCGGCGGGCGCGGCGGCGACGGAGGCGGCGAGCGCGAGCACGACGAGCAGCGAACGTCCGAGGAGGGCGGTCGAGGACACATGGGTCCAACGGCCTCCCGGCGGCCTCGCGGGGACCCGCCTCCGGCTTCAGCGGACGAATCGATGATCAGCTTTGGCGCGCCGTACCTCATTCCGGTGAGGTGGACGGCGGGACGAGAGTCGTGGCTACGCGCGCACCGTGTCGGCCTCGGCCTCGGCGTCGTCCACGACCTTCTGCGCGAGGTGGCCGGGGACCTCCTCGTAGCGTTCGAACTCCATCGTGTACTCGCCCTGGCCACCCGTGATCGAGCGCAGGTCGGGGGCGTAGGAGAGCATCTCCGCCATCGGAGCCTCGGCCTTGATCTCGGTCATTCCGCCGCTGGGCTCCATGCCCATCGGGCGGCCGCGGCGGCTGTTGAGATCTCCGATCACGTCGCCGACCGACTCCTCGGGCACCGAGACCGTGACGAGCATGATCGGCTCCAGGAGCACGGGGTGCGACTGCTCGAGCGCCTGCTTCATCGCCTGGGAGCCGGCCAGCTTGAAGGCGATCTCCGAGGAGTCCACCGTGTGGTACTGGCCGTCGTAGAGCGTGACGCGAACCCCCTTCACGGGATAGCCGGCGACCGTGCCGTGCTGCATGGCCTCGCGGACCCCCTTCTCCACGGCCGGGATGAACGAGTTGGGGATGACGCCGCCCTTGATCTTGTTGACGAACTCGAACTCCTCGCCGGCCGACAGCGGCTCGACCTCGATGTGGCAGTCGCCGAACTGCCCGCGCCCGCCGCTCTGCTTCTTGTGGCGGCCGTGGGCCTTCGCGTTGCCGCGGATCGTCTCGGTGTAGGGCACGCGGGGCGGCTTGAGCGACACCTCGACGCCGAAGCGCGACTTCATCCGCTCCACGATCACCTCGACGTGCACCTGCGAGAGCCCGGCGACGATCTGGTCGCCCGTCTGCGGGTCGCGGTGCAGGTCGACCGTCGGGTCCTCCTCCTGCAGGCGGCGCAGCGAGCTGAAGACCTTCTCCTCGTCGCCCTTCGCCTTCGACTCGATGGCGAACGCCATCACCGGCGCCGG
>DASYIJ010000192.1:0-15015 GCA_035997675.1 Solirubrobacteraceae bacterium
GGACGACCCGTACGTGGCCCTGCGATTCGAGGGCGAGAAGCTGCCTCGGATGCTCGACCTGGATCCCGAGCGCGTGATCTACGCGTCGTCGTTCTCCAAGACGGTCTGCCCCGGCATTCGCGTCGGCTATCTCGTCGGCCCCGAGGCGCTGATCGACCGGATCCGGGTGCTCGCCACCAACACCTACATCTCGCCGTCGATGGTGTCCGAGTCGATCGTCAACGAGTTCTGTCGCTCGGGCGCGCTGGAGCGCTCGATCGCGACCGTGCGGACCGCCCTTGCCGAGCGCGCCGCGACGCTGACAGCCGCGCTGGAGCGCGAGCTGCCCGAGGCGCGGTTCCAACCTCCGCAGGGCGGCTACTTCCTGTGGGTCGAGCTGCCGGAGGGCACGGACGTCGCGGCGCTGTTCGACGCCGCCAAGGAGCGACGCGTCGCCTTCGTCAAGGGGACGGACTTCGTGCTCGACGGCGGCGAGAACACGTTGCGCCTCGCCTACTCCGGGGTCACGCCCTCCGAGATCGACGAGGGCATCTCGCGTCTGGCCGAGGCCTACCGCGCCGTCGCCGTGGCGGCGTAGCCAGGGCACCGTGAGCCCGGCCCGCCCGACCGTCACGGTGGTGGGGCGGCGGCTCGAGCCGGACCACTACGCACTCCGCGACTTCCTCACGCGGACCGCGCAACCGCACCGCTGGTACGACGCCGGGACTCCGGAAGCCGACGAGGTGCTGGCACGCCTCGGTCTCGTCGACCCGCCGCTGCCCGTGCTCGTCGACGAGGACCTGGTGCTCACCGCCGCCACGATCGCCACCGTCGTCGAGGCCTGGGGGCCCGTCGAGGATCCATCGCAGTCGCACTACGACCTCGCGATCGTCGGCGCCGGACCCGCCGGCCTCGCGGCGGCCGTGTACGCCGCCTCAGACGGGCTACAAACCCTGATCGTCGACCGCGACGTGCCCGGGGGGCAGGCGTCGTACACGTCGCTGATCGAGAACTTCTTCGGGTTCCCCGACGGCATCGGCGGCGCCGAGCTGGCCCGTCTCGCGGGTCGCCAGGCCGAGCGCTTCGGCGCCGAGCTCATCCTCCTCCGCGGGGTCGCCGGCGGAGGATTCGCGCCCGACGGAAAGGCCGTGCTGCGCCTCGACAGCGGCTTCGAGGTCAGCGCCGACGTCGCCATCGCGGCGCCCGGCATGGAGTGGCGGCGCCTCGACGCTCCGGGCATCGAGGCGCTCCTCGGTCGCGGGGTCTACTACGGCGCCGGCCGCAGCGAAGCCGCGCAGTGCGAGGGCGACGAGGTGTTCGTCGTCGGCGCGGGCAACTCGGCCGGCCAGGCCGTCCTCAACCTCGCCAACGCCGGCGCGCGCGTGACCATGGTCGTCCGCGGCGATCGCCTCGGCAAGACCATGTCGGGCTACCTCGTCGACCGGATCGATGACGACCCCCGCATCGACGTCCGCCTGCGCTCCCAGATCGTCGAGGCGAAGGCGGACGGCGAGCACCTGGGAGGGGTGACGCTCGCCGACGCCGACGGAGCTCGCGAGGAGCGGACGGCGACGGCCCTGTTCCTCTGCATCGGCGGAACGCCGCGGACGGCCTGGACGGCGGACGTGGACGTCCGCACCGACCCCAAGGGCTACATCCTCACGGGCCTGGACCTCCTCGAGGACGGTCGCCGACCCGCGAGCTGGCCGCTCAACCGCGACCCCCTCCCGCTGGAGACCAGCGTGCCGGGATTCTTCGCCGCGGGGGACGTCCGCCACGGGTCGACGAAGCGAGTCGCCGGCGCCGTCGGCGAAGGAGCGATGGCGGTGGCGCTGGCCCACCGGCGGCTTCAAGAGCTCGCGGGCGAAGTCGCCAGTACCTAGGCGCCAGTCGCCAGTCGCTCGGGACTAGCGCCCGTACCGCTCCTTGCCGAGCACGAGCTGCTCCGGCAGCGCCGTGCGCGGCGCCGGCGACGGGTCGGCGGTGACCGACACCGTCTCGGCGACGCTGCGCGTGATCTCGATCTCGTCGTCCGGGGCCGCCACGACGACGTGCTCGTCGTCGCTGGATTCGAGCGTCCCCTTCAGCCCGGGCTCGAGCCCGGCGTTCTTGAGGTAGTGCAGCAGGTCTTCGGCCTCGTTCTCGAAGCGCAGGACCGTGACCGCGGCGCCGGGCTCGACATCGGCGAGCGGCACACCTTCGATGCGACGGCCGGGCTCGATCGGGTGGCCGTGGGGACAGGTGGCGGCGTCGCCGACGGACGCCTTCACGAAGGCCTCGAAGCGAGGCGACATCGCGTGCTCGAGCCGCTCGGCCTCCTCGTGCACGTCGTCCCACGGGACGCCGACGACGTCGGTGAGGAACCGCTCGATGAGCCGGTGGCGCGAGACGATCTCCTCGGCGTCGCCGCGGCCCCGGTCGGTGAAGTGGATGGCCTTGTCCTCGTCCCTCGTGACGTAGCCGTCGCGCTCGAGCCGCCCGATCATCTCGTGCACCGTGGGGGCTGACAGCTGCATGGCCCGCGCGAGGTTGGCTCCGGTCATCGGCAGGCGCGCCTCGTGCAGCCAGAACAGCGTCTGGAGGTACTCCTCCTCGGCGACGGTGGCGTCGGCCATTGCGGACAGCGTATGCCATAGGCTCGCGGTTCATGGAGATCGGCCAGGGCACCCGCGCACTGGTCACGGGAGCCTCGCGCGGCATCGGACGCGCCCTCGTCGAGGCGCTGGCCGAGCGCGGCGCCACCGTCGGCCTGGCGGCCCGCTCGACCGACGAGCTCGAGTCCCTGGCCGCCACGCTGCCGGGCACCCACCACGTGCTCCCGTGCGACGTCACCGACCCCGACGCCGTCGCCGCCACCGTCGAGTCCTTCATCGCCGCGGCCGGCGGCCTGGAGCTGGTCGTGGCCAACGCCGGCGTGGCGACCTACGGGCCGTTCCGCGAGATGGACCTGGCCACGATCGAGCGCATGACGAGCGTGAACTGGCTGGGCACGGTCTACACCGTCCACGCCGCACTGCCCCACCTGCTCGATCGCGCCGAGGGCCACGTCGTGCTGCTCTCCTCGGGCGCCGGTCACCGCTCGTTCCCCTGGGCCGCCGTGTACGGGGCCACGAAGGCCGCGCAGCGCATGTTCGGCGAGGCGCTCCGGCACGAGCTGAGCGGTACCGGCGTCTCGCTCACCCTCGTCTATCCGGGCGAGGTCGCCACCGCCCTCCACGATCACGAGCTCGACCGCCTGCCCGACTGGCACCGCGGTGGGGAGCGGGCGGCCGAGGCGACGGGGCTGTCCGCCCGCGTCATTGCGGCCGTCGAAGCCGACGAGCGCGCCGTCTACTACCCCGCGGCGGTTCGGGCGCTCGGGATGCTGCACGGCCTGTCCCCGACTCTCTCGGACCGCGTGCTGCGCTCGCTGCGCGGCGGCACCGCGGCGCCGCGGGTGGACTGAGCGGCCGTGAGGATCTCGGCGAAGGCCGATTACGGGGTTCGGGCGACGATCGAGCTCGCGTCGGCGGGCAAGGACGCCGTCGTCAAGGGCGAGCGTCTCGCCGACGCCCAGCAGATTCCGCTGCACTTCCTCGAGAACATCCTCGGCGACCTCCGGCAGGCCGGCATCATCACGACGCGCCGCGGCCCCGAGGGCGGGTACAAGCTTGCCCGGCCGGCCTCGGACGTCACCGTGGCCGACGTGATCCGGGCCGTCGAGGGGCCCCTGGCGAGCGTCCGCGGCGACTCGCCCGAGTCGCTGCGCTACGACGGCTCGGCCGAGCCGCTCCAGCAGGTGTGGATCGCACTGCGCGGCAACATCCGGGCCGTGCTCGAGACGGTGTCGCTCGAGGACCTCGTGCGCGGCAAGCTGCCGCGCTCAGTCGCCCAGCTCGCCCGCGATCCCGACGCCTGGGCGCGCCGCTGAGCCTTCGCCGTCCGCGGCCGACGACGGCGAGCGGTCGGGCCGCACCCACACGATCTGGCCGGGTTCGAGCTCGAGCTCGGTTGCCCGAGCCCGCGTCAGCTGGGCCCACAGGCGCCGGTCCGAGGCCAGGGTCAGCTCCACACGCACCTCGAAGCCGAGGTGGACCACGCGCTCGATCATGGCCTCCAGGCCCCCGTCGTCCGGGTCGAGGCGCAGGTCGATGTCGTGCGGGCGCACGAGGCCGTCGCCGATCTCCGTGACCGGGCCGACGAAGCGCATCACGAACTCGCTCTGAGGATGCTCGTAGACCTCGCGCGGAGACCCGATCTGCTCGACCCGCGCGTGGTTGAGCACCACCACCTGCTCCGCCACGTCCATGGCCTCCTCCTGGTCGTGGGTGACGAAGATCGTGGTCACGTGCACCTCGTCGTGCAGGCGCCGCAGCCACGCCCGCAGCTCCGCCCGGACGTTGGCGTCGAGCGCGCCGAAGGGCTCGTCCAGGAGCAGCACCCGCGGCTCGACCGCGAGCGCACGCGCGAGCGCCATCCGCTGGCGCTGGCCACCCGAGAGCTGCGCCGGGTAGCGGTCCGCGAAGCCCTCGAGGTGGACGAGCGCCAGCAGCTCGTCCACGCGGGCGCGGATCTCGGCGCGCTGGCGCCGGCGCACCTTGAGCCCGAAGGCGACGTTGTCGCGCACCGTCATGTGCTTGAACGCGGCGTAGTGCTGGAACACGAAGCCGACGCCGCGCCGGCGCACCGGCAGCCGCGTCGCGTCCTCGCCGGAGATCAGGACCGCCCCCGAGTCGGGCTCCTCCAGCCCCGCGATCACGCGCAGCAGCGTGGACTTCCCGCTGCCGCTGGGGCCGAGCAGCGCGGTCAGCGAGCCGTCGGGGACCTCCAGGCTCACGTCGTCGAGCGCCTGGAAGTCACCGAACGCCTTGCTCACGCCCTCGACGATGATGCTCATCAGGCCGTCTCCCTTCCCTTGAGCAGCTGCATGGACAGGACGGCGACGAACGCCATCAGCGCGAGCACGAAGGCCGCCGAGTACGCGCCCGCCAGGTTGAAGTCCTCGAACGCCGTCTGCACGTGGAGCGGCAGCGTCTCCGTCTTGCCGACGAGCTTGCCGGACACGACGCTCACCGCGCCGAATTCGCCCAGGACGCGAGCGGTCGTCAGGATCACGCCGTAGGCCACGCCCCAGCGGATGGCCGGAAGGGTGATCCGCCAGAACGTCTGCCACGAGCGCGCGCCCAGCGTCGCGGCGGCCTGCTCCTGCTCGGTGCCGATCTCGCGCAGGACCGGCACCGTCTCGCGCACCACGAACGGCAGCGAGATGAAGATCGACGCGATGATCATGCCGAGGGGGTTGAAGATGACCTGGATCCCCGCGCCCGCGAGGTCCTTGCCGAACCAGCCGGGCTGCCCGTAGGCGAGGATCAGCGCGAGGCCGACGACGACGGGCGAGACCGCGAACGGGATGTCCACTGCCGCGTTGAACAGGGCCTTGCCGCGGAACTCCCGCCGGGCGATCAGCAGCGCGGCGCCGACGCCGAAGATCGTGTTCAGGGGGACGGCCACGGCGACCATGAGCAGCGTCAGCCAGAAGGCGTGGACGGCGTCGGGGGTCGTGGCGGCGTTCCACGCCGCGTTGAGGCCGTGCTCGAACGTGCGGTAGCCCACCATGCCCAGCGGGAAGACCAGGAGCACGGTCAGGTAGCCGAGGGCCAGGCCGCGGAGGCTGAGCCTACTTCCCACGACGCGCCCTCCGCGCCTGGATGGCGCCGACCGCGAGCAGCATGACGAGGGACAGCAAGAGCAGCGCCACGGAGACCGCGGCCGCGCCGGTGAGGTTGTCCCCCTCGATCTGCTTGGAGATGAAGACCGAGCTGACTTCGGTCTTGTTCGGGATGTTTCCCGAGATCAGGACGACCGAGCCGAATTCTCCGAGGCAGCGGGCCAGTGCCAGCCCGCCGCCGGCCAGGATTGCCGGCATCAGGTTCGGGAGGACGATTCGCCGGAAGACCGTCGACGAGCGCGCCCCGAGCGAGGCGGCCGCGTCCTCCATGTCCCGGTCGACCTCCATCAGCACCGGCTGCACCGCCCGCACCACGAAGGGAAGCGTCACGAAGGCGAGCGCCAGCAGCACCGCAATCCGCGTGTAGGCGACGTCGATCCCCAGGGGCCCGCGTGGCCCGTACAGCGCGAGGAGGGTGAGCCCGGCGACGATCGTCGGCAGCGCGAACGGGAGGTCGATGATGGCGTTGACCGCGGCCTTGCCCCTGAACTGGTCGCGCACCAGCACCCAGGCCACGAGCGTGCCGAACACCGCGTTGACCAGCACCACGACGACCGAGGCGCCGATGGTGAAGAACAGCGCGGACTTCGCGTCGGGTGCGGTCACCGCCCGCCAGAACGCGTCGAGGCCGCCGCCGAATCCACGAGCCACGAGCGCGGCCAGCGGGAGCAGCACGATCACGCTCAGGTAGAGCAGGATCGTTCCGCGCCCGAGAGCGGACCGGGCGCCGCGCGCGAGGCGCTCGCCCGAGACCGGTCCCGAGGCGCGAAGCGGTGCGGCGGCGGCGTCAGCCGGAGGCAGTGGAGACCCCCCGCGCCTGCTCGATCTTCGTCACCAGGCCGCTCGCCGGATCGAAGAACTTGGGCGTCACGGCCGTCCAGCCGCCGAAGTCCTTGATCGTGAACAGCACCGGCGGAGTGGGGAACTTCTTCTTGTCGACGAGCGACGACGTCACGGGCCGGTAGCCCTTGGACGCGTAGATCCGCTGCGCCTCCGGGGAGTGCAGGAACGCGACGAATGCCTGCGCCTGCACGAGGTGCTTCGAGTTCTTGACCACCGCGGCCGGGTTCTCGATCAGGATCGTCTGCTTCGGGATGACGTACTCGACGCCCTGGCCCTTCTGCTGCGCCGTGATCGCGTCGTTCTCGTAGCTGATGAGGACGTCGCCCTTGCCCTGCGTGAAGGTGTTGAGCGCGTCGCGGGCGCTCTTGTCCTGCACGGAGACGTTGGCGAACAGCGCCTTGAGGTACGCCAGTGCCTGCTGGGGCGTCTTGCCCTGCCGGATCTGGGCTCCGTAGGCGGCCATGATGTTCCAGCGCGCGCCCCCGGAGGAGATCGGGTTCGGCGTGATCACGTCGACGCCCTTCTTCGTCAGGTCAGACCACCCGGTGATGTGCTTCGGGTTGCCCTTGCGCACGACGAGGACGACCACGGAGTCGGTGACGTTGCCCTTGTCGGGGCCGGCGTTCCAGTTCGCCGCCACCTGGCCCGACTTCACCAGCCGGTTGACGTCCGACGAGAGCGAGAAGGCGACCACGTCGGCGGCCAGGCCGCTCGCGACCGCGCGCGACTGGTCGCCCGACGCGCCGTAGGACTGGTCGAACGTGACGCCCTTCCCGGCCGCGGTCTTGCCGAACGCGGGGATGATCGCAGCGTAGGCCTCCTTCGGCGTCGAGTAGGCCACCAGCGACAGATTCGCCGCGCCGCCGCCGGACGACGCCGCGGAGGAAGAGGTCGAAGAAGACGAGGACGAGCTGCCGCACGCAGCCAGCACCAGGGCGGCGGCGAACACCGCGAGGGCAGTGAGGGTGGGGGCTTTGCGCGAGGCTCTCATGGAAACATCCTTATCTCAGTCAGATTTGTGCAGTTTACAGGGCGCGGCACTGTAGCAGCACAGAACCGCGCCCCGCCACCGACGACTGACAACCGAGGAGGCCTCCCGCCGTAGCGCTCGGGTCAGGCCGTAGGATCTGGGCCGTGGCCCTGCCCCTCTCCCCGCCGCTCAAGCCCCAGCTCGCGAAGTCGCGCTCGAGCCTTCCCGAGGGCGAGGACTGGCGCTACGAGCCCAAGTACGACGGATTTCGCGCCCTGGCGTTCGTGGACGACGGGGACATCGCGCTGCAGTCGCGGTCCGGGCGCCCGCTGCGCCGGTATTTCCCCGAGCTCGAGTTCATGCCCGGCCGATACGTGCTCGACGGCGAGATCATCATCGGCGACCTGGAGGGCATGCAGGACTTCGGCGCACTGCAGCAGCGTCTGCACCCCGCCGAGTCGCGGGTGCGCCGGCTGGCCGAGGAGACGCCGGCGCGCTACGTCGCCTTCGACCTCCTCGCCGCCGACGGGGACTCGCTGCTCGAGCGGCCCTACGAGGAGCGGCGCGCCGCGCTGGCCGAGCTCGTGGCACCGCCCGTCCTGCTCGCGCCGTGGACCGGCGACCGTGAGGAGGCCGAGCCGTGGCTGCAGGGCGCCGAGGGCGTGATCGCCAAGGAGGCCGGCGCGCCGTACCGCCCCGGCGAACGCAAGGGCATGGTGAAGGTCAAGCGCGTACGGACGATCGACGCCGTCGTGGCGGGCTGGCGGCCGGGCAAGGAGGAGGGAACCCTCGGCTCGCTGATCCTCGGCCTCTACGGCACCGACGGGAAGCTGCATGTCGTCGGCCACACCTCGGGCTTCCGCGCCAAGGAGAAGCGCGAGCTGCCCGCGAAGCTCGCGCCGTACGAGACCGGCGAGCGCGGCACGGCCGAGCCCAGCCGCTGGGCCGCGGACCGCGACCTCGAGTGGATCGACCTGCGCCCGGAGCTGGTGGTCGAGGTCACCTTCGACCACGTCAGTGGCGGGCGGATCCGCCACGGGACCAAGCTGCTCCGCTGGCGCGAGGACAAGGCGCCGGGCGACTGCCGGCTCGACCAGCTCGAGAGCTAGGCGTCCTCGAACTCGTCGTCGTAGCCCTGGCCGGTGCGCTCGCCGGGCCGGCGACGCGGATGCTCGTCGGTCCCGCTCCCGCCCTCGGCCTGCGCAGCCGGGACCCGGCCCCCGCGACCGGGGGGCTGGGGGTCACCGATGCGCCCGGGCTGCTTGGGCCTATCGCGGTCCCGGCTGGGCTGCACGCGCTTGGGCTCGTCCTTCTGCTTGCGGAAGTGCGGCGGCCACGGGGCGTCTCCGAGCCCCTCCTCCTCGTCGCGTTGCGCAAGGTCGAGCAGCTTCGTCAGCGAGCCGGCGTGCTCGTCGATGTCGGCGGCCGGGTCGCCGTGCTCGCGCAGCCGGTCGGGCACGGTGTCGAGACGCAGCTCGCGCGGATCGACGTCGGCCACCTCGTCCCACGCCACCGGGCACGAGACACGAGCGTCGGGCGTGGGGCGCACCGAGTAGGCGGACGCGACCGTGCGGTCGCGCGCGTTCTGGTTGTAGTCCACGAACACGCCGTGGCGCTCCTCCTTCCACCACTTGCTCGTGGCCAGATCCGGGGCGCGGCGCTCGACCTCGCGCGCCAGCGCGAGCGCCGCCCGGCGAACCGTCGTGAAGTCGTGCTCGGGCTGGATGCGGACGTTGACATGGATGCCCTTGGAGCCGGAGGTCTTCGGGTAGCCGAGCAGCTCGTGGTCGCGCAGCGCCCCGTCGACGACGAGGGCGACGCGGCGCACGTCGTCCCAGCTCGCCTCGGGCGTGGGGTCGAGGTCCACGCGCAGCTCGTCCGGGTGATCGAGGTCGTCCCGCCGGGCCGGCCAGGGGTTGAAGTCGATCACGCCCAGGTTCACGGCCCAGGCGAGGTGGGCGGCGTCGTTGGGGCACAGCTCCGTTGCCGTGCGCCCGCTGGGGAAGGAAACGGTGGCGGTCTGCAGCCAGTCCGGCGTGTTCTTGGGCACCCGCTTCTGCCAGATCGGGTCCTCCTCGATCCCCTTGACGAAGCGCTTCATGACCGTGGGGCGGTCGCGCAGGTGCACGAGGGCCGCGTCCGCGACCGCCAGGTAGTAGTCGACGAGGTTGCGCTTGGTCCAGCCCGGCTTGGGGAAGTAGACCTTGTCCGGGTTGGACAGGCGCACCTCGTGCCCGGCGATCTCGAGGACGACGTGTTCGGCCTTGGCCACGCCGCAAGCCTGACAGCATCCGCGCGTGGCCTCCGTCCGCCCGCGCCCGCCCGTGCTCGTCGCGCCCGACTCGTTCAAGGGCACGCTGCGCGCGACCGAGGTGACCGCCGCTATCGGGCGTGGCCTCGAACGCGCCGGCTGGGCGGTCGACCGCTGCCCGATCGCCGACGGCGGCGAGGGCACCATGGAGGTGCTGCTCACGGCATTGGGCGGCGAGACGGCCGCCGCTCGCGTGCACGATCCGTTGGGGCGTGAGGTTCTCGCCGGCTTCGCGCTGCTGGAGGACGGAGGCACCGCCGTCGTCGAGATGGCGCAGGCGAGCGGCCTGGGCCTTGTGGCCGAGGGCGAGCGCGACGCCGTGGCGGCGTCCAGCGCGGGAACCGGCGAGCTGATCCTCGCCGCGGTCGAGACGGGCGCGGCGGTCGTGATCCTCGGCGTCGGCGGCAGCGCGACGACCGATGGCGGGAACGGCGCCGTCGAGGCGATCCAGGACGGCGGCGGCCTGCGCGGCGCCCGCCTGGTGGTGCTCGGCGACGTGCGCACTCCCTTCGAGCGCGCGGCCGAGGTGTTCGCACCGCAGAAGGGCGCCGATCCGGACGCCGTCCGGCGGCTCACGCGGCGGCTGCGCGAGCAGGCCGCCCGCCTGCCCCGCGATCCGCGCGGCGTGCCGATGACCGGGGCCGGGGGCGGACTGGCCGGCGGGCTGTGGGCCGCCTTCGAGGCGGTGCTCGAGCCGGGCGCGGTGTTCGTGCTCGACGCGCTCGGGTTCGACGCGCGCATGCGCGCCGCCCGCGCCGTGGTCACGGGCGAGGGACGGATCGACGTGCAGACGCTCGAGGGCAAGGCCGCGGGGGAGGTGGCCGTGCGCTGCCGCCAGGCGGGCGTGCCATGCCACGCGATCGTCGGCTCCAGCGCCCTCGGAGCATTCGATCAGCGCATCCTCGATCTCCAGACGGTGGACGAGGCGGGCACGGCGGCCGAGCTCGAGCGCGCAGCGGAGCGGCTCGGCGAGGCGCTGTAGTCAGCGACCTCTTATACCCTCGCGCCGTGCCCGAGCGGTCGCGATCCGGCCTGTCGCTCCCGTCGCCCGGTTCGCGGCGGGCGGTGGTCGTGGGCGCGGGCTCGTTCGGGACCGCGGTGGCGGTGCTGATCTCGCGCGGCGGGCTGCGCACGACGCTGCAGGCCCGCACGGCCGAACAGGCCGAGACGCTGGCGCGCGAGCGCGTGAATTCCGTCTACCTCCCGGAGGTCGAGCTGCCGCGCGACCTGCGGATCGAGGACACGAGCGCCGGGTTGGAGCGGGCCGACTACGTGTTCCTCGCCGTCCCCTCACGCGGGCTCGACGAGGTGATCGCCGGGCTCGAGCAGGCCGGCCTGCGCGAGCGCGCCGCGATCGTGTCGCTGGCGAAGGGACTGGTTCCCCCCGACGGGATCGCGCCCACCGTGATGCTGCGCGCACGCTTCGGCCAGGACCGCGTGGCCTGCGTCGGGGGGCCGGCCCACGCGCAGGAGATGGTCACGGCGGGCGCCGGGCTCGTCGCCGCGTCGGCCGACGAACGGCTCGCGGCCACGCTCGCCCAGGTGTTCAACCGGGCCGGCGTGGTGTGCGAGCTGTCCAACGACCCGGTCGGCGTGGAACTGGCGGGCGCGGCCAAGAACGCGGCGGCGCTCGCCGCCGGCGCCACCGAGCGGCAAGGCCTCAACGCCGCCGGTGCGGCCGCGGGGCACATCTTCGCCGAGGTGTGGCGCTTCGCCGAGGCGCAGGGCGCACGGCCGGAGTCGCTGATCGGGCTGGCCGGCACCGGAGACCTCGTGGCCACGGCGCTGGCGCCCCAGAGCCGCAACCGCCGGGCCGGCGAGTTGCTCGCCGACGGCGTGCCGAGCCTGGAGATCCCGGCGCGGATCGGCCAGGCCGTCGAGGCGCTGGAGTCCGTCCCGCTGCTCGCGCACGCGCTCGAGCGCTCGCACATCGAGGCGCCGGTGACGGCCGCACTCGGCCGCCTGATCGCGGGCGAGCTGCCGCTCGACGACTGGGTCGGGCTCGTGCGCACCACCGTGCCGCCGCCGGCCCGCTGGCGGGGGCCCCGACCCGGCTTCTGGCGCCGGGTCTGGGCGCGGGTCCGCGAGGCGTTCCGGCCCTAGCGGCGCTCGGCCAGCGTCGTCACGACCGCCTCGTAGACGCCCGCGCCGTGGCTCTCCTCGGCGATCCGCACGTTGTCGCGGCCGGCGATGTCCGCGCGCAGGCCCGGATCGCGGGTCAGGGCGTTGGCCACGAGCCAGAACGTCCCCACCACGCTCGCGGCCTCCATGTCCTCGCGGGAGTCGCCGGCGGCGATGCAGTCCTCGCGCGCGTAGCCACGCGCCTGCATGTGGCGCGCCACGGCCCGAGCCTTCGAGGCTCCGACCGGGATGAGGTGGTAGGCGTGCAGCCCGGTGACGCCGGGCAGCGTCGGCGATCCCTTTCGATGCAGCGCGCCGTTGTCGACCAGCCGAACGCCGTCGAGCCCGGCGCCGGCCAGCACGGCGCCGACCTCCTCGAGGTCGACGTTCCCGCGGAACAGGTGCGAGACCTGGCGACCGGTGTGCCATGGCTCGTGATACTCGAGCCGATCGCCGAAGCGCTCCAGCAGCAGCGCGGGCGCACCCGAATCGTCGATCTGCTCGTGGATCGAGCGCTCGCCCGGCACCATGCCGTCGGTCAGGAACTCCTCCTCGCCGTCGATCACGATCGCCGAGCCCACCTCGTAGATGTAGGCGCCGGCGCCGATCAGCCGGGCGTCCTCGAAGACCTGGGTCTTGCGGCGGCCGGAATAGATCACGACCTCCACGTCGGCGCGCGAGCAGGCCTCCAGTGCGCGGACGCCCAGGAGGGTGAAGGCGCCCTCGCCGTCGTGCAGGAGGGAGGCGCCGCGTCCGAGCAGCGTCCCGTCGAGGTCCACGTACAGGCAGCGCATGCGGCCGGGAGTCTAGGAGCCCGGCGAGCCCGCGAGCGTGGCGAGCGGCGGGCGCTCCACCGCAGCCGGCACGTCGACGCCGGCGAGACGCCCCTCGCGCTCGAGCCGCGCCGCCACGGCGCCGAGCACCGCGTCGGCCATGGGCCCGAGCGCGCTCAATGCCTGGTGGCGGTTCTGGCGGACGTCGAGGTCGACCTGGGCGAGCCCGTCGATCCCGACCGCCCGGTAGGCGTCGACCAGCATCGCGATCTCCACCGCGTAGCCGGTGGCGAACGGGAGGCGCTCGAGCAGTTCGCGGCGTGCGGCGATCTCCCCGGCCAGCGGCTGGCGCACGTCCCCCAGCTCGGGGAAGAACCGGCGCAGCAGCGGCCGCGCCATTAGCTCGTTCACGCGCCCGCCACCCTCGGGCAGCTCGACGGCGCCGGCGCGGAACGGCCGCCGGTAGAACGCCTTGGCGAAATGGACGCCGGGCTCGCACGCGACCGCGCCGGCCAGGCCGCAGGCGAAGTGCGGCCCGAACCCCTCGGAGTCGCCGTCGAGGAAGCAGACCACGTCGCCGTGCAGAATCGTCAGGGCGCGCCACATCGCGTCGCCCTTCCCGAGGACGGGGCCGCGGTCGGGGAGCAGCTCCGCCTGCTGGTGGACCTCGGCGCCGGCCGCGGCGGCCAGCTCGGCCGTGCCGTCGATGGATCCGGCGTCGAGCACGGTGACCTGGTCGACGACGTCGCGGTCGCGCAGCTCGATCAGCGTCCGCACGATCGGTTCGATCGTCTCGGCGCATTCCCGAGCGGGGACGCACACCGAGATCGTGCCCTCGCGCTCAGCGCGGACGCGCTCGGGCGGGAACGCCGAATGATCAAAGGACCGCAGTTGCGGGCTCATGCCATCCACTATGGCAAGCCCCGCCTACCATGGCCCGGATGGCGGTCACGCGCGAGATCGAGCCCTGGGCGGCGCTGCTGGAGGCCGGCGAGGCCGACGACCGGCTGGTCGCGCAGGCCGTCGAGCACGCGCGGCCGGCCACGACCGTGCCCCTCCCCGGCGACCTGCATCCGCAGCTCAGCGCCGGTCTGCGCCGCGCCGGCATCGAGGCGCTGTATGCGCATCAGGCCGAGTCGCTCGAGGCGGCCGCCGACGGGCCGGTGGTCGTCACGACCGGCACGGCATCGGGCAAGTCGCTGTGCTTCAACCTCCCCACGCTCGACGTGCTGTGCACCGACCCGCGCGCCCGCGCGCTGTACGTCTATCCGACCAAGGCGCTGGCCCAGGACCAGGCGCGGGCCCTGGCCGCCCTGAAGCTGCCCGGCCTGCGCCCCGCGATCTACGACGGCGACACGCCGCGCGGCGAGCGTGCCGCGATCCGGCGGCGCGCCAACGTCGTGCTCACCAACCCCGACATGCTCCACGTCGGGATCCTGCCCAACCACTCCGCCTGGGGCGACTTCTTCGCCAACCTGGCCGCCGTCGTGGTGGACGAGGCGCATGTGTACCGGGGCGTGTTCGGCTCGCACGTGGGCAACGTGCTGCGGCGCCTACGGCGCCTCGCGGCGGCCTACGGCACGGCGCCGCGCTTCCTGCTCGCCTCGGCCACGATCGCCAACCCGGTCGAGCTGGCCGAGCGCCTCACCGGCCTGGAGGACTTCCGCCTGATCGATCGCGACGGCGCGCCGCACGCGCGCCGCCGGATTGCGATGTGGAACCCGCCGCTGCTCGACGAGGCGCTGGGCACACGTGCGTCCGCGCTGGGCGAGGCGTCCGAGCTCCTCGCCGACCTCGTGAAGGCCGAGGCGCGCACCATCTGCTTCATCAACTCCCGCAAGGCGGTCGAGCTGATCACCCGGTTCACCGCCGACCGGCTGCCCCCCGAGCTGTCCGAGCGCATCGCCCCCTACCGCGCCGGCTACACGCCGGCGCAGCGGCGCGAGCTCGAGCGCCGGCTCGTCGACGGTGAGCTGCTCGCCGTCGTCACCACCGACGCGCTCGAGCTGGGCATCGACATCGGCACCCTCGACGCCGCGGTGTGCGTGACGTTTCCCGGCACCGTGGCCTCGCTGCGCCAGATGTGGGGGCGCGCCGGGCGCCAGGGGCGCGGTCTGGCGGTGTACGTCGCCGGCGAGGACGCGCTCGACCAGTTCTTCTGCCGCCACCCCGACGAGTTCCTCGATCGGCCGGTCGAGGCGGCCATCCTCGAGTACGAGTCCGAGCCGATCCATCTCGGGCATCTGCTGTGCGCCGCCCACGAGGGACCGCTGAGCGACAGCGACGCCGAGTTCCTGGGCCCGCGCTGGCG
>DASYIJ010000105.1:0-12832 GCA_035997675.1 Solirubrobacteraceae bacterium
CGCTCGGACGAACAGCGGAACTACAGAGCCCGCACCTCGGCGCCCTGAGGCTCGAACGGCACCCGCATGACGGCCGCCCAGCCCTCGGTCTCGCGCTTCAGCGCCTGCGCGACGCCCCCCGTCTGCTCGTAGTGCGACCACACGAGCACCGTGGGACCGGCTCCCGAGATCGTGGCGCCGAGGGCGCCGAGCTCGCGCGCGCGCTCGGCGATCTGGAGCGAGCGCGGGTACAGCGACGCGCGACGGGGCTGGTGCAGGCGGTCCTGCAGGCCGCGCGAGACGAGGTCCCACTCCCCGCGCGCGAGTCCGAGCACCAGCATCGACGCGTGGGCGACGTTGAACACGGCGTCGGCCATCGGCACCTCGGCCGGCAGCGCGCCCCGGGCCTCCTTCGTACGCACGGTCTCGTCGGGCACGACGACGATCGCCTCCAAACCCGATGGCACCTCGAACCGCGACGCCCCGCCGTCGGCGCACACGACGAAGCCGCCGAGCAGGGCCGCCGCGACGTTGTCCGGATGCCCCTCGACCTCGGTGGCGACGGCCAGGAGGTCGGCGTCGAGCTCGAACAGGTGGTCGGCGGCCATCGCGCCCGCCACGATCGCCGCCGCACTGGAGCCCAGGCCGCCCGAGAGCGGGATCTCGCTGCGGATCGTGAACGTGAAGTCCTCGGCCGGGTGCAGCGCCTCGAAGGCGCGCACGCACAGGTTGCGCCGATCGCGCGCGATGTCGAGGTCGGTGACGACCTCGAAGCGCCCGGTCTCCTCGACCTCGACCTCGAGGTGGATCTGGAGCGCGGCGGCGAGTACGTCGAAGCCCGGCCCCAGGTTGGCCGACGACGCGGGGACGCGGATGAGCCGCCGGCGCTGCATCAGCCCAGCACCGCCGCCTCGACCGCATCGAGGTCGGCCTCGCAGGGCACGACCGCGCCGGCCTGCTCGAGCGCCGTCTGAGGGTCCTTCAGCCCGTGCCCGGTGAGCACGCAGACCACCCGTTCGGCGTCGTCCGCCCCGTAGCGCAGCAGCCCGGCCACGGAGGCGGCCGAGGCCGGCTCGCAGAAGACCCCCTCGCGCGCGGCGAGCAGGCGATAGGCGTCGAGGATCTCGGCGTCGCTGACGGCTCGGATCGCGCCGGCCGACCCGACGATCGCGCCCATGGCCTCCTCCCAGCGCGCCGGGTTGCCGATGCGGATGGCGCTCGCGACCGTCTCGGGCCGCTCCACCCGCTCGCCGCGCACGAGCGGCGCGGCGCCCTCGGCCTGGAAGCCAAGCATCCGCGGCGCGACGCCGAGCTCCTGGAAGCCCTGCCAGTAGGCCGTGACGTTGCCGGCGTTGCCGACCG
Source organism: Solirubrobacteraceae bacterium (assembly GCA_035997675.1). Lineage (GTDB taxonomy): Bacteria > Actinomycetota > Thermoleophilia > Solirubrobacterales > Solirubrobacteraceae > JALYZC01. The sequence goes on from DASYIJ010000105.1 coordinate 1,342, forward strand.
GGATGCAGAGGGCGTCGGGCTCACCGCCGTCCTCGACGACCTCGAACGCCGCGGTCTTCTGGCCCTCCAGCCGGTAGGGGTTGATCGAGTTCACGAGCGCGATCGGCCGCCGCTCGACCAGCTCGCGCACGAGCGCGAAGGCCTCGTCGAAATTGCCCCGAAGCGATACGACCCGCGCGCCGTGCATGAGCGCCTGGGCGAGCTTGCCGGTGGCGATCTTCCCCTCGGGCACGATCACCGCGCCCCGCAGGCCAGCCCGCGCGGCGTAGGCGGCGGCGCTCGCCGCGGTGTTGCCCGTCGACGCACAGACGATCGCCTTGGCGTGGTCGCGCACCGCCGCCGAGACCGCGCACGTCATCCCGCGGTCCTTGAAGGAGCCGGTCGGGTTGGCGCCCTCGAGCTTGAGGAGCACCTCCACCCCCACCCGCTCGGACACGATCGGCGCGGGCACGAGCGGAGTCGATCCCTCGTGCAGCGACACCACCGGATCGCCCTCCGAGAAAGGCAGCCGATCGCGGTACCGATCGATGAGCGGGACGCTCATCGGTGGTAACCACTCCTGCACCCGAGGCGGTCTCGTGGTAGCCGCAAGCGGAGGGTGCAGGAGCCCTGAGGCCGGATGCCGTTCTCTCTCAGACGAACTCCTCCTCGATCACCCGGATGGCTCGCGGCGCGGCGCGCATGAAGTCCAGCGCGGAGATCAGCTCGACGGCGGCGAAGAACTTCGACTCCAGGACGGGGTGCATGATCATGACCAGGCGCGCGTCGTTCCCCAGGCCCTTCTGGACCACGGATTTGATGGACGCGCCCTGAAGGCCGAGGATCTGGGCGACCTGGGCGAGCACGCCGGGCTCGTCCGCGACTTCGAGGTGCAGGTAGAACCCGGAGGCGGCGTCCGGCACGATCTCGAGTTCGGTGGCCAGCATCGGCGGGGCGGTGTGCGCGGTGATGACGGACACGAGGTCGCCCAGCACCGCGCTCGCCGTCTGCGGGCCCCCGGCGCCGGGGCCGGACATCGTGATCTCGGTGATCGCCTCGGACTCGAGCGTCACCGCGTTGAACGGCCCGGTCACCGACGCCAACGGGTGCCCGGCATAGATGAAGGTCGGGTGCACGCGCACCGACAGCCCCCCGTCGATGCGCTCGGCGGTCCCCAGCAGCTTGAGGCTCAGGCCGAATTCCCGCGCGTACTCGAGGTCGTCTGGCGCGATGTGCTCGATTCCCTCGTAGGGGACCTGGTCGATGTGCACCGGGGTGCCGAACGCGAGCCGCGCGAGGATCGCCATCTTGGCGGCGGCGTCGCGCCCGTCGACGTCCTCCGCGGGGTCGGGCTCGGCGTACCCGAGCCGCTGCGCCTGCGCGAGCGCCTCCTCGTAGGACGCCCCGGTGCGGGCCATCTCCGTGAGGATGTAGTTGGTCGTTCCGTTGACGATTCCGTGGACGCGCTCGACGTGCGCGGCGGCGAGCGATTCCTGGAGGACGCGCACGACCGGGACCACGCCGGCGACGGCTGCCTCGAAGCGCAGCTGCGCGCCCGACTCTGTGGCGGCCGCCCACAGCTCGTCGCCGTGCTGGGAGAGCAGCTGCTTGTTGGCCGTCACCACGTGCCGGCCGGCCCGGAGGGCGCGCAGGACGTGGTCGCGCGCCGGATCGAGGCCGCCCATCAGCTCGACGATCGCGTCCGAGTTCTCGAGGATCGCCTCGAAGTCACCCTCGCTGCGCGTGAGGACGCCGGCGAGTACGGGGCGGCGGCCGGTGGCCGCCGCGACGGCGTCCGCGCGCTCCTCGAGAAGCCGCGCGAACGCGCTCCCGACCGTCCCGCGGCCGAGCAGGCCGACGCGAAACTCAGACGTCACGCGAGGTCAGGTCCTCGAGGGTCTCGCGCCGGACCACGACCCGCGCGGCGCCGTCCTTGCAGAAGATCACCGGTGGGCGCGGGACGCCGTTGTAGTTGTTCGCCATCGCGTGGCCGTAGGCGCCGGTCGCCGGCGTCACGAGCACGTCGCCGGGGCTGGGGTGATCGAGCTCGACGTCGCGCACGATGATGTCCCCCGACTCGCAGTGCTTGCCCGCGACGTGGCAGACCGTCCCGCCACCGAAGCGGTCGGCGATCTGCGCCTCGTAGACGGCGCCGTAGAGCATCGGCCGCAGGTTGTCCGACATCCCGCCGTCGACCGCGACGTAGGTCGAGGCCGTCCGCTTGACCGACACGACGGAGTACAAAGTCACGGTCGAGTTGGCCGTCAGCGCCCGGCCCGGCTCGAGCACGAGTCGCTTGCCCGGGCCCAGGTGCTCGCGCACTGCGGCCGATACGGCATCGACGTAGGACTCGATGGTCGGCGGCGCGTCGGCGCCGGCGTATGCGACGGCGAGGCCGCCGCCGACGTCATATGTGTCGAAGTCGCCCAATGGGGCGATCGCCGCGATTGCCGCCTGGAAGGAATCGAGCTCGAAGATCTGGGACCCGATGTGCAGGTGCAGTCCCTCGAGCTCGAGATCGCGCGAGGCGCCGACCCGCTCGATCGCCTGTCCGGCCTGCTCGGGCGTGAGGCCGAACTTGGTGTCCAGCTGGCCGGTCGAGATGGCGGCGTGGGTGTTGGGCTGGATTCCCGGCCGAACACGCAGCATCACGGGTTGGCGCACGCCGGCGGCGGAGGCCGCGCGCTCCACGCGCTCGATCTCGTCGAGCGCGTCGATCACGATGTGGCCGACGCCGCGCTCGACCGCCAGCGCCAGCTCGTCGTCCCCCTTGGCGTTTCCGTGCAGGTACACGGCCCCCGGATCGAAGCCGCCCTGCAGGGCGAGGTGGAGCTCGCCGGCCGACGCCACGTCGCACCCGAGGCCCTCCTGCGCGAGCAGCCGAGCGACCGCCGTGCACGGGAAGGCCTTGGAGGCGAAGAGCACCTCGGTCGGGCCGTCGTGGACCGCGCGCGCGGCCTCGACGAAGGCGCGGGCACGGGCGCGAAGGTCGTCCTCCGCGACGACGTAGGCGGGCGTCCCGAACTCCCGCGCCAGCTCGATCGCGTCGCACCCGCCTACCTCGAGGCGGCCACGCTCGTTGAGGCGGCTGCCGAGGGGATAGACGTGCGATAACTGGCGCGTTGCGGCCATCGCGTGGGATTATCGCCGCCGTGGTCCGCGAACGCACGATCGATACGCCGGTGGAGACCGGCCGCCACGCCGGGCTGGCCTACGCGCTGTGGCTGCCGGACGGGCCGGCGGTCGGGGCGGCGCTCGTGCTGCACGGCGCCGGCTCGTGCAAGGAGAGCCACTTCGACTTCGGCCGCGCCGCGCGCGACATGGGGCTGGCGGCGCTCGCCTTCGACCAGCGCGGCCACGGTGAGAGCGAAGGCCCGATGGGGGCGGGTGCGGTGGATGACGTCGTCGCGCTGGCGGCGCTGCTGCGCGAGCGGGCGGGCGCCGGCGGGCAGCCCGACCGGCCCGTGCCGCTCGCGCTGCGCGGGTCGAGCATGGGCGGCTACATGGCGCTGGTGTCCGCGCGACCGGCCGCGGCGGACGCCGTCGTGGCGATCTGCCCGGCGAGCTCGGAGCACCTCCTGCGCGGACTGCGAGACGAGCGATTCGACCTCGAGGCCGACGTGGCCGGGCTCGAGGGGCTCCTCGCCGCCAACGATGTCGAACGGGCCGTCGCCGAGCTCGACTGCCCCCTGCTGCTGCTGCACGCCGAGGGCGACGAGCAGGTTCCGGTCGAGCACTCCCGCGCGCTCTATGCGGCCGCCGGCCCGGAGCGCGCGCGGCTGCTCGTCATGCCGGGCGGCCACCACCGCTCGATCCAGCACGACGGCGAGTTGCAGGGCGAGTCGCTGCGCTTCATCCGGCGCGCGTTCGGCGCGCCGCGCGGCTAGTGACCGCCGACCAGCTTGTTGACGGAGCTGCCCAGGCCATTGACGGTGTTCGCGACGGTGTTGCCCGTCTGGGACACCGTGTTGCCGAGCGGCTGGTTCACGCTGCCGACGGTTTGGCCGACCTGATCGGCCGTGCCGGAGACGGCGCCGGCCACGCTGTGCGAGGTGTTCTGAACGGCACCGCCGACGCCACTGGTCGCGCCGCTCGGATCGGGCAGGCCCGGAACGCCGAGCGCGCCACCGCCGCTGCTGCCGGCGCCGGCCGCGGTTGACCCGCCGCCGGCATGGACGTCACCCGAGGTGCCCCGGCCCAGCGCCGGGCCGCCCAGCGGCGAGCCGCTCGCCCCCGGTCCGACCGGACCGCCGATCCCGGGTCCCGCCACGACAGGGCCGGCCGGCGCCGCGGTCACCGCTCCGGCGGCCGCTGTCGCCGCGCTGGCGACGACCTGGGGCCCGGGCGCGTCGAGGGCGACGGTGGGCTGATCCTTGACGAAGAGCGAGTCGATCCGGTCGCCGATGCCCAGGTTCGGCCAGCCGTTGAAGGCGACCACCGCGCTGGCCACCGCAAACACGCAGGCGACCGCGGCCACGAGTGTCCCCGTGGTGCCGAAACCGGCAATCAGCGCTCGGGTCGTTCGCATACAGGCCAGGCCTCCGTGTCCTAAATCGGCCCCCGCGTGGGAACCTTGAGCGCCTCCCGGCGCCACAGGTTACGCGGCCGACGCCTCGGTTTCCACCGAGAAGCGTCCGGCGGCCCCACCCTCGCGGCGCAGGCCTCCGCGTCGGGCGGCCAGGGCGAGCCACACCAGGCCCACGATCAGCAGGGCCGCGCTCTCGACCTGGGCCCCGGTCAGGCTGAGGAAGACCTCGTCGTTGCGGCGCACGAACTCCACGAGCAGGCGCTCGAGCCCCGCCAGCACCAGGTAGAACGCGAACAGGATCCCCGGCCGGTAGCGGTCGCGCGCGCGCCACAGCCAAAGCGCCACCAGCCCCATGGCGAGCGTCTCGTAGATGGGCGTCGGTTGGACCGTCACTCCCGGCGGGGTGGGCACCTCGCCGTGGGGGTAGCCCATCGCCCACGGCAGGCTGGAGCGGATGCCGTAGTCGCCGTCGCCGGAAACCTGGCAGCCGATCCGCCCGATCGCGTACCCCAGCGCGAGCAGGGGGGCCGCGAAGTCGAGCAGGCCCAGGCCGAGCATCCCGCGCCAGCGCGCCCACAGCACGACGGCGATCGCGCCGCCGATGACGCCGCCGTACCACACGAGCCCGGAGCCGCCGAACAGGTTGCCGAGGAGGTCGTGCTTGACCTGGTCGTAGTTCTGGATGACGAAGTAAAGCCGCGAGCCGACCAGGCCGCCGATGAGCGCCGCAAACGCGATCTCGTACGCCCAATCCGCCGGCTTGCCGAGCTCCTTGAAGCGCCTGGCCGCGACGGCGCCGATGGCGATGAACGCCAGGGCGAACGCAAGGCCGAAGGTCTTCAGCGTGACCGGGCCGATGTCGAGGTTCGGCTGCATCGGGATGGAGGCTAGCTCCCGGCCTCGCGAAGGGCCGCGTCGGGATCGAGATAGGCACGGAACCACACGATCCGGCCGTCGCGCATGCGGAAGCGGTACGCCCAGAGGTGGTCGAACGGCACACCGCTCATGCTGCGCCCGCGAACCCGAACGAGCGAGACCATCCCGCCGGGCGCCTCGCGGACGTCCTCGAGCAGGAATTCGGCATCGCTCCCGAGGTCGTCGACGTACTCGCGGAAGCGCTCCGCCACGGCCCGGAAGCCGTCGAAGCTCGCGGCCCCCGGCCACTTCGGGTCCTCGACGTACTCCACGTCGGGATCCCAGCCAGCGGCCAGCGTCCCGATGTCCTCCGGAATCCTCAGCGCGGCGAAGGCCTCCCAGGCGCGTCGGCCGGCCTCGACGTCTTCCGGGGGCATGCCGCCAGTATCGCGCTAGAGGTAGCCCATCGGATCCACGACGGACCCGTTGACGCGCACCTCGAAGTGCAGGTGCGCACCGAAGCACAGGCCGGTGCAGCCGACGGAGCCGATCACCTGGCCCTGCGACACGTTCTGGCCGGCGCCCACCGCGAAGGCGGACTGGTGGCCGTAGCAGGTGGACAGCGACGCGGTGTGCTGGATGCAGGTGTAGTTCCCGTATCCGCCGTACGAGGCGGCGATGCGCACGGTGCCCGCGTCGGCCGCGTGGATCGGCGTGCCCTCGGACGCGCCGATGTCGATCCCGGGGTGGCACGCCTCCCAGGCGCGGCGCTCGCAGAACGGGGCGGTGATCGGGCCGTTGACCGGCCAGATGAAGCGGCCCGAGCCCTGGCGGGTCGGGCCGCCACCGGCGAGGTCGCCCTGGATCTTCGCCTGCTGGGCCTGCATCGCGCGCACGTCCTCCTCGAGCTTGTGCCGCGAGGACCGCGTGGCGTCGAGCGTCGCCTGCTTCCCCGCGCGCGCATCGGCCAGCCCGGATTGCGTGCTCTGCACGCGACCCTTGACGACGGCCACCTCGTCGCGCCGCGCCAGGATGGTCGCTGCGACCTTCTGGGCACGCACCTCGAGGCCGGCCAGCCGCCTGGCGGTGGCGGCCGTCTCGTCCTTCGCCGTCTTGACCGCGACGATGACCGAGCGGTCCTGCTCGTTGATGCGGTGCATGAACTCGGTGCGCTCGAGGAGCTCGGCGAAGCCGTGGGAGTTCAGCAGGACGGTCACGATGTCGGGCGCATCGGCCGTGTAGATCTCGCGCAGGCGCCGCGCCAGCACGACCTTCGAGGCGGCCAGGCGCGCCCGAAGCCGCGCGAGCCGGGCGCGCTCGAACCGCAGCTGCTCCTGGATACGCGTGAGCTCGGCCCGCTTGGCATCGAGATCCGCCTGGAGCCGGTCTTCGCGGCCCTGGAGCGTGGAGATGTTCGCCTGCAGCGAGTCGATGCGCCGGCTGAAGGCGGTGATGTCGGTCGTCAACACCCCCTCGTGGCGCTTCTTCTGGTCGATCGTGCCCTGGTCGCGGGTGATCCGGCGCTGGAGCGATGCCGAGTCGGCACCGGTCGAGACCACGGGCAGCAGCGCCCATGCCAGCAGCGGCAGGGCGACGGCGGAGAGCAGGACGCACAGGCGGCGCAGTCGCACGAAGCGCGGGAGTCTTGCGAAGGGCCCCGGCAACGGTCAACCTGAAGTCCAGTGTTATGGAGCGCCGCGCCGCGACGGCCCATTCCCCCGCGAGGCTCGCCAATCCGGAGTAAGCTCGCCGCTGCCGAGAACGCGATGGACGGACCCGTGGAACGCAACGGAGCGAACGAGCCCGATGGCCCGCCCGAGGCCGTCGGCGATCTGCCCGCCGCGATCGCGGGCCGCGTGGAGCAGATCGTGCGCGCCGCCGAGCGAGAGGCCGCGGCCGTCCAGCAAGATCTTGCCGCCCAACGCGAGGCGGCGGAGGCCGACATCGAGCGCTATCTGGCCGAGTCGCGGCGCCGGGCCGACGTGCAGGCGGGCGAGCGCACACAGCAGGTGCGCGACCTCACCGGCGAGCTCGTTGGTCGCGCCGAGGCCGTCGCGCGGGAACTCGAGGCGCTGCTCGTCGCGCTCAAGCGGACCACCGCCGCGCTCGAGACCGGCGAGGCCGAGGCCAGGCCCGAGGTACCCCCGCCGCCTCCGGCGCCGGCCGGGGACCCGGCCGCGCCCGGCCGTCGCGACCTCAGCGCCGTGCGTCTGGTGGCGATCGAGATGGCGGTCGCCGGCCGCTCACGCGAACAGGTCGACGAGCATCTGCGCGAGGCCTTCGACGTGAACGACACCCGTGCGCTGCTCGACGACGTGTTCGGGGCGGTCCGGACCGGCCGTTGAGCGCGCGTCCCGGCCTCTAAGCGCACGCTAAAACGACCCCGGGCGCGGGCCGCGGTCTGCTTGAATGGATCGAGCGATGCCAGCACCTCGCCAACTTGGGAAGGACACCGGACTCCAGGCCAGGATGGCGCTCACGCTGTTCCTCCTCGGCGCCCTGTATGTGGTCCTCATCGTCGCCCTGCTGGCCGCCGGCACCGGCGCGATCGTCGTGGCCTTCATCGCCGGTGGCCTGCTGCTGGCGCAGTTCTTCGTCTCGGACAAGCTGGCGCTGCACGCCATGGGCGCGCGCGAGGTGACGCCCGCGGAGGCGCCGGAGTTCCACGCGATGATCGATCGCCTGTGCGTGCAGGCCGACCTGCCCAAGCCGAAGGTCGCGGTGGCCGACACGGACATGCCCAACGCCTTCGCCATCGGGCGCTCGCCGCGCAAGGCGACGGTGTGCGCGACCACCGGGATGATGCGGATCGCCACGCCGGCCGAGCTCGAGGGCGTGATGGCGCACGAGCTGACGCACGTGCAGAACCGCGACGTGCTCGTGATGACGATCGCCGGCTTCTTCGCCACCGTGGCGGCGTACATCGTGCAGTTCGGCTTCTTCTTCGGCGGTGGTGGCGACGGTGACGACGACGGCGACTCGTTCATCATCCTTCTGCTCGTCTCACTCGCCGTGTACGCGATCTCGTTCGTCCTGATGCAGGCGCTGTCGCGCTACCGCGAGTTCGCCGCCGACCGCGGCTCCGCGATCATCACGGGACGGCCGAGCGCGCTCGCGTCCGCTCTCCTGAAGATCAGCGGCACCATGGACCGGATCCCGCAGCGGGACCTGCGCGCCAGCAGCGAGCTGAGCGCGTTCTACATCTTCCCGCCCGGGGCGAAGGTCGCAATCGGCAATCTCTTCTCCACGCATCCGCCGCTGGAGAAGCGCATCGAGCGGCTGGAGCGGCTCGAGGCGCAGCTGCAGGGCGTACCGGCCTAGCGGACGGCCTGGCTCGCCGCGGCATGGGCCTGTTCGACGTCATCAGCGGCAAGCGCAAGCTCAAGCAGCCCGCGCCCGACCGGGTGTTCGCGATGAGCACGGCCTACGTGACGCTTCAGACCGAGCTCGAGCTGACCTCGCGGGGCGTGGCCGGAATCGTCTTCCAGGCGCTCGAGACCTCGGACTTCACCGAGATCCTGCGCGACATGGAGGAGGTCGTGCGCGCCACCGCGGCCGATACCGGCGGGACGGTCGAGGACCGCACCGATTCCTTCGGCTACCGCTGGATGATCCTCCGCGACAACGACTTCGAGGACCTGGTCGTGGGCGTCAACGCCGTCGGCACCGCGATCCAGGCCGGCGGCTACGGCGATCGCCTGCTCGCCGCCGTGTTCGCCTTCGAGGACGCGCAGAAGCGAGCCGTGTACTTCATCTACAACTACAAGCGCGGCACCTTCTACCCCTTCGTCCCGGCCGGCGACAAGACGCGCGACAACGAGCGCGAGCTCCGGCTCAAGGCGCAGCTCTCCCACGAGATGCCGATCGAGCCCGAGCTGGAACGCTGGTTCCCGCTGTGGGACATCCCGATCTAGCCGCCCCTCCACACTGCGACGTGCGGCGCCGGGCCCCGCACGCGCGGTGGTTTTCGACTAGCTAGCGAGGGCCGCCCGCGCCGCCGGCCGGCCCCTTCGGCTCGGAATGCTCCTCGGCGTCCTCGTCGGCGTACTGTGGGGCTTGCTCCTCCTTCTCGACGGGGGGGTCCCCCTCGTTCCAGGAGGGCTTGCCATTGCGCTTTGACTTCGTGCCCGCCTCCGCGTCCCCGCGCTCGTCCTCCTCGATCGGCTCCGAAGTGGGAGGCACATCCTTGCCCGGCTCGCCCTCGTCGTCCGCGAGCTCCCAGGGCTGGCGGTCGTCCGGGCTCACGACTTGCCCGCGATCGCGCGTTGCAGCTGGGCCTTGGTCATCTTCGACCGACCCTCGATGCCCTTCTGCTTCGCCTCGTTGTAGAGCTGGTCGCGCGTGCGCCCGCGCGGGCGGCTCGAGCCCGACCGCAGACCGCCGCGGCGGGAAGACGAGATGTCGCGGGTCGAGGTGCGCGACCGCTGGCGCGACTCGCCCGACCGCGCCCGCTCCTTGTTGACGGTGCGCGCGGCGATTTCCTCGGCGCGATCCTCCGGACGGCCCTGCCGGCGCTCGGACTCCTTGATGTGCTCGTACTGGCGGGCACGCTTGGTGCCTTTCTTCACTCCACGAGGTGGCATGGGGCTCCTTCCGTCGCGTTCCGTGCTTACGCGCGTGTACCCCTGGCGGATCGCGACAAACGACACGCGGCGGCGCGGTCGTCTGGTGAGGCACCAGCGCGGCCGAGGCCATCGAAAGTCCCGCGCCGGGTAACGGACAGCCCGAGGAGAGCTTGACCCGCCACCACCCCATGAGCATGCCCAGCAGGCCGAAGTGAGGACGGACCCGCCAGCTCTGGCAGCCGGGCTCGCCGAGGTCCGCGGCGCGGACCCGCACCCACCGGTAGCGGCCCGGCTCGAGGCGCATCCGCTCGAGCAGATGGCGGCAGGCGGCCTGCCGGGCACCCAGTGCGTCGGCCTCCCGGTGCAGTGCGTGCAGCCGGTCGGCGAGGTCGTCGCGAACGCGTTCGAGCGAGCCGAGGTCCAGCAGGCGGCCCGCGGCGCCCGGCCGGCCGACGGTCGGTGCCGGCAGATGGGGAAAGCCGGCGCTCACCGCCGCACCCAGCCGCGCCTCGAGCCGGGCGATCTGGTCGCGCAGGTCGCGGCGGGCCCCCGCCTCGTCGATCTCGGGGAGCGCGATCTCCGGCGCGCTGCCACGCCCGCGTTCGCGTTCGCGCTCGAGCACGGACATCGTCAGCCTCCGATCGGGGCTCGTGGGTTGGCGCCCCAGAAGAGCTGGGTGCCGAGCATTCCGATGAGGTGCACGAGCACGATGTTCAGCACCATCGACTTCGCCGTCGCCCGCCCGACGCCGACGGGTCCGCCCGATGCGTGGTAGCCGTAGTAGCAACCGACGAGCACGATCACCGTGGCCATGCACATGCCCTTGATCAGGCTGAACAGGAGGTCGGGTGGGTTCTGGAACACCCAGAAGATCAGGAAGTACCCGCCCGAGGAGACATCCCCGATCTGCTGCACGACCACGAGGTAGGACGCGAAGAACCCCGCCCCGACCGCGGCGATGTACAGCAGCGGCAGCACGATCCACGCGGCCAGGAGCCGTGTCGCGCACAGGAACGTGATCGACGGGATGCCCATGACCTCGAGGGCGTCGATCTCGTCGGAGATGCGCATGGATCCGAGCTCGGCGACGATGCCGGTGCCGACCTTGGCGGCCATCATGTAGCCGAAGGCGTAGGGCACGAGCTCGCGCAGGTCACACCACGCGGAGAACACCCCGGCGTACGCCGGCGTCCCCTGCGCTCGGGTGAAGTACGCGCCCTCGATCCCGCACTCCAGGCCGATGATGAACACCAGGCCGCAGATCACGATCGCCGACGAGAGGATCAGGATCCCCGCCTGCCGCAGGGTCTCCCCGAAGTAGCTCACCACCCGTCCGCTGTAGACGCGGGCCATGACGGTCCCGCAGAACTTGGCGATCTCGCCAAAACTGGCGATCCACTCCCGAGGAACCGCGAGCCAACCCATCAGCGGATCACCGTGATTTCGGGGTGGGTGGCGAGCAGGGTCTGGGTGAAGACGTAGTTAAACGCGAACACGCCGAGGAACGCGATCACGACGGCCTGGTTGACCGCGCGGCCGACGCCCTCCGCCCCACCCGAGGCGG
>DASYIJ010000117.1:0-9459 GCA_035997675.1 Solirubrobacteraceae bacterium
CTCCAGGACGAGGACCTCGACGAGGAGGAGCGCCAGCAGTTCCTGGGTCAGATCCGCGAGCAGACCGCCCGGCTGCAGAAGCTGGCCTCCGAGCTCCTCGACCTCTCGAAGCTCGACGCCGGGTCGCTCGAGCTGCGACCCGAGCCGACCGACGTCGGCGACCTCGCCCGCAACGTGGCGACCGAGTTCACCCCGGCCCTCGCCCGGCACGATGCCCACCTCGAGCTGCGCCTCTCGCGCAGCCCGATCGAGGCCGAGTGCGACCCCGAGCGCGTGGCCCAGATCATGCGGATCCTGATCGACAACGCGCTGTCGCACACGCCGCACGGGACCGACGTGTTCGTGAGCGCGACGCAGGCCAACGGAAACGTGCGCCTGGCGGTGCGCGACCACGGCCCGGGCATCCGGCGTGACATGCTGCCGCGTATCTTCGAGCCGTTCGTGACCACCGACGACGCGCAGGGCTCCGGCCTGGGCCTGGCGATCGCGCGCGAGCTGGCCGAGCGCATGGAGGGCCGCCTCGGCGTCGACTCGATGCCCGGTCGCACCGTGTTCACCTTCGAGCTCCCGACGTGAGCGTCGCCGCAGGCAGGCCGGCGATGATGCTGGCGATCGGGGCACTCGCCCTGGCCGGCTGCGGCGGGTCCGGCGGGCACGGCGGCTCGTCCACGGGTGCCGGCCAGACCGCACCGACGTCGACGAGCCGGGTCGAGGTGCTCAAGGCGCTCCCGGGCGGGAATTTCGACCCGCAGGCGATCTACCAGCGCTCGGCGCCGGGTGTCGTCACCGTGATCAGCGAGTTCGCGCGCGCCGCCAACCCGCTCAGCCCCCAGGGCGGCGGCGGAGCAGGCCTCGGCTCGGGCTTCGTCGTGTCCCCGAAGGGCGAGATCGCCACCAACGCGCACGTCGTGACCAGCGGCGAGGGCGCCGACATCCGCCGCGCCCGCCACGTGTACGTGCAGTTCAACGATCACAACCAGGTGCCCGCCACCATCGTCGGCGCCGATCCCTTCTCCGACGTCGCGCTGATCCGCGTCGACCCCGCCGGGCTCACGCTGCGGCCGCTGCCACTCGGCGCGAGCGCCGCCCTCGTGGTGGGGGCGCCCGTCGTGGCGATCGGCAGCCCGTTCGGCGAGCCCGAGTCGCTGTCGGTCGGCGTGGTCTCGGGGCTGGACCGCACGATCGACTCGCTGACCAACTTCCAGATCTCGGGCGCGATCCAGACCGACGCCGCCATCAACCGCGGCAACTCCGGCGGGCCGCTCGTGGACTCCCGGGGCGCCGTCATCGGCATCAACTCGCAGATCCAGTCGACCACCGGCGGCGGCGAGGGCGTGGGCTTCGCCGTGCCCGTCGACACGGTCAAGCGCTCGCTCGACGAGCTACGCCGCCACGGCAAGGTCTCCTACGCCTACCTCGGTGTGTCGACGGTCGCCGTCTTCCCGCAGCTGGCCCAGCACTTCGGGCTGCCCGTCAGCAGCGGAAGCTGGGTGCAGCAGGTGACGGGCGGCGGGCCCGCGGCCGCCGCGGGAATCCAGGCGGGCAACCAGGCGAGCCGTTTCCAGGTGCGCCAGTACCGCACGGGAGGCGACGTGATCGTGAAGGCGGGCGGGCACACGCTTCAGGGCGAGGACGCCCTCGGGCGCGTGGTCGCCTCCTACCGGGCCGGCCAGGAGATCGACCTCGAGCTCTACCGTGGCGGACAGCGGCGCACCGTGCGGGTCAAGCTCGGTGAACGGCCGCTGACGCGCCCGCAGATCTCGGCCCCGTGAGCCTGGAGCGCGAACGAGCGCTGGTCGCCGAGCTGGCGGCGGCGCTGCGCGAGCGCGTGCTGCCGGCCCTGGGCTCCCACGCCGGTCGGGCCCACGCCGGCGAGTCCGACGGCGCCACCGGCGCCGGGGGCGACGTGACGTTCGCCATCGACGCCGACGCCGAGGCGTTCCTCGAGGCGTTCGTCGCCGAGCGGGCACCGGCGACCGCCTTCTACTCGGAGGACCGTGGCCTGGTCGAGCCGGCGACGGGTCGCGCCGAGCACGTCCTCGTAGTCGATCCCATCGACGGCACGCGGCCGGCCCTGGCCGGCTTCGAGGCGGCCTGCGTCTCGGTCGCGCTGGCTCCGGCGGAGCCCGAGCCGACGATGGGCGACGTGCTGGTGGGCTGCGTTGTCGAGATCAAGTCGGGCCAGCGCTTCCTGGCGGTCCGCGACGAGGGACTCGAGGCGACCGTCCCCGTCCACCTCACCCGGACCACCGACCTGGACCGCCTGTTCTGGACCTACGGCTTCCGCGGACGTCCCGCGCGGCCGACGGTCGAGGTGCTGGGCGATTTGATCGACCGCTCGTCGGTGGGCGGCGCGACGTTCGAGCTCGGGTCGGCGACGTACGACATGACGCGGGTGATCACCGGCCAGCTGGACGCCTACCTCGAGCCGGGGCCGCGCCTGATCGAGGACGTGCCCGGCATGCGAGAGGAGTTCGAGCGCGTCGGGGGCGGACACGTTCTCAACAACTCGCCCTACGACCTGGCCGCGGCCGTGCTGTGCGCGCGGGAGGGCGGCGCCGTCGTCACGGACGCCGCGGGCCGGCCGCTCGACGACCGGCCGCTGCTCGGCGGAGGGGTCGACTTCCAGATGTCGGTCGTCTGCAGCTCCGGCGCCGCGCTGCACGAGCGCCTGATCGCCGAGATCGACCGCGGGATTGAGCGCCTCCGCGCGGCCCGAGCGCGGTCGGGACCTTGAGGTAACCTGGCGGCGCTCGCATCCTGACGCCGAGGTCACCTTCGTGCTCCAGACCGTCTCCGTCGGTCAGAAAACCCTGTCGGACTACACCCACATCGTGGGGTGGCCCCTCATCGATGAGATCCGCAAGCTCGCGGAGTCGTTGCGCGGCCGGCGGATCCTCCATCTCTCCGCCACGGCATTCGGGGGCGGCGTCTCGGAGATCCTGTACACGCTCGTGCCGCTGATGCGCGACGTCGGCCTCGACGCGGAATGGCAGGTCATCTACGGCCGCGAGGAGTTCTTCAACGCCACGAAGCTGATGCACAACGCCCTCCAGGGCAACCCCCAGGACCTGAGCCCGGAGGAGTGGGATACCTGGGAGCAGTACAACGAGATGAACGCCCGGGAGCTCACGGAGGGCTGGGACTTCTGCATCGTGCACGACCCGCAGCCGGCGGCCATGCACACGCTCGTGCCCGAGAAGGCGGGCTCCTGGGTCTGGCGCTGCCACATCGACCTCTCGACGCCCAACCCGAAGACGATCGAGCGGCTCCAGCCCTACCTCGAGAGCTACCCCGCGTCGCTGTTCCACATGAAGTCCTACGTGCCCGAGGGAATGAACGGGCGGGTGCACATCGTGCCGCCGGCGATCGATCCCCTGGCGCCGAAGAACATGGCCCTGTCCCCCGAGGACGCCGCCTACATCTGCAATCAGGTGGGGATCGACGTGGACCGCCCGCTGATCTGTCAGGTGTCCCGCTTCGATCCCTGGAAGGACCCGCTGGGCGTGATCGACGCCTACCGGCAGGTCAAGGAGGAGTTCCCGAACGTCCAGCTCGCGCTCGTGGGCTCGATGGCGACCGACGATCCGGAGGGTTGGGACTTCTTCAACGAGACCGTCGCGCACGCCGAGGGCGACCCCGACATCCACATCCTCAACAACTTCAACAACGTCGGTGCGATCGAGGTCAACGCCTTCCAGTCCTACGCCGACGTGCTCATGCAGAAGAGCACCCGCGAGGGCTTCGGCCTGACGGTCTCCGAGGCGATCTGGAAGGCGCGGCCTATGATCGCCGGCGACGTCGGCGGGATCCCCCTGCAGATCAAGGACGGCGAGTCCGGCTACCTCGTCTCGAACGTCGAGGACGCCGCCCAGCGCGCACTGCAGATCCTGCGCGATCCGTCGCTCGGCAAGGAGCTGGGCCGAAACGGCAAGGAGTACGTGCGCACGCACTTCCTGATGCCGCGGCTGTTGCGGGATTGGTTGCGGATCTTTCTGCAGGCGGGGTGAAGTTCAGTTCTTAGTTCTTAGTTCTTAGTTCTTAGTGGCGAGGGTCGGGCCTTGCTTCTGACAACTGACAACTGACAACTGGCCACAGGGCCGAGGGGACGCGCTCGGGGGGGTAACCTGATTCAGATGGAGAGCGCCCCACCGCTGGTACTCGTATCCAACCGCGGGCCTGTTGAGTACACCGCCTCCGACGTGAAGCGCGGGAGTGGTGGCCTGGTCACCGCCCTGACCGGCCTGGCCTCACACCGCGACGCGATCTGGGTGGCCTCGGCGATGAGCGAGCAGGACGTCGAGAAGTCCGAGGAGGCGGGCGGCCGGCCGTTCACGGTGCAGGCGCCGCAGGGCGGCGAATACCGCGTGCGCTTCGTCGCCTCGGACCCGGATGCCTACGACCGCTTCTACAACGTGTTCGCCAACCCCATGCTGTGGTTCATCCAGCACTACCTGTGGGATCTCTCGAACGCGCCGGACATCCGCCGCCAGGAGGTCGAGGCGTTCGAGTTCGGCTACAACGTCGTGAACGACGACCTTGCGCGCGCCGTCGTCGAGGAGATCGACGGGCTGCCCGAACCGGTGGTGATGGTCCACGACTACCACCTGTACACGCTTCCCGCGCTCGTCCGCCAGGCGCGGCCCGACGCCTTCCTCCACCACTTCGTCCACATCCCCTGGACCCAGTCGGACGCGTGGCGCGTGCTGCCCGGCCAGATCCGCGACGAGATCTTCAACGGGCTGCTGGCCAACGACATCATCGGCTTCCACACCCGCTCCTACCGCCGCAACTTCCTGCAGTGCTGCCGGGACCTGATGGGCTACGAGGTGGACTTCACCGAGGGCACCGTGTGGGCGAATGATCGCCAGGTGTGGGTCCGCGCCTACCCGCTGCCGATCGACTACGCGGCGACCGAGCGGGTCGCGAAGCGCGATCGCGTGGCTCAGTTCGAGGAGGAGCTGCTGCGCCGGCGGCGCGACCACCTGATCCTCCGCGTCGACCGCGCCGACCTCTCCAAGAACGTGCTGCGCGGGTTCACCGCGTTCGACATCTTCCTCGAGCAGCATCCGGAGTTCGCCGAGCGGGTGACGTTCGTGGCCCAGCTGATGCCGTCGCGGACCGACGTGCCCGAGTACGCCGAGTACCTCGAGCGGATCGAGGCCCTCGTCGCGGTGGTCAACCACCGCCACGGCACGCCGGACTGGATGCCCATCCAGCTCAAGCTCCGGGACGACCTCGAGGAGGCCGTCGCCGCCTACAAGCACTACGACGTCCTGCTCGTCAACGCCATGTTCGACGGCATGAACCTCGTGGCGAAGGAGGGTCCCCTGGTCAACGAGCGCGACGGCGTCTCGATCCTCTCCGAGAACACGGGGGCGCACGAGGAGCTGGGCGAGTTCGCCCTCTCCGTCAACCCCTTCGACGTCCAGGAGACCGCGGACTCGATCCACGCCGCCCTGACGATGGAGGACGGGGAGCGCGCGCGGCGAGCGCGCGGGCTCAAGCAGATCGTCACGCGGCGCGACCCGGGAGACTGGATCGACGAGCAGCTCGCCGACATCCGCGCCAAGGCGGCCGGCCGCGTGCGGACCGGCGGGGCGAGCGTCTAGCCGGGAAGGAACTCCTGGTCGCCGGCCGGCGGTGCCGGGCCGGTGGCCTGCGGTTCGGAGGGTCCAGCGCCAGGCGACGGCGCGGGCGCGGGCGCCGCGATCGGCGGGGCGCCCGTCGCGCGTCGGTGCCGCCGGACGGCGTGGCGAGGACGCGCGTTCGCGGTGGGAGCGCGGCGGGTCGAGCGGTGGCGGCGGACCGGCGTCGTCGCCGGCGGGCGGGACGGCGGCCGGGCCGACGGAGACACGACCGCGGGCGCCGGGGCCGGTGGCGGAGCGGAATCGCGCGGCGCCGGCGAGGCCTCGTCGGGCAGGCCGGGTCCGCGGCGCGCCAGGTGGGGCCACGCCACGACGAGGCCGACGGCCAGCACGGCGGCGAGTGCCCACGCCACGTTGCCCCAGCGGATGCGCTGCAGGAGGCTCGGCGTCTCGGGCTCCATGCCCGGAGAAGGCGCCTGCCCGGGGCATTCCGCCCCTGCTATGGTCCGGCGACCGCCGCTGAAGCGCGCCTTCGCGCCGTCAGCGGCGTTTCAACGATGGCACTCGTCTACGACCTCATGCTGCTGCTCGACACCGCCGCGCCCGACGCGCAGCGCGCGAAGATCCTGGCCGACGCCGAGGCGGCGATCACCGCCGAGGGCACGCTCGTGGGCAAGCACGACTGGGGAGCCCGGGCCCTGGCGTACGAGATCCGCCACAAGGGCGAGGCCGAGTACCACCTGTTCCAGTTCAACGCCACCCCGCCGCTGCTCGAGCGCCTGCACCGCACGCTGCGGCTGACCGACGGCGTCATTCGCTTCCGCATCATCAAGCTGGCCCCCGGCACGCCGGATCCACCGGCGGTGCGCCCGGAGCCGCCGCGCCCCGCCGAGGCCGCCGCGCCGCCGGCCGACGCCGAAGCGGCGCCCGCACCGGCCGAGGCCGCAGCCGAGCCCGCGACCGCAGAGCCCGAGGGGCAGCCCGAGCCCGAGCCCGAGGCGCCCGCGGCGGCCCCGGAGGCCGAGGGGTCGGACACCGAAGGGGCCTCGGCCCCCGCGGTGGAGTAGCCGCGCGCCGGTCGCACCGCCGCAGCGCACGACGAGACACGAGAAACCCTTGGTAGACAGGACTTCTCGTGCCTGGTCGCAGACCGACCGGCGCGAGACCGGGCTAAAGGCGCCCTAGAACGGAATGTCGTCGTCGCCGGTGGCGCCGCCGGAGGCGGGGCTCGGCGCGAAGTCCTTCTCGTCCACGGGCACGTCGCTCTTGGCCGAGAAGCCGTTGCCGGTTCCGGCGTCGTCACGCCCGCCGAGGAACTGGACCGAGTCGGCGACGATCTCGACGGCCTGCCGCTTGCCGGAGCCGTCCTGCGCCTCCCACTCGCGCCACTCCAGGCGACCGTCGACCGCCACCGGGCGGCCCTTGGACAGGTACTGGGCGCAGTTCTCACCCTGCTTGCCCCACACGGTCACATCGAAGTAGTTCGGCTTGTCGACCCACTCGCCCGACGCGTCCTTGCGGCGCGTGTTGCAGGCGATGCGCAGGCTGCACACGGCGGTGCCGCTGGGCAGCGAGCGCAGTTCGGGGTCGCGGGTCAAGTTCCCGGTGAGGATGACGCGATTGATGTTGGTGGCGGCCACGGAGGCTCCTTTCGACGGCCATCTCCGGCCGCATACGACTTCGAAATCTCGTTCCGAGCCTAGCGGCCGCGGCGGCGGCGGCGGCCCAAAGAGGCAGCATTGTGCGTGGGAATTCGCCGAGCCGGCGTACGCCGCGTGGAATCCGCCACGCGCTAGACTCTCCGCTCTCGCGTCCGGGGAACGGTCCCCGTCGCTCGTCCCACATCAGGAGCCTTCGACCAAGCATGGCCAAGCAGCGCAATCGTCGCAAGATGCGCCGTCGCGACCGCAAGGGCGGTCCCGGAAGCGGCCGTCGCAAGCCCTGTCCGTACTGCCGCGACAAGATCGACCAGGTCGACTACAAGGACATCACGGCGCTGCGCCGGCTGATCTCCGATCGGGGCAAGATCCGCTCGCGGCGCATCACCGGCGCCTGCCGTCGCCACCAGAGCCAGATCGCCCGCGCCGTCAAGCGCGCTCGCGAGCTGGCGCTGCTGCCGTACGTGGCCGAGGGCCGCGACGATCGCGAGCGCGACGATCGTGGCCGCGACCGCGACCGCCGCTAGGCCCCCATGCCGCAGGCGATCCTCCTCCAGGACGTGGACACGCTCGGCGAGCGCGGCACGATCGTCGACGTCTCCAAGGGCTACCTGCGCAACTACCTCGTCCCACGGAAGCTGGCCCAGCCGGCCACTCCCGGCGCGCTGGAGGCCGCGAAGGCGCGCATGGAGGCGGCCGAGCACGCGAAGGAGGAGGCGGCCTCCCGCGCCGAGGAGAACGCCGCCCTGCTGACCAAGACCGTGCTCACGATCCCGCAGCAGGCCGGCGACGACGGGCGCCTGTTCGGCTCCGTCACCAGCCAGGACATCGTCGATGCGATCCGCGAGGCGCGCGGCCTGCGCATCGACAAGCGCAGGGTGCACCTCGACGAGCCGATTCGCAACGCGGGCACCCACATGGTCGTCGTCGAGATCGCCGACGACGTCACGGCGACCGTCAAGACGATGGTCGTCCCCGCCGACTGAGCCGCTTCGCAACACCCCTCTCGGCGACCCGAAACAACTTCGCCTGAATAGCGGGGATCCGCGCAGGGCGCTCCGGAGCGCCTCTTATAGTCGGACGGCGATGGCCACCGCGGAACGCCCCCACCTGGCAGCGCCTCCCCACAACCTCGAGGCCGAGGAGTCCGTGCTCGGGGCGATCCTGCTCTCGGACAAGCCGCTCTACCAGCTGGTGATCGAGGACGACCTCCTCCCCGAGGACTTCTACCGCGAGCAGCATCGCGTCGTCTACGCGGCGATGCGCGAGATGTACGACGAGGGTGAGCCGATCGACGCCCTCACGGTGACCGAGCGCCTGCGCCAGGCCGGCCGACTGGAGGAGGCGGGCGGGGAGTCCGGCGTGGCGGGGCTGGGCGGCTCCGTCCCGGCGGCCGGGCACCTGCGCCATTACGCCCAGATCGTCAAGGAGAACGCCCTCATGCGGCGCCTGCTGACGACCACGCACGAGATCCAGGCCAGCGTCCTCCGGCACGACGCCGCGCCGCGCGATCTGGTCGAGCAGGCGGAGCGGGCGATGCTGGAGGTCGCCCACGACGACCGCAAGCAGGACTTCCGGCGGATCGACGACATCCTGCACGTGGAGCTGGACAAGCTCCACCGGCTCTCGACCGAGCACACGGCGCTGACCGGCACGCCCTCGGGCTTCGCCGATCTGGACGAGCTCACCGGCGGCTTCCAGGCCGGCAACCTCGTCGTGATCGCGGCCCGGCCGTCGATGGGCAAGAGCTGCCTCGTGACGAACATGGCCGAGAACGCCGCGCTCGGGCACGGCCGGTCGGTCGCCCTCTTCTCGCTGGAGATGTCCGAGGCCGAGCTGGCGATGCGCTTCATCGCCAGCCAGGCGCGGGTCAAGGGAGACGACCTCTCCAAGGGGCGCGCCGAGAAACGCTGGCCGAAGATCGTCGAGGCGACCGGCCGGCTCGCCGCGGCGCCGATCTACGTCGACGACTCCAGCGATCTGGGCATCCTCGAGCTGCGCGCCAAGGCGCGCCGGCTGCACGCGCAGGCGCCGGGCGGCCTCGGCCTCGTGATCGTCGACTACCTGCAGCTCATGCGCACCGACCTGCGCGTCGACAACCGTGCCGAGCAGGTGGGCCATCTGTCCCGGGGTCTGAAGATCCTCGCCCGCGAGCTCGACGTTCCCGTCATCGCCCTCTCCCAGCTCAACCGCGGCGTCGAGGCGCGCACGGA
>DASYIJ010000136.1:0-1964 GCA_035997675.1 Solirubrobacteraceae bacterium
CATGCCCAGGCAGATGCCGAGCACCGGGGTGCCGTCGGCGACCAGCTCCGGCAGGAGCTCGTCCAGGCCCAGCGCGCGCAGGTTGTCCATCGCCTTCGGGAACGCGCCGACGCCGGGCACGACGAGCCCGTCGGCGGCGCGCAGCTCGGCCGGGTCGCTGGTGACCAGCGGTCGCGCGCCGATGTGCGAGAGCGCTTTCTCGACCGAGCGGCGGTTGCCCATGCCGTAGTCGACGACGGCAATGGACGTCACGTGAGCGTCCCCTTGGTGCTCGGCACGCCGGTCTCGCTCTGATCCAGCGCCGTGGCTCCCCGCAGCGCGCGAGCGAACGCCTTGAAGCTCGCCTCGATCATGTGGTGGGCGTTGGTGCCGGACTCGACGATCAGGTGCAGGGTGAGGCGGGCGTTGGTGGCGACGGCACGGAAGAACTCCTCGGCGAGCTCGTGCTCGAAGCCGGCGATGTCGCCCGGGGGCAGGTCGGCCTCGAACGCGCAGTAGGGCCGGCCCGAGATGTCCAGGGCGCACGTGGCCCGCGCCTCGTCCATGGGGACGATCGCCTGGCCGTAGCGGGCGATGCCGCTGCGGTCGCCCAGGGCGGCGTCGAGCGCCTGGCCCAGGCAGATGCCGGTGTCCTCGACGGTGTGGTGACCGCCGGTGTCGAGATCGCCGGTGACGGCGACGTCGAGGTCGAGGCGGCCGTGGCGCGCGAGCAGGTCGAGCATGTGGTCGAGGAACCCGACGCCGGTGCTCCGCTCGCCGGCGCCGTGTCCGTCCAGGGTCAGGGAGAGCCGTACGTCGGTCTCCTTGGTCTGGCGGGCGATCTCTCCGGTGCGCGTCATGTCGCCTGATTCTCCCCCATGCGGGCCTCCATCGACTCCGCGTGGCGGACGAACCCCTCGGTGCGGGCGATCGTGGCGCCGGCCCGCGCGAGCTCCGCGAGCCCGGCGCCCGGCGCAAGCCGCACCTCCGACATCCGGCGGCGGAAGTGGCGGGGCGAGAGCACCGATGCGAACCGCGCCGCACCGCCCGTCGGCAGCACGTGGTTGGAGCCGGCGACGTAGTCGCCGAACGCCGTGCCGCCGAGGCGGCCGACGAACAGGCAGCCCGCGGTGCTCACGCGCTCGGCAAGTGCCTCGGCGCCGGGGCCTACGAGTTGAAGGTGCTCGGGAGCGAAGGCCTCGGCGAAGGCGAGCGCAGCCTCGAGGTCGGGCGCATCCAGCAGACGGGCGGCCGGCTCGTCCGGTCCGGGCGCCGCCTCGACCGCGGCGGCGATCGCGTCGAGCGCCGCCGGGATGGGCGACAGGGCGACCACGGGGCTGTCGGGGCCGTGCTCGGCCTGGGCGAGGAGGTCGAGCGCGACGTCACCGGCCGCCTCGGCGTCGTCGAGGACGACGACCAGCTCGCTCGGGCCCGCGAACCCCTCGATGCCGACGCGGTGGGCGACCTGACGCTTGGCCTCCTGGACGTACACGCTGCCGGGGCCGACCACGACGTCCACCGACGGCACGGTCTCGGTCCCGTAGGCCAGCGCGGCGACCGCCTGCGCGCCGCCCATGGCGTAGACCTCGGACACCCCGCACACGGCGCAGGCGGCGAGGATGGCGTCGTGAACGCGACCATCGGAGCCGGGCGGCGCGCATACGACGACATCCTCGACACCGGCAACGCGGGCCGTCACGGCGCCCATCACCACTGTGCTGGGGTACGGCGCGCGGCCGCCGGGCACGTAGAGGGCCGCGCGGCGGACGGGCAGCTCGCGCATCCTCACCCGCTGGCCCTGCGACAGCGCGACCTCGTCGTCGGCGCCGACAGCGGCCGCGGCCACCTCGCGCACGTTGGCGGCGGCCAGCTCGAGCGCGGCCACCAGTGCCGGGTCGGCCCGCGCGAGTGCTGCGGCGAGCTCCTCGCGCGGCACGGCGAGCGGCCCCGGTTCGGCGCCCTCGGTATCGAGCTCGCGGGTGAGG
>DASYIJ010000311.1:0-10097 GCA_035997675.1 Solirubrobacteraceae bacterium
GCGCTACAGCCCTTCCTCATGCCGCCGCTGCATCGTGCGCCTAACAGCGGCATCGCTGTCCCGCTTGTCCGTGACCGACTCTCGCCGCGCGAGCAGACCGCCGGCGACGAGGATGAGCGAGCCCACGAGCGCGAGGAAGCCGCCGATGCGCCGCGCCCCATCATGGACGAGCGGCGGCGGCTCGATCAGCTGCGTCAGCACGATCAGGAAGGCCACGACCCCGATGACGGGAACGAAGCGGGCGTGCTCGGGCCATCGCTCGCCGAACAGCGCGCCGATCCCGGCCGACAGGGCGATCACGGCCGCGAACGCGAGCACGAGGTCGAGGAACTCGAACGCCGTCCAGCCACTCGTGCCGGGGTCGTACCACTGCGCGAACAGGCTCCCGAAAAGCAACGCCCCACCGATGACCACGATCACGGCTGCGACGGTGCGCTGCGGCATGACGCCAGCCTAACCGCGGCGGCGGCGCCAGCGCAAAGAATGCGGCTCAGTCGGCGCCGAGTCGTTCCTGCAGCGTGTTCAGCTGCTCGCGCAGCGGCGCCGGGAGCTGATCGCCGAACTTGGCGAAGTGCTCGTGCATCGAGGGCAGCTCCTCGCGCCAGTCCGCGGCGTCCATCCCCAGCAGCTCCGCGAGATCCTCCTCGGACACGTCCAGCCCGTCGACGTCGAGCGAGCCCTCGGCGGGCAGGAGGCCGATCGGGGTCTCCTCCGCCTCGACGGCGTCGTCGCAGCGGCGAAACGCCCAGGCGAGCACGCGGCTGTTCTCGCCGAAGCCCGGCCACAGCCAGCGCCCGCTGGCGTCCTTGCGGAACCAGTTGACGTAGAAGATCCGCGGCAGCTTGTCGGCGTCGCCGCGCTCGCCGATCTCCAGCCAGTGGCGGAAGTAGTCGGCCATGTGGTAGCCGCAGAACGGCAGCATCGCGAACGGGTCGTGTCGCAGCTTGCCCACCGCCCCGGCGGCCGCGGCGGTCGTCTCCGAGGACATGATCGACCCCATGAAGACGCCGTGCTCCCAATCGAACGCCTCGCGCACGAGCGGCACGACGGTGGAGCGCCGGCCGCCGAACAGCATCGCGTCGATCGGCACGCCGGCCGGGTCCTCCCATTCGTCGGCGATCGACGGGCACTGCGCCGCCGGCGCGGTGAAGCGGGCGTTCGGATGCGCGGCGGGCTTGTCGGAGTCCGGCGACCAGTCGTTGCCGTGCCAGTCGATCAGGTGGTTGGGCGCCTCGTCGGTCAGGCCCTCCCACCACACGTCGCCGTCGTCGGTCTTGGCGCAGTTGGTAAAGATCGAGTTCTCCGCCAGCGTCGCGATCGCGTTGGGGTTGGTCTTCTCCCCCGTGCCCGGCGCGACGCCGAAGAAGCCGGCCTCCGGATTGATCGCGTAGAGACGTCCGTCCTCGCCGAACTTCATCCAGGCGATGTCATCGCCGATCGTCTCGACCTTCCAGTCCGGCAGCGTGGGGATCAGCATCGCCAGGTTGGTCTTGCCACACGCCGACGGGAAGGCACCGGCGATGTGCTTGACGTCGCCCTCGGGCGAGGTCACCTTGAGGATGAGCATGTGCTCGGCCAGCCAGCCCTCGTCGCGCGCCATCACCGATGCGATGCGCAGCGCGAAGCACTTCTTGCCGAGCAGGGCGTTCCCGCCGTACCCCGAGCCGTAGGACCAGATCTCGCGGGTTTCGGGGAAGTGAACGATGTACTTGTTGTCGGCGTTGCAGGGCCAGGGGACGTCGTCGACTCCCCCGCTCAGCGGCATGCCGACGGAGTGCAGGCACGGCACGAACTCGCCCTCGTCGCCGAGGACGTCCAGGGCGGCCTGGCCCATGCGGGTCATGATGCGCATGCTCGCCGCCACGTAGGCCGAGTCGGTGAGCTGGACGCCTATGTGCGCGATGGGCGAGCCCAGGGGGCCCATGGAGAAGGGCACGACGTACATCGTGCGGCCCTCCATCGACCCGCGGAAGCGCTCGGTCAGGACCTCGCGCATCTCGTCGGGGTCGCGCCAGTTGTTGGTCGGCCCCGCGTCCTGCTCGCGCTCGGAGCAGATGAACGTCCGGTCCTCGACGCGCGCGACGTCGCCGGGATCCGAGAGCGCCAGGTACGAATTCGGGCGCTTGGCGTCGGACAGCTGCTCGAACGTGCCGGCATCGACGAGCGTCTGGCACAGCTCCTCGTACTCCTCGGCGGATCCGTCGCACCAGTGGATCGCGTCCGGCTGTGTGAGGGAGGCCACCTCCTCGACCCAGGCCTGCAGCTTCGCGTGGTTGGTCTGGGCAGTGGTGCTCTGCGGAACGGCTGTCTCGCTCACGACTGGTGGGACGCCTCCTCGGGTGAAGTTCGACGACGGGACGGGCATTCTGCCGAAGTCAGGCTCCGAGCGCGGCAACGATGTCCGCGGCCGCACGCTCGCCTGACGAGACGGCACCATCCATATACCCACTCCATACGGTCGCGGTTTCGGCGCCGGCCCAGTGGAGTGGGCCGATCGGCGCCCGCAGGGCCGGGCCGAACTCGGTCCAGGCCCCCGTGGGCATGGCACAGCCGTAGCAGCCCCGGGTCCACTCCTCGTCGGCCCACACCCGCTCCACGTAGGCGTCGGGGGAAGCCGCCCGCGGACCGAACATCCGGGTGAAGCAGCCGACGACGGCGTCGCGGCGCTCCTCCGGGCCGCGGCGGCCCAGCGCGCGCGCCTGGCGGCCCTCGAGAAACCCGAGCAGCACGCCCGGGGTCCCGTCGGGCGGCGAGTTGTCGAAGGTCACCCGCACCGGCCCGACGTCGCTCGTGCCCTGGCCCGTGAGGCCCTCGCCGCGCCAGAACGGGTCCGCGTAGACGGCCATGCACTTGATCACCGTCCCCTGCGCCATGCGCTGGGTGAGCTGGTCGCGGTACGCCGGAAGCGGTGGGTCGTAGGCGATGCGCCCCGCCAGGGTGGGTGGCAGGGCGACGATCGCGCGGCGCGCGCGGACCTCGAGGCCGTCCGCCGTCACGGTGACCCCGTCGGCCCCGTGCCCGATGCGCCGCACCGGGGCCTCCAGCGCCAGGCGGTCCTCGCCGAGCGCCTCGGCCACGCGCAGCGAGACGAGCTGCGAGCCGCCCACGAACCGATCCTGCTGGGCGCCGCCGCTGGTGCCGATCAGGGAGTCGAACCCCCCGCCGGAGTGGGTGTAGAACAGCACGTGGAGCAGGGACAGATCGGACGGCTCCTGGGCCCACACCGCCTCGACGGCGATCTCGAACAACGTCCGCGCGCCCGCCGTCGCGACATTGCGCCTCAGCCAGGTGGCGAACGTCTGCGCGTCCCAGTCGGCCGCCCGGTCGGCCTCCCAGGGCGCCTCGAGCGGCACGCGGCGCGCCATGCGGTCCAGGCGCACCTGGGCCTGACCGACGTCCGCGAGGATCGCCGGGTTGATGCGAGGGATCGCGCCGCGGTAGCGCTTCCTGTCCCCCCGCCACTCGATCAGGTTGTCGCCCTCGTCGTGGGTGGGGAAGGTCTCGACGCCGAGCTCTGCTGAGAGCGCGAGCATGCGACGCTGGGTGGGCCCGACCCACTGGCCGCCGACCTCGACCACCTTGCCGTCGCCGATCTCGTGGTTGAGCGTGCGCCCTCCGACCCGGTCGCGGGCCTCGAGCACGAGCGGATCCAGCCCGGCCCCGACGAGCCTCCGTGCCGCCGTCAGGCCCGCCAGGCCGGCGCCGACGATCGCGACGTCGGCCTCCCGCTTCTTGGTGCCGCGCGCCACGCGCGCCTACTCGACGTTGCTCTCGGCGCTCTCGATCGGCTCGCCCGGGTTCTTGCGTGGCACGAGCACGAGGCGCTTGAACTCGGCCACGAGCACGCCGTCCTGGTTGAGCACCCGGGTGTGCACCCGGACCGTGCCGCGGTCGGGCTTGGACCTCGACTCCTTGACCTCGAGGACCTCGGTCTCACAGAAGAGCGTGTCGCCGTGGAACACCGGCGCCGGGTGGGAAAGCTCCTCCGTGGCCAGGTTCGCGATCGCCTTGCCCGACACGTCGGACACCGACATGCCCAGGGCGAGCGAGTACACGAGCGGACCGACCACGACATTGCGCCCCTGCTGGGACTGCGAGGCGTACACGTCGTTGATGTGCAGCGGGTGGTGGTTCATGGTGAGCAGGCAGAACAGGTGGTCGTCGGCCTCGGTCACGGTCTTGGCCGGCCAGTGCTTGTACACGGCGCCGACCTCGAACTCTTCGAGATAGCGTCCGTAGGGATGGGCGCCCGAGGCCTCGCGCGCGGCCTGCTCGGTGTCGACGCCCGTCGTCGTGCTGTCTTGGCTCATGGAACTCCCGTGTCGGCTTCGGTTGAAGGGGAACGATAATCGGCGCATGGTCAGCGACCGTCTTGACTCCGTGAACCGCCTCGCCGCCGCCGTCAACCGGGGCGACCGCAAGGCGGCGTTCGCCTGCATGACGCCGGGCGTCATCTGGAACGCCACCGGCGAGCTGCTCGACCAGAAGCTCCACTACAACGGCCGCGAGGAGGTCTGGGGCTACCTGCGGTCGCTGGACGAGTCCTTCGAGGACCTCAGCGTCGACCTCGAGTCGGTCGAGGACGTCGGCAACCTCGTGGTGGCACGGGTCCACCTCCACGTCACCGGGCGCGCGAGCGGAGCCGAGTCGGACTTCAACTTCAGCTCGGTCGCTCGGTTCCAGGAGGGACGGATCGCCGGCGTCGCGAACTACGTCGACCACGACGAGGCGATGAACGACGCCGAGCTGCGCGGGAACGCATAGCCCGCACCGACCAACGGCCGGCCGCGGACCAGCGGCGCGGGCGGCGCGTTCATACTAGGTTTCCGCTCATGCGAAACCCCCGTGACTTCTTCAAGGCGCTCGCGATCGACGCGCCCGAGCCGGTCCGCGAGATCCCCGTCCTGCCCTCGCGGATGATCCACTTCCTCGACTTCTCCAACGAGAAGATGGTGGCCAAGGTCCCCGACATCGCGCCGACGGTGGACATCCTGCTCGGGAACCTCGAGGACGCCGTCCCGGTCGACCGCAAGGAGGCGGCGCGCGCCGGCCTGGTGAAGGTCGGTCGCGACATCGAGCTCGGCGACACCCAGCTGTGGACGCGCGTCAACTCGCTCGAGTCGCCCTGGGTGCTCGACGACATCACCACGATCGTCACCGAGATCGGGCACAAGCTCGACGTGATGATGGTGCCGAAGGTCGAGGGCCCGTGGGACATCCACTACGTCGACCGACTGCTCGCCCAGTTCGAGGCCAAGGCCGGCATCGACCGCCCGATCCTCGTCCACGCGATCCTCGAGACCGCCCAGGGCGTCGTCAACCTCGAGGAGATCGCCACCGCGTCGCCGCGCATGCAGGGCATGAGCTTCGGGCCGGCCGATCTGGCCGCCAACCGACGCATGAAGACCACGCGGGTGGGCGGCGGCCATCCCGGCTACCGCGTGATCGAGGACCCGGATCCCGAGAATCCCGATGCGCCCCGCGCCACCGCGCAGCAGGACCCATGGCACTACTCGATCGCCAGGATGGTGGACGCCTGCGCGCTGGCGGGGATCCTCCCCTTCTACGGGCCCTACGGCGACATCAAGGACGTGCAGGGGTGCGAGACCCAGTTCCGCGCCGCCTTCCTGCTCGGCTGCGTCGGCGCCTGGTCCCTGCATCCCGTCCAGATCGACATCGCCAAGAAGGTCTTCTCCCCGGACCCGGAGGAGGTCGCCTTCGCGAAGAAGGTGATCGAGGCGATTCCCGACGGCCGCGGCGTCCACATGATCGACGGCAAGATGCAGGACGACGCGACCTGGAAGCAGTGCAAGGTGATGGTCGAGCTGGCCGAGATGCTGGCCCGCAAGGATCCCGAGCTGGCCGAGGCCTATGGCTTCGAACCGGCGGCGGCTTAGCTTCGGTCGTCAGTCGCTGGTCGTCAGTCGCTAGTCGCCGGTGCGAGAGATCGGGCCGCGGCTGTCTCCGGTCAGGGCCTCCCCGGACAGCTCCACGCGTACGCCGGCGATCTGCTCCAGCAGCGCGTAGATCAGGATCGATACGCCGACCATCTCCAGGAGTTCCTCCACCGCCGAGAGCGCGCCGTCGAACAGGCCGGTGCGGGCGCCTCCCGCCAGCTCGTAGAAGCGACTGACGACCTCGAGGCCGAGCGCGCCGGTCACGTACAGCAGTCCGGCCAGGACGGTGAGGCGCGAGAGTCGTCGCGGCTGCGCGCGCAGCCAAGGCCAGTACGCGGCGACGAACGCAAGCAGCACGGCGACGATGACGGCAACCGCGATCGCGCGTGCGGCGCTCCCGCCCACTCCGGTGAGATCGCTGACCGAGTGCTTGAGCGGCTTCACGGTGTGCTCGTGGATCTGGCCGACCTCGTCGGCCGAGAGGTAGACGAACACGGCGCCCAGCAGTGCCCAGCGGCCCGCCCACCCCGCCCCGGCCGCGCGCCGGGTCGCGGCGATCAGCAGGAAGAGCGCGGCCGCCGTGAGGAGCAATCCCCCCGAGAACCAGGTCGGGAGATTCCCCTCCTCGGCGGTGTCGAAGCGGATACCGATCCCGCCGAGGTCGGAGTGGCTCTGCTCCCAGATCCGCTGGAAGAGGGTCGTGGCGAAGAACAGCAGCGCGATCGCCACCAGCACCTTGAGGACGCGCTCGGGGCGCACCCCGAGCCCAGACTCCGTCATCGCGTCTACGTCCTCGCGCCGACCGGCGTGCTCGCCTGCACGGGCGACGCGCCGGCGCCGGCCTCGGGGAGCAGCTCGACCCCGTACACGGGTAGGCCGAGCCGGCGATGGTCCTCGGAACCCTCGCGCCAGGGCTCCAGCGGAAGCGAGAGGATGGTGAGGCCCTCGCGCGCGGCCCGCGCCCACTCGTCCCGCTCCAGCGGGATCAGGAGGCGCTCACCGTCCGCCCGCAGGCGCCGGTTGCGGATCCTCCGCGCGCCGACGTAGACCCCGCGCACGTAGTCCAGCGGCGCGCCCCTGCGCCCGCCGGTGTCGATGGCCAGCACGCCGCCCGAGACGGGGGCCGTCAGCCGCAGGTGGACCACCGGCTCGGTCCAGCGCCACCACCGCTCGCCGTCGGCCTCGAGGGCGTGGACGCCGGTCAAAGCACCGTCCAGCTCCTCCACCCGGAGCCGCCGCACGCCGTCGAGATGCGCCGGCGCGGAGTCGTCGGGGTGAGCGCGGATCCAGTCGAGCTGCGCAAGAAGCACGACGCGGGCATGGGCGCGCACGAGCCTGCGCCGGCGGCGCTCTCGTCCGGGAGCCCGCATCGCAGCGCGCTGCTCCCCGGCGAGCGCGGCCCGCTCCACCGCGGCGCGCAGGCCGGACCCCCCGGCCGCCGCGGGCACCCAGCGCGCGAGCTCGCGCAGAATCCACGAGGCGTCCTCGCGCCGGCGCGCGAGCGCATGGGCCGCGGCCGCCCCGAGCGCGCGGACGACGGGCCGCGCGACGTCGGGCCGGTGGCGGGCGCGGTTCCCCCAGAGCGGCGCCCAGCCGAAGTAGCCCTCGCAGAACACCGCATTGCGCTCCGCGCGGGCGACGCACTCGCCGCGCGCGTAGTCGGAGGTGTGCTCGTGGTGCTCGGTGATCTCGTCGTCCGCGATGTGCGCCACGCGCGCATCGGCGAACCGCCCGATCCGCGCCCCCTGGGCGTCCAGCGTCGCGGACAGCAGCGCCGGGGAGAAGAGCCCGTGGTCATCGTTCACCACACCGGCGTCGAGGTAGACCGAGCGCCGGATCGCGGTACCGAAGAAGCTCAGTCGCCTCCACTCCCCCGGCTGCTCCCAGCGGTCGAACACGGTGTCGAACCAGTCCGCGAGTATCTCCGCGAACCGCGTCGGACGCACGTGGTCACCGGCGACGAGCTGCGCCGCGTCGAGGTCCGGCGCCGCCTCCAGCTCGGCCACGACCGACTGCAGGCACCCGGGATCGGCGAGCACATGCGCCTCCGCGAGTACTAGCCAATCCGCCCCGGCGCGCTCGGCGCCAAGGTTGTACAGCGCCATGTAACCCGCGCCCGGCGCCCGCGCGAGGACATCGTGGGGCGCGAGCAGGCCGGCGATCCGGCGCTCGACCTCGGGGGCGGCGCCATCGGCGGCCACGACGAGCTGGTAGCGGTCGCGCGCGAGGGTCTGACCGCCGGTCCACGTCCTCACGTTCTCGACGATGTCGCCGCGTGCGTGCACGAGCGGCACGACGACCGAGACGGTGGGCGACGCCCGCTGGGTCACCGCGACTCCCTGCGCGGCTTCATGCCGCAACCCGGGAACGAGACGGGTGAGTTCCGGGCTCGACGGCGTCGCCGGCGTGCCCGCCAACGAGCTCGGTGCACCAGGCATGCATGTCGTTGACCGCCCGGTCGCGACCGAAGCGGGCGCGCGCGGTCTCGACCGCCAACGCACCCATCCGGGCGCGCCGGTCGTGGTCTTCGAGCAGCGCCTCCACGCCGGCCGCGGCGCCCGCGGCGTCCCCCGGCGCGACCACCAGGCCGGTGCGACCGTGATCGACGACCTCGGCCAGGCCGCCGGCCGCCGCCGCGACGACCGGAGTCCCGCACGCCAACGCCTCAGCGGCGGCGAGGCAGAAGGCCTCGGCCGGCGCGGCATGGACGTACAGGTCGGCGGCGCGGTACAGATCGGCCAGGCGCTCGTCCGAGTCGATGTAGGGCAGGTGGCGGATCCGCACGCCGCGAGCGCACGTCTCCTCGGGCGCGGCGGCACCGGCCACCACGAGCTCGACCGGCCGGCGCGTCGCGCGCCCGGCCAACCGCTCGAGCATCCGGCGCAGTGTCGCGAAGTCCTTGTGCGGATTCGCGGCACCCAGGTTCGAGACGAAAGCCAGCACCGCGGCCTCGGGGTCGAGGTCCAGCGCCGCCCGCGCGGCCCCCCTCGAGCCGGGCCGGAACGTCGCCACGTCGATGCCGTTCGGCACGACCCGGGACGACGCGATCGCCGGGGCGAGCAGCGAGCGGCGCGCGCGGTCCGCAAGCCAGCGCGACGGCGTCGCCACGTGCAGCCGCGCGCCGGCCAGGATGTGCCGCTTGCGCCGCCAGTTCAGCGCGGTGAGGTCGTGTCGCACCGCGGGCGGCGCGGCGAGGTCCGGGCAGGATCCGCAGCCACGCTCCCACCGCGCGCACCCGGGCGGGACGGCGCAATGACCGGTGAACATCCAGGAGTCCGCCAGGCGCAGCACCACCGGTACCCGCCGGGACAGGCGGGGGAGCTCGGCGAGGTCGAAGTAGCCGCCGTGGAGGTTGTTGCACAGGACGAGGTCGGGCGGAGCGCCCGTCAGCTCGAACAGGTCACGCGTGGACCAGTGCGCCAGGTCCTCCAGGCCCAGGCCGCGATCGATGCGCCGCCGCGCCTCCACCGCGCGGCGACGTGCCCGCGCTCCGAGCGACGGCGCCGCCTTCGCGTGCACCGGGACGACGCGGGGATGGTCGGTCTGCTTGTCGGCGACGGCCAGCCACGCCTCGGTGCCCAGCCGCGCAAAGCCGTCGAGGAGGTCCATCGAGACGCGTTCTGCGCCGCCACCGCGGTCAGCGGTGTTGACGATGAGGACACGGCCCAACCTCACGGGCGACAACCTATCCGGCGCGCGGCCACGATGCGCGAAACCGATAGGGTTCCGCGCCCTTCGCGCCATGCGCTTCTACGAGTACGAGTCCAAGGAGATCGTCCGCCGTGCGGGCATCCCGACCTCCAAAGGCGGCTTCGCCACGACCGCCGACGAGGCCCGGCAGCGGGCCGAGGAGGTCGGCGGCCCGGTGGTCATCAAGTCCCAGGTCCTGACCGGGGGGCGGATGAAGGCGGGCGGCGTGAAGTTCGCCGACGAGCCCGGTGAGGCCGCCGAGCACGCCGCGGCGATCCTCGACCTCGAGATCAACGGCCACGAGCCGCGCGGCGTGCTCGTGGACGAGAGGGTCGAGGTCGCGCACGAGTACTACGCGGGGGTGGTGTGGGACGGCCTGCGCAAGCAGCCGGTGATGCTGTTCTCCGATATGGGCGGCATCGACATCGAGGAGGTCGCCGAGCAGCATCCCGACCACGTCGGCCGCGGCCATTTCTCCAACGTCCTGCCGCTCTCGGACTTCCAGGCCAA
>DASYIJ010000351.1:0-2778 GCA_035997675.1 Solirubrobacteraceae bacterium
GAAGGTCATCGAGTCGATGCCCATGACCTCGAGGGCGTCGATTTCGTCGGAGATGCGCATGGATCCGAGCTCGGCGACGATGCCGGTGCCGACCTTGGCGGCCATCATGTAGCCGAAGGCGTAGGGCACGAGCTCGCGCAGATCGCACCAGGCCGAGAACAGTCCCGCGTAAGCCGGAGTGCCCTGGGCGCGCAGTAGGTACGCGCCCTCGATCCCGCACTGGAGGCCGATGATGAACACCAACCCCGTGATGACGAGGGTGGAGGAGAGGATCAGGATGCCGGCCTGGCGGAGCGCCTCGCCGAAGAAGCGAACGACCCGGCCGCCCCAGACGTCGCGGAGCACGCGCGCACCGAAGCGGGCGATCTCGCCGAAGCTCTCGACCCATTCGCGCGGAAGCGCCAGCCAGCCGTACCCCATGGCTATATATTAGGATAGACTTATATAAGGCGCAACTACATACCATCGAGTGCCGTGGGAGGTGCTTCGAGATGACCCCGGAGATCCAGACGAGAGTCAGAGTGCGTTTAGATCCGGACGCGGCGGCGGAGAGGCCGGCGCGCGACGATGGGACGCAGCCGAACGGACGGACGCCCGGGCGCGTGCCCGTCCTCTGGCACCTCAAGGTCTCGCACTACAACGAGAAGGCACGATGGGCGCTGGACTTCAAGGGCGTTCCCCATGTGCGCCGCGCCGCCGTTCCGGGCCGCCATGCGGCGATCGCGGAGCGGCTCACCGGCGGCCGGACGTTCCCGGTCCTGGTGCTGGACGACGGGGCGGTCGGCGATTCGACGCGCATCATCGAGGCGCTCGAGCGGCGCTTCCCCGATCCGCCGCTCTATCCCGGCGATGCGCACGCCCGGCGTCGCGCGCTCGCGATCGAAGACTTCTTCGACGAGGAGCTCGGGCCCCACACCCGGCTGCTCGTGCTGCACCACCTCCTGCCGAACGCCCGCCTCCTGCTGGGAACGTTCGCTCCCGACCTCGCCGGGCCGCGTCGCATGATCGCCCGGGCGATGTTCCCGCGAGTGCGGCAGCGGATCACGGCGCAATTCGGCATCGGCCGCGACAGCGTCGACCTCGCATATCGGAAGGTTCGTGCCGCCGGCCGGCGCTTCGAACGCGAGTTGGGACCGAGCGGCTATCTCGTCGGTGACGGGTTCACCGTGGCCGACCTCACGGTGGCGGCGCTCGTCGCCCCGGTGATCGCGCCCGAGCAGTTCCCGTACCCGCAGCCCCAACGCGGCCACCCGCGCCTGGCGCCGGTTCGGGATGCGCTCGCGGAGTCGGGGCTGCCACAGTGGGCGCGCGAGATCTACGCCCGCCACCGCGGCCGGTCGGCCGAGGTCACCGTGTGACGCCGGCGGTCTCCCACGGGTCGGGCCCGGGGTCCCCGCCCGCCGCCGCGATCGCGAGTCGCGGGAGATAGTGCTCCCAGCCGCCCGTGTGCAGCGGGACGGCTCGGCTGGGCAGCCGCCGGTGCGTGAGGTGCATGAGCGTGCCATCGCCATCGGGCGTCAGGGCGATCTCCACGGCGGTCGACTGCGGAGGCACGGCGTACAGATCCTGCTCCCAGCCCCACGTGAGGGCGATACGGCTGTGCGGAACGACCTCGACGAACTCGCCCATCATCACCCTCGCGGCGTTCGGACCCAGGCGCCTGAGCGCCTCCTCCTGCTCGGGGCCGAACATCGCGTCGAGGACTCCCGCCAGCGAAGGAGGGGGCTCGAACGCGATCCGGCAGACCCCGCCCGGCCGTGGGTCCAGCGTGGCATCGGCGCCCATCCACTGCACCATCCGCGCGGGGTCGGTGAAGTAGGCGAACACGATCTCCGGACGAGCCGCGATCCGGACCTCGTGTTCGACGACGTCAGTTTCGCGAGGCGTCGTGGACATCGGTCCTCCGCTGCTCGGCCTCGGCGGCCTCCTTGAGGCGGTCCAGGTGCGCCGGCATGACCTCGGCGAGGAAGTCGTGCAGGTCGGCGAGGCCCTCGGGTCGCACGCTGTACACGCGCCGCGCGCCGTCGCGCCGCTCGCTGACGAGCCCGGCCTGCTTGAGCACCTTCAGGTGCTGGGAGATCGCGGGTTGGGTCACCGAGAACCGCGAGGCCACCTCGCCGGCGCTCAACTCGCCGGCGGCCAGTTGCCGCAGGATCTCCCGGCGCTTGGGCTGGGCGAGGGCGTCGAAGACCTCCATCCCGAGCAGCTTAGCGGAGGCTTATATAAGGCTCAACTACATTTCTAGGATCGCGGACCCCGCTGCGCCTGGGCACGCGGCGGGTCCGTCGGCCATCCGAGCGCGCGTTGGCGGGACACCGAGAGTTGGCTGACGACGAGGTCGTAGGAGTCCTCGATCATGTCCTTGATCATCTGCTCGGGTAGGGATCCGTCGATGATCACCGTGTTCCAGTGCCTCTTGTTCAGGTGATACCCGGGAAGCACCGCCGTGTGAGCCCCACGGAGCTGCTCCGCAAGCAGCGGGTCGCACTTCAGGCTGACTCGGAGGGCGCGCTGAGCAAGCTGGGACAGGGCGAACATCTTCCCTCCAACCTTGAACACCGACGTCTCAGGGCCGAAGGGGAATGTCTCCACCGACCCGGGAAACGAGAGGCAATACTCGCGGAGGGCGACAGGACGCACGAATGAATGGTGACGGCCCGAACTCAGCGCGGCGCTGCCATATGACGCCTATCCCGAACGACACCGGTGGACGAACAGCGTGGTCGCGCCCGCCCTCGATGCAAAGCGGAAGCCCGGGGAATCGCGCGTGGACGCACT
>DASYIJ010000023.1:0-5773 GCA_035997675.1 Solirubrobacteraceae bacterium
CCCGCGAAGCCGATCACGTCGTCGACCATCGGCCGGGTGTCCGGCCACCAGCGCAGCGCCCAGCGGGGAACCATCCCGCCCTGGCTGTGGCCCGCGATCGCGATGCGCCGTCCCGCGCGCGCGAACATCGTGCGAATCGCATACACCACGTACTCGCCGTTGACCTGGATGTCGTTGTTGCCGCTGGAGGGGAACGTCACCGCGCACCACGGGATGCCGCGCGCGTTGAACGCGGGCTCATAGTTCCAGGAGAAGTTGTCGTCCGCGGTCGCGCCGGTGCCGGGCACCAGCAGCACGGGCGCCTGCGAGGCATGGTCGAGGCCGCCGCTGCACTGCAGCGATGCGGCGAGCTTCGCCGCCGGGACGTCGAGGGGCGGACCGGGATGGTCGACCGGCGCGTACGCGGCCTGGGCCGGGGCGGCCAGCCCGAGGGCGAGAAGCACGATCAGCGGTGCGCGGCGCATCCCGGCGCACAGACAATCACATTCTGGTGCATTGAGCGCCGGGCCCGGGTCCGCCGCTTGTGCGGCATCGCACACGAACGTATGTGTGCCTCGTCGGCGGCCGGGTATGCGTGCCGGGAACCCAAACAGAGGAAGAGAAACGAGACATGGCTACCCAGACCCGAACGCAGCGACAGGCCGCCGCCAAGAAAGCGGCCGCCACCCGCAAGCGCAACAGCGCGAAGCAGGGCGGGCGCCGCTCGTCCGCTTCGGCACGCCGTACCGGCAGCTCGGCCCGCAGCACGGCACGTTCCGCGCAGCGGACGGCCAAGACCGCCGCTCGCAGCACGGCCCGCCGGGCTGACGCCGAGGCGACGCGCCTCGAGGCGCTGGGCCGCCAGGCCGAGCGCACCGTCCTGATTCCGATCGGGGCCGCACTCGAGGCGTGGGATCGCGCCGCCGACACGGTGCAGACCTATTCGAACCGGCGCCGTGCCACACAGCGGCTCAACCGGTTCGAGCGTCGCGCCGCGACGGCGCTCCGGCGCGGCCGGCGCCAGGTGCAGCGCGAGGCCAAGGACGTTCGTCGCGACATCGACCGCACCGTGAACGGCCTGCAGTCGGAGGCCGACGACGTCGTCGGGCGCATCCGCAGCGTCGCCTGACACGGCGTCCATCGAGTTCGAGCAACGGGCCCGGCATTCCGCCGGGCCCGTTCGCGTTCGCTGTAGCATCAGCCGCGTCCGCAGCGGCGATCAGGAGGTCTCGGTGGCATCGGTCGGCAGCGATCTCGACAACCTGCTGGTGAGCGAGCGCGAGCACTGGCAGGACGGCCCGCCCCACGAGCTGTTCGCGCGGCTGCGCCACGAATGCCCGGTGCACTGGACCTCGCAGATCACCGAGTACCCCGACGAGGCCGGCTACTGGTCGCTCACGACCGCGGATGACGTCCACACCGTCAGCCGCGACTGGCGCGGCTACTCGTCGGAGCGCGGGGGCATCACCGCACTCACGCATTCCGTGTTCCCGCTCGAGCTCACCCGGGCGATGTTCATCGGGATGGACCCGCCCAAGCACGACCGGCTCAAGGCGCTCTTCCAGGCCGGCTTCACCCCCCGGCGGATCGCCACCCACGAGGAACCGATCCGGGCGATCGTCCTCGACGTCCTCGGCCGGCTCGAGGGCCGCGAGACCTGCGACCTCGTGCCCGACGTCGCCCAGCCGGTCGTCTCGCGCGTGATCGGGAGCTTCATGGGCATCCCCGAGGCCGACGACGCCATCTGGGCGGAGCTCATGAACTCGGCGCTGGGCGCCGGGGACCCGGACCTCAACCCCGAGGGCATGCAGAGCGTGATGGAGAAGGTGGTCCCGGAGATCTTCGATCGCTGCCGGGCGCTCATCGCGGAGCGGCGCGAGCAACCCACCGATGACCTGACGAGCGTGCTCGTGCACGCCGAGGTGGACGGCGAGAAGCTGGAGGAGCACGAGATCGTCATGGGCTTCTTCCTGCTGATGGCGGCCGGCAACGACAGCACCAAGGCGACCTACTGCAGCGGCATGCAGGCGCTGATGGAGCACCCCGACGAGCGACGGATCCTGCTCGACGACCCGTCGCTGATCCCGAGCGCGGTCGAGGAGGCGCTGCGGATGTACCCGGCCTTCGCGCACTTCCGCCGGACGGCCATGGGCGACGCCGAGCTCAACGGGCGCCAGATCCGCGACGGCGACAAGGTCGTCATGTGGTACGTCTCGTCCAACCGCGACGAATCGCGCTACGAGGACCCCGACCGCTTCGACGTTCGGCGCAATCCCGAGCACCAGGCGTTCGGCGCCGGCGGACGGCACTTCTGCCTCGGGGCGGCGCTGGCGCGGCTCGAGCTCCAGGTCCTGTTCGAGGAGACGCTGAAGCGCTACCCGGCCATGGAGATCGACGGCACGCCCGCGATGGCCGAGTCGCCGTTCGTGAACCAGCTCAAGACGCTGCCCGTGCGGCTCTCGCCGTAGCGTACGCGGCGACCTTCGCGTCGGAGAACAGCACCCGGAAGCTCGGGTCGGAGCGCAGCCAGGCGTCCTGCGGGGTGCCTCGCCGGACGTAGACGTAGTCGATCGAGTGGGTCTTCAGCCAGGCCAGCGTCGCGGCGCGGGAGAGCTTGGGCAGCGCGTACACCCGGTGGCCGAAGTGCCGGCCCCAGAGCGCGTAGAACGGGGGGAACTCGTCGGTGTGCGTGCTGAAACGCTGATAGACCGCGATGCGCGCGTGCGGCGGGATCGTGTCGACCCAGCGCAGCTCGGGGAGGAACAGTCGCCCGAGGGTCCGCTGAGACTCCGGCTTGGTCGCGTTCGAGACGACCTGGCTCGCGCTGTAGACGTGTCCCCAACCGACGAAATGGGTGGAGCTGAAGTACAGCGAGACGGCGACGCACACGAGGGCGAGGGACTGGATCGCCTTCCGCAATGCCCGCGAGCCGGTCCGGTCCACGAAGGCGGCGATGGCCACGAGTCCGGGCGCGAGCAGGAAGATGGTGAAGCGGGTCCACCACTTGTAGGGCTGGATCGCGAAGAGCAGGCCGAGCGGCACCAGGAAGGTCCAGAACAGCATTCGGTTTCGCCTCCATGCCCCGATGACGAACGGGATGAGGAGCGGCAGCCCGAGCAGGAGCCAGGCGAGGCCCATGCCGCCCTCGAACTCGTCGGCCCGGTCCCACCGGCCCGAGCTGTGGTTGGACACCCGCGTCAGGTCGTAGCCCCAGGAGTGGACGATGGCGGACGGGCCCGACCCGGTCGGCAGGCGCGACAGCGTGATGCCGGGCCCGTCGAAGAGCGTGTGGCCGAGCACCTTGACGCTCCCGGGGTACACCGGGTTCGAGAACTCGACCAGGTCGCGCACGTACCAGAAGGACCCGAGGAGAACGATCGGCGCGAGCAGCAGCAGGGCGTAGGCGACCGGTCGAGGCGCCCCCAGGTCGAACCGACGCCGGCTCACCACCATGCCGATCCCCAGGCACACGAGCGTCACCAACCCGAGCAGGGGCCCGACGGGCTTGGCGCCCACCGCGAGACCGGCCGCGCAGCCCCCCAGCACGAGGTGGATCGGCGACCACGCGCGGTCGCTCCCGGACCCCCACGCGGCCGGGGGAAACGCCCGCAGGACGAAGTAGATCCCGACGAGGAACAGCGCCCCTACGCCCAGGTCCACGTAGTTCGACGACGCCTGCGTGAGGACGATCGGGCTCAGGAGGAACAGGGCGCCCGCCGCGATCGCCGCCGGGCGGCGCACTCCGGCGATGCGCGCGAAACCCACCGTGGCCGCCGCGCCCATCAGCGCAAGTGGAATCTGCACCGTGCCGATCCACAGGTCGTTCTTCAAGAACAGCGCGACCCAGGTGAAGAGCAGCTCCACGTTGGACGGAAACGAGGCCGAGTAGATGTGCAGGTACGCGGTACCGATGTGCCCGTACTGCAGCCACAACGCGACGGTCGGGAGGTGGTAGGCGAGGCTGTCGTAGCCGTAGGGCGGAAGGGCGTACGCGATCACCACTCGCCAGACCAGGGCGAGCGTCGCCGTGACGACGAGCGCCGCCACCCAGGGATGCGCGCGCACCCAGAGCCAGACGTCCGACGGGGCGAACCGCAGCGAGCGAAGCGTCATCTCCGAACCCCGGCGGGCCGTGACGGCGAAGACGGCGATGGCGATTGCGGCGTTGAGCAGGAGCACGGTGCCCGTGCTCAGCGACTGCAGGACCGTGCCCGCAAAGAGGAGCGATCCGGCGATCTGGATGGTGGCGATGACCGCGGCCGCCAGCACGCGATCCAGGCCGCCCCGCAACGGGAGCACCGCGGCCAGACGCACAGCGGTTGCGGCCACGATGAGATTTGCGAGAAGGAAAAGCACGGCCGCGGAGGGCGTCAGCAAACTTCGTGTGCGTAAGAGCCAGGTTAAGTCGAGCGCCCGACGGTGCGGCGATAGGCTGGTGAAGGGCCGACATGCGCCAGCTCACCGCTCTCGACTCGCAGTTCCTCGCGCTGGAGACCCCGCGCCAATACGGGCACGTGGCCGGCGTGGCCGTCGTCGATCCGTCGACTGCTCCCGGCGGCCGGCTCGAGGTGGCCGACCTCCAGGACCTGCTGGTGGAGCGGCTGCCGCTGCTTCCGCCGCTGCGCTGGCGCCTCGCCGAGGTGCCGCTGGGGCTCGACTACGCCTACTGGATCGACGATCCGGACTTCGACCTGGAGTACCACGTCCGCGAGCTGGCGCTGCCGCCTCCCGGGAGCTACGAGCAGCTCGCCGAGCAGGTCGCGCGGATCGTGTCGCGTCCGCTCGACCGCGCGCGCCCGCTGTGGGAGCTGTACCTGATCCACGGGCTCGAGGGGGGTCACAAGGTCGTGATGACCAAGATCCACCACTCCGTCATCGATGGCATCTCGGGCGCGGAGATCATGGGCGCGCTCCTCGATCTCAGCCCCGAGGGCCGCGAGGTGCCCCGGGACGTGCGGTTCTCCGACGACGCCGAGCCCAGCGAGCTCGGGATGCTGGGGCGCGGGCTGCTCGGCCTGCCCCGATACCCGCTTCGCGTCCTGAGGGCGCTCCCCGACACCCTGCCCAACCTCGACGAGACGCCGTTCGCCACCCTGCCGGGCGCGGGCGCGCTCGGCCGGATTGCCTCGGCGGTCCAGCGTGCGGTCGGCGGCGGCGGCGACGAGATCGTGGATCGTCACAAGCTGGCGGCGCCCAAGACCTCGTTCAACGGCCGCGTCTCGCCGCACCGCCGCGTGGTGTTCGGGCAACTCTCGCTCGACGAGGTCAAGGCGGCCAAGAACGAGCACGGCGGGACGGTCAACGACGTGATCGTGTCGATGTGCGCCGGTGCGGTCCGGCGCTGGTTGATCGAGCACGACGAGCTTCCGGATGAGCCACTCGTGACGCAGATCCCCGTGTCGGTGCGCAGCGACGCGCAGGTCGGCACCTATGGCAACCGCATCCAGCTCATGAGCGCGCCGCTGTTCACCAACGTGGCCGACCCGATCGACCGCCTGCTGCGCACGCACTCCGCGATGGGCGACATGAAGGCCCGGCACCGGGCGCTGCCGGCGGAGATCCTCCAGGACGCCAACCAGTTCATCCCGCCCGCCGTGTTCTCGCGCGCGGCGCGCGTCACCTTCGCGTTGTCCACGAGCCGAGCGGGGCGCCCCGCGTGGAACCTCGTGATCTCCAACGTGCCCGGTCCGCAGTTCCCGCTCTACCTGGCCGGCGCCGAGCTGCAGGCGAACTACCCCGTCTCGGTCGTCACCGACGGGATGGGGCTGAACATCACCGTCATGAGCTACCGCGG
>DASYIJ010000027.1:0-1801 GCA_035997675.1 Solirubrobacteraceae bacterium
GGGCTGCGCGAGGCGCTGCGGGACGCACCGGCGCAGGTCGTGGCGGTCAGCCCGCTCGTGGGCGGCGAGGTGCTCAAGGGTCCGACCGAGGTCTTCATGCAGTGGGCGGGCCGCACGCTCGATGCCGACGGGATCGCGACGGCCTACGACGGGCTGATCGACGGGCTCGTGGCCGACGAGCGGACCGACCGCGTGCCGGTGCTGGAGACGGATGTGCTGATGGCCGATGCGGCCGGCCGGCGACGGGTGGCCGAGGCGGCGCTCGGTTTCGCCGAGGCATTGAGCTAGTTGTCAGTTGTCAGTTTCAGTTGTCAGTTTTCAGAGCGCGTTTTGGCCCTCGCTGCTGACAACTGACCACTGACAACTCTGTGCCCTCGCTAGGGTCCGCAGGCGATGACCACCGTGGCGGTCCTGCCTGTGAAACGTTTCGACCGCGCCAAGCAGCGCCTGGCCTCCGGGCTGGCCGGGACCTCGCGGAAGGTGCTCGCGGAGGCGATGCTGCGAGACGTGCTCGGCGCGCTGGGACGGGTCCGGTCGTTGTACGCGATCGTGGTGGTGACCGGAGAGCCCCGCGCACAGGCGCTTGCGCGCGCGCACGACGCGCTGATCGTCGAGGACCAGGCCGAGCGGGGCCAGAGCGCGGCCGCCTCGCTCGGCGTCGACCGCGCGGTCGAGTTCGGCGCCGAGCGGGTGCTGATGGTCCCGGGGGACTGCCCCGCGCTGGACGCGACCGAGGTGCAGGCGCTCCTGGTCGGACAGGGCGACGGGCCGGCGGTGACGATCGTGCCCGACCGGCACGGCACCGGCACCAACGCGCTGCTGCTGTCGCCGCCGTACGTCATCGCGCCCGCGTTCGGCGAGGGATCGTGCTCGCGCCACCGGGCGCTGGCCGAGGCCTCGGGCGCCCGCGTCGCGATCGCCGAGGTGGCCTCGCTGGCGCTCGACGTCGACACGCCCGACGACCTCGACGCGCTCCGAAGGGCGCACGTCCAGGACGCCCGGCGCCGCCACACTCCCGGGGTCCTGCGCGCCCTCGCCGAGCGGCACCCGGCATAGCCGAGACGCTCGCCGCGACGGCGTTGCCGGGGCTGCCCGAGGTGCGCCCGGGGGACGACCTCGCCGCGCTGCTCGCCGGCGCCGCAACGGGCGAGCACGCGCTGCGCGGTGGCGACGTGCTGGCCGTTGCGCACAAGGTCGTGTCCAAGGCCGAGGGCCGGATCCGCGATCTCGGCGAGGTCACGCCAGGTGACCGCGCCCGCGAGCTCGCGTCCGCGCACGCCAAGGATCCGCGCGCCGTCCAGGTCGTGCTCGACGAGACCGAGGAGCTCGTGCGAGCCGAGCGCGGCGTGCTGATCTGCCGCACTCGGCACGGTCTCGTGTGCGCCAACGCCGGCGTGGACGCGTCCAACGCCGGGGGCGACGAGCGGCTCGTGCTGCTGCCCGCCGACCCGGATGCCTCCGCCCGGGCGCTGCGCGTGCGGTTGCGCGAGCTGACCGGCGAGGCGCCCGCGGTCCTGATCACCGATTCGTTCGGACGCGCCTGGCGCCACGGGCAGTGCGACGTCGCCATCGGCAGCGCGGGCCTGGCGCCGCTGCAGGATTGGCGCGGGGGCCGCGACGCCGACGGCCTCGAGCTGCGGGCGACGTGGATCGCCGTGGCCGACGAGGCCGCGGCGGCGGCCGACCTGGCCCGAGCCAAGGACTCGCGCGA
Organism: Solirubrobacteraceae bacterium; assembly: GCA_035997675.1. Lineage (GTDB taxonomy): Bacteria > Actinomycetota > Thermoleophilia > Solirubrobacterales > Solirubrobacteraceae > JALYZC01. Next base: position 1,712 of record DASYIJ010000027.1, read on the forward strand.
GCCCGCCGTCCGGCTGCGCGGCCTGGCGCGGCACGTCACCGCGGCCGACGGACCGGGCGCCGCCGCGCTGCGGCGCCCGCCGGCCGAGGA
>DASYIJ010000068.1:0-5323 GCA_035997675.1 Solirubrobacteraceae bacterium
CACCTCGGCCGCTACGAGTCCGACGGCACGGTCGCCATCGTCGCCGCCTCGGGCGGGGCCGGCGTCCTGCCCGCAGGCACCCGGTTGACCGTTGGTGGGAAGAACGTGACCACGCTCGTCTTCGAGCGGGCCCGGCCCGCCCGGATCGACAGCTATGCCGGTTCCTCCGGGCCGTTCGCCTTCGCCGCCCGCGAGCGAGGCGTCCGCTCATCGGTGGGGACGCCGATCCTCGTCGAGGGCCGCTTGTGGGGCGTGATGATCGTCGGCTCGATGTTGAGCCGGCCGCTGCCGGCGGACACCGAGGCGCGCCTCGCCTCGTTCACGGAGCTGGTGGCGACGGCGATCGCGAACGCCGAGAGCCCCGCCGGCCTCGCGCGGCTGGCCGCGGAGCAGTCGGCGTTGCGGCGGGTCGCGACGCTGGTGGCGCGGGGCGTGCCGCCGGAGGAGATGTTCTCGGCGGTCGCCCAGGAGGTCGGCCTGCTGCTCGGTCGAGTTCGCGATCCTGAGCCGCTTCGAGGCCGACGGTACGGTCAGCGACCCCGCTTCCTGGAGCAGGACGGGCGACCCTTCCCGCCTGTTGGCACCCGGGTGGCGTCGCGACCGATGAGGGAAAGCCCATCTCGCGGGCGCGTCAGAGACCCGGGCGGAGGCATCGGCATAGCTCTCCATCCGGGCCGGACGGTCGGTCTCGAACACGATCGTCACGAGGTTCTTCCCCCCAAGGATCACCCGGGTGCCAACAGGCGGGAAGGGGTCGCCCGCCCTGCTCCAGGAAGCGGGGTAGCTGACCGTACCGTCGGCCTCGAAGCGGCTCAGGATCGCGAACTCGACCGGAAGCAGCAGGCCGACCTCCTGGGCGACCGCCGAGAACACCTCCTCTGGCGGCACCCCCCGCGCCACCAGCGTCGCGACCCGCCGCAACGCCGACTGCTCCGCGGCCAGCCGCGCGAGGCCGGCGCGGCTCTCGGCGTTCGCGATCGCCGTCGCCACCAGCTCCGTGAACGAAGCAAGCCGCGCCTCGGTGTCGGCTGGCAGTGGCTGCTCCAAGTTGGACGTGGCCACTATGACGCCCCACAGGCGGCCCTCGACGAGGATCGGCGAAGCAACCGCCGAGCGGACGCCCATCTCGTGAACGGCGGCACCCGGGTCAGCGCGTGGAGGTCAGCGCGTCTGTTGTCTTGCTTGTAGGGCGCCGGGGCGACCGTCGCGCGGATCTCCTTCTGCGGCCCGCCGGGTTGGCCCCAGATGACCACGACCTCTGTCCCGGAGTCGGCGCTGTCGGTATCGATGACGCACAGCGAGAGCATCTTGCGGAAGTAGTAGCTGTAGCCGCGCGAGGTCGCGATCCCGACGAGCTGGTCGTTGCGGAGGACCTTGTCGGCCCACATGAACCCGCGCTGGTCCCGGGGCATTTCCATAAACGAGTAGGGCTCACCGTCGCGATAAAGCGAGGCATGGATCTCGGCGATGTCGTCGGCGTTCCATTCCAGTGTGCGCATCACGCGCGGCGGCTGCTCGAGCTCGCGGGCGAGGGCCTCGCGGCCGATGAAGTCGTGGTCGAGCTTGATGTTGCGGGGCCAGCCGAGTTCGACTGGGCTGCGATACCAGGCGGTGATGTCGTCGGCCTCGAAGCTGCCGGCGATATTGAACGTGGAGGCAAAGGCAGGCATGGCAGCGCGAAACTCCGCCAGGTAATCGGCGAGGTCGGTGCCGAAGATCGCCGGTAGGTAGTCGGTGACGATCGTCGGAAAGCATGCCTCGAGATGATTGATGAACGTCGCGCGGGCGCCGAGGCGGCGGATGCCGTACTCCTCGCCCGCGGCGAGCACGGCGTCATAGACGTCCTGCGCTTCGGCGCTTGGGCCCTGTAGCTCGAAGCCGATCTCGCCGGCCATCCCCTGACGGAGCGCGAGCACGTTGTGGCCGGCGATCTCGATCTTTCCCGAGTGCATGAACTTGACGTCACGCAGGCTCTGGCCGGCGGCTTTCTCGACGACGTAGATTGCGTTGGGTCCCGAGACCTGGAAGTTAAACCAGTCGTCGGGCTCCGAGACCACGTCATAGCCGCGTTGGCGCAACTGGTAATCGACCCAGAATCCGCCGCGCCCGAAGAGCATAAACTCGTCCTCGCCCAGGCGGCTGAGGATCCCCTCGTGGATCACCTTGCCGTCCTCGTTAGTGTGGATGACGTGCTTTGACTGACCGTGGGCGAAGTCGTCAAAGCTGTTCACCGCGACTTCTGAGAACAGCTTCAGGACATCGGGGCCGCGGAAGCGCCGCTCCCAGAGGAAGGACCAATCGCCGAGGTAACACGTCTGCTTCCAGGACATGCTCTCGTCCATCCAGTCGGTGTATTCGGGCAGTCCGAACCGCACCGTGAAGTACCCCTCCGGGGTACCGCGCATTTGGGTGAGCATCTCGTTCATCGATTGCCGGCCATCGACCATCTCTCTCCTCCTTGGGTGTTCTGAAACCTATGACATTGCCATCGCCGTCGCCTGCAGGCGAGCGGCCTTGATGGTGTTGGACATCAGACAGGCGATCGTCATCGGCCCCACCCCGCCCGGCACCGGCGTCAGATGACCGGCGATGCCTCGGGCCTCGTCAAAGGCGACATCGCCGACAACTCCGATAGGGGTACGGGTGATGCCGACGTCAATGACGACGGCGCCGGGCTTGATCCAGTCGCCGCGCACTAGTCCCGGCACGCCGGCGGCACAGATGAGCACGTCCGCGCGCCGGCATTTGCCCGGCACGTCGTGCGTCTCAGCGTGACAGCTGGTCACCGTCGCGTCGGCCGCCAGCAACATGTGGGCCATCGGTTTGCCGAACAGGTTTGAGCGGCCCACGACGGTCACGTCCCGTCCGGCGACATGGATGCCGGCCTCGCGCAGCAGCCGCATCACGCCTAGCGGCGTGCAGGGGCGCAGTCCCTCCATGCCCATTGAGAGTCGACCCACCGAGGCGACGCTCAAGCCGTCGACGTCCTTGAGCGGGTCAACGGCATTAGTGAGCTTGGTGCCCTGCAGTTGGGCTGGCACCGGGAGCTGACAGATGATCCCTGAGACGTCGTCGTCGCCGTTGAGCTCGTCGATCAGGCCGAGCACGGTGGGCATGCCGACATCGCCCGGAAGTCGGTGATCAAAGCCGCGGATCCCGACCTCTCTGCAGGCGCGCTGCTTGGCCGAGACGTAGACGTGGGAGGCCTCGTCATCCCCGATGAGGATCGTCGCCAGGCCCGGCGGACGCTCGTACTCGCCGACGAGCTCGGCGACGTCGGCTGCAACCTCGTTGCGCACCTGCGCCGCAATCGCCCGGCCGTCGATCATCTCCGTGTCAGGCATCGGCTGACTAGAAGACGACGGTCGTGTTGCCGTGACGGATCACCCGGTCTTCGCAGTGCCATTGGACTGCCCGGGCGAGGACGGCGCGTTCGATCTCCGCGCCGCGGCGCTTGAGCGCGTCGACGTCGTGCGCGTGCGTGACGCGAACGACGTCCTGCTCGATGATCGGCCCCTCGTCAAGATCTTCGGTGACGTAATGGGCGGTCGCGCCGACTAGCTTCACGCCGCGCTCCTTGGCGCGCTCATACGGGCCAGCGCCGGCGAAGGCGGGCAGGAACGAGTGGTGGATGTTGATCACCGGGACCCCGACACGCTCGAGGAACTCGCCGGACAGGATCTGCATGTAGCGCGCCAGCACGACCAGGTCGCAGCGGCCGTGCAGGACCTCGACCAGCTCAGCCTCCGCGGCTGGCTTCTGACCCTTGGGCACGGGAATGTGATGAAAGGCGAAGCCGGCGCTCTCGACCTCGGAGCGATGCAGATCATGGTTGGACGCCACCAGCGCGATCTCGGCCCCCAACAGCCCGCGCCGCGCCCGCCACATCAGATCCTGCAGGCAATGGTCCTCCCGCGAGACCAGGACAGCGACGCGCTTGCGCACGTCGCGGCGCCACAGCCGCCAGCACATGCCCAACGGCTCGGCGACGAACATGCCGAACCGCTCGGCGAGATCCTCCGCGCCGCCGGCCGGCAGCGCGAGCTCCATCCTGATAAAGAACTCGCCGCCGGCTGGGCTGGTCGAGCACTGGTCGCTGGCCACAATGTTCGCGCCGGCCTCAAAGAAGAAGCGCGACACCGCGTTGACGATGCCGGGACGATCGACGCAATGCGCGAGCAGACGCACGACGGGAGCACTCTGCAGCCCCGCGTTATCAAGCTCCGCGAGTGCCGTCTCAGTCTTGGACATGAACATAGGCCCAGTGTCCGTCACGAACGTTATCGTGTAAAGCACAACCTTCTCGACATTCATTTGAGCTAAACTCAAGAATCGTGCTGAACCTGCGGCAGGTCGAGAGCTTCGTGGTCGCCGCCGAGCTCGGCACGATGACCGCCGCCAGCGAGCGGCTCCATGTCACCCCGTCGGCCGTGTCCCTTGCTGTCTCGGGGCTTGAGCGCGCGCTCGGCACCCAACTGGTCATCCGGCGCCCCTCGAAGGGCCTGACGCTCACGCCGGCAGGCCGGCGGTTCCTCGGCGAAGCGCGGCAACTGCTCACCTACGCCGAGGATGTCCGGGTCGCAGCCGAGTCCGACGGCGGCACCCTATATGGCCGACTGACCATCGGCTGCTACCGCACCACCGCGCCATTTATCCTGCCCGGCCTGATCAAGAGCTTCACCGAGATCCACCCCGAGGTTGAGCTGGACTTCATCGAGGCCGACCAGCCGGACATCGAACAGGCGCTGCTGGACGGCCGCTGCGAGATCGCTGTCATGTTTACCTCCGACATCGGCCCCGGCGTCGAGATGGAGTTCATCTACGCGACCGCCCCCTATGTCCTGCTGCCCGCCGACCACCCACGCGCGAGCGACGAGCGGATCGACGTGCACGACCTCGCCGACGAGCCGTTCGTCCTGCTCGACGTCCCGCCCAGCGGCCCCTACCTTCTCTCCGTGCTCGAACGCGCCGGCGTCGCTCCGGAGATCCGCTACCGCTCCAGCGGCTACGAGCTCTGCCGCTCGCTCGTCGCCCACGGCCTTGGCTGGGCTTTGCTCATCAGCCGCCCACACGGTGACCTCAGCTACGAAGGCCTTCCCCTCATCGGCCGCCCGCTGGTCGGCCGGGCGCCCCGAATGCATGTCGGCTTGGCCTGGCCTAAAGGCGTGCGACGCACACGCCGCGCACGAGCCTTCGCCGAACACTGCAAGCACCTCATCCCCGATCACATCGGGTCAGGCGTCGGCCGACCCGTCAGGGACTGAACAGCAACCATCCGAGGTGCGGCTCACCCCAGGGCCTCGTCGCGCTTCAATCTGCCACG
>DASYIJ010000166.1:0-14057 GCA_035997675.1 Solirubrobacteraceae bacterium
CATGGAGTACGCCCAGATCTTCGATCGCTCGCCCGCGCCGCCCGCCGCGCTGCCGCGCGAGGCGCCGGGGAGCACGGCGATGCGAGCCGCCTCGGCCGCCGCCGGCATCGCGGTGCTGCTCGCCGTGGGCGCAGCCGCCGCGCTGATCGTGATGTTCGTCCTGATGGGGACCCCGCGGGAGCACGTGCTCGACCACCTGGCCGGCGCGGCCGTCCTCGTCGCCGCCGGTTGGACGCTCGCGTTCGCGCTGGCGTCGCTTCGCATCGCGGTGTGGTTCCGCCGCTGGGAGGCGCGGCGCGGGCGGATCGTGCTGTGCCGTCCGCTTGCTTCGGGCCGGCGGGGTTACATCTACTACGTGGCCGAGGCCGAGCCCGCTCAGGGATAGACCTGGGCGCCGCTGCCGCCGTCGATCAGCCGGATCGCCGCGGACGGGCAGGCGCGCGCCGCCTCGATCATGAGCTCGTCGGGGGCGCTGTTGACCACCACCGCGACGTCCTCGACGCGGAAGGCCTCGGGCGCGATCACCTCGCAATCGCCGTGGGCCGCGCAGGCGGAGGCGTCGATGTAGGCGACGTAGCTCACGCCGCCGCCCTCGCGGGCTCGGCGATGAGCCGTCGCACGTCGGGCAGGGCGTGGGGGCGCCCGACGAGCACGGCGGCGACCGGGCGGTCGCCGCGCGTGTAGATCGCGGTGAAGTCGCGCGCCGCCGGGTCGCCGTCGATGCGGACGGCGTCCGCGAGCCCGACATTGCCGATCTGCTGGATGCGCGTGCCGTACTGGTCGCTCCAGAAGCTCTGCTGCGGTGTGGGGGCGGCCCCGCCGCCGAGCATCGCGCGAGCGGCCTGCGCGCCCTGACGGGCGGCGGACTCCCAGTGGCCGCCGGGAACGTGACGTCGCAGGACCGGGTCGAAGGCCGCGGCCGCGTCGCCCGCGGCGAAGACGCCGGGCACCGCCGTCGCCCCGCGCGCGTCGACGACGACGCCACGAGGATCGAGGCCGCTGCCGTCCAGCCAGGCCAGGTCAGGGACCACGCCGATGCCGACCACGAGATGGTCGCACTCGACCAGGCTCTGGTCGTCCAGGCGCAGCGCCGCGACGTTCGCGTCGCCGTGCACGGCCACGATCCGCCGGTCGAGCAGGACCCGGACGCCCTCGTCGCGATGCAGGTCGGCGAACCACCGGCCGAGCTCGGGGCCGAGGAGGTGGCCGAGCGGCCATGGCATCGCCTCGATCAGCGTCACCTCGGCGCCTGCGGTGCGCGCCGTCGCGGCGACCTCCTGGCCGATGAAGCCGGCTCCCACGACGGCGAGGCGCTCGCCCCGCGCGATCGCGCCGCGCAGTCGCCAGGCGTCGTCGACGGTCCGCAGCGTCGTCACGTTGGCGTGGGCGTCCAGCCCCGGCAGCGTCAGCGGCCGGCTGCCGGTGGCGATCAGGAGATGCTCGTACGGCAGGTGCGTTCCGTCGGATACCGCCAGCGTCCGTGCCGCGGGATGCAGACCCGTCGCGCGTACGCCGAGGCGCAGGTCGACGTCGTGGTCGGCGTACCACGCCGCGGGGCGGAGGCTCGGCGGTTCCTCGGAGCCGCCGGCGAGGAGCACGTCCTTGGACAGCGGCGGGCGATCGTAGGGGCGGTGGCGCTCGGCGCAGATCATGCGCACCGGGCCCTCGTAGCCGCCGCGGCGCAGCGCCTCCGCACAGCGCTGGCCGGCCAGGCCGCCGCCGACGATCAGCACGCCGGCGCTCACGACCGCGCCTCCACCATCGGCGGCGACGGATGCCCGGGCCCGGCGCCGGCGGGGGGCGTCGCCCGGCGATGGCCGAGGCCGCTCATCCGCCACAGCAGGAGCACGAGGGCCGGAACCGTGACGACGCCGATCATCACGAGGAACCACGTCTGGCCGGCGTCGGTCCCCTCGCCCAGCGTGTGAGCCAGCCCGAGCAGCCAGGCGAGAGCGGTGAAGCGGTGCAGCGATCGCCAGCGGTCCTGGCCGATCCGCGCACGCGCGTAGTAGGACAGGCCGAGCGCCGCCAGTGCCCAGCCGCTCACGATGCCGAGCGTGGTCCACCAGGTCTTGTAGCCGCCGGCGAACGGCACGCTGATGTCGGCGATCGAGGGGTGCAGGTATTGGTCGCCGAGCAGGGCCAGCCCGTGGACGGCGATCGCCACCAGGGTCGCGAGGGACAGCGCCTCGTGGGCGACGCGCAGGTCGGGTCCGCCGAAGCGCTTCAGCAGCCGGGTGCTCATCAACAGGCCGAGGCAGACGGCGAGGCTGGCGAGTACGAGTGCGGCGCTCCCGGCGGCGCGGCTCGTGATCCAGAAGAGGTGCGGCCCCGCGTTCGTGGTCATTGCGGAGCAGTCTCCGTCCCGTTTGTCAATCGGGCGTAGGCGCCGCCTAAGACGTGTGTAGGAGTCAGCCCACGGCGGCCGCCCGCACGGTCACAATGGGGCGATGAGAATTCTCGTGGTGGACGACGACCGGGCCGTGCGCGATGCACTGCGCCGTGCGCTCACCCTCGGTGGGTACGAGGTGCAGATCGCCGACGGTGGCGAGGCCGGACTCGCGCAGGTGGCCGCCGGGCAGCCCGACGCGATGGTCCTCGACGTCATGATGCCCGACCTCAGCGGCATCGAGGTCTGCCGCCACCTGCGGCGCGCCGGCGACCGGATCCCCATCCTCATGCTGACCGCGCGCGACGCGATCTCCGACCGGGTCGAGGGCCTCGACGCCGGCGCCGACGACTACCTGGTCAAGCCATTCGACCTGGACGAGCTCAAGGCGCGTGTGCGCGCCCTGCTGCGCCGCACCGGGGACGGCGCCGATCCCGACGCACTGTCCTTCGAGGAGCTGCGGCTCGACAACGCGCGTCACGGTGTCAGCGTCAACGAAACCTTCGTCGAGCTGACCCGCACGGAGTACCAGCTGCTCGAGCTTCTGATGCTCAACCCGCGGCGCGTTCTGCCCCACAGCGTGATCTACGACCGGGTCTGGGGCTACGACTTCGGCCCCGCGTCCAACGCTCTGCGGGTCTACGTCGGCTACCTGCGCCGCAAGCTCGAGGAGGCGGGCGCCCGGCCCCTCATCCACACCGTTCGGGGCGTCGGCTACGCGCTGCGAGAACCATGAGCCTGCGCAACCGCATCGGAGCCGCCGCCGGGATCGCCGTCGCCCTGACGGTCATCGGCGTGGCGATCACGGTCTACGTCGCGGTGCGCTCGGAGCTCTACAACCAGGTGGACACCGCGCTCAATGACCGCGCGAGGCCGTTTGCGACGGGGTCCGGGCCTCATGGCGACGGCGACCTGGGGCGCAACGGTGCCGGGCAGGGGAGCGGCGGCAACCTCGCGCAGGCCGCGCCTCCGCGCGGAGGCAACCCCGGCGCCGTGGGTGGCGTCGACCCGGGCGGCGGCCAGGGCGCCGCGGCGGCGGCGTCGCGGGCTCCCTTCGGAGGCCCCTCGGGCCATCTGCAGTTCGTGTCGCCCAGCGGTCGTGTCACCGCACCCCCCGATGAGGGCGCGACGATTCCCGCGTCCGCCAGCGCCAAGCGAATCGCGGCGCGCGGCACCGGGCGCGAACTGACGGACACGCACGTCCGCGGCGTTCATCTGAGGGTGCTGACCGTCGGGCGCGGCTCGCAGGGCGCGATCCAGGTCGCGCGGCCGCTCAAGGAGGAGGACGACGTCCTGCGCAACCTCGTGATCGTGCTGGTGATCATCGGCGCCGCCGGCATCGCCGTGGCCGGGCTGCTGGGGCTCTTCGTCGCCCGGACCGCGCTCGCTCCGATCGCCCGCTTCACCCGGCGGACCGAGAAGCTCACCGGAGACCCCGACCTCTCGCTTCGGCTCGAGGTCGAGGGCAAGGACGAGCTCGCCCGCCTCGCGCGCAGCTTCAATGCGACGCTCGACGCCCTCGAAAGCTCCGTCGCGTCCCAGCGCCACCTCGTCGCCGACGCGAGCCACGAGCTGCGCACACCGATCGCCAGCCTCCGGGCCAACGTCCAGACGCTCGAGGAGGCCCACCGCCTGTCGCCGGAGGAGGCCCGGAGCCTGCACGCGGACATCGTCGAGGAGCTCGACGAGCTGACCGCGCTGGTCGGTGACGTGGTCGAGCTCGCCCGGGACCCGCGCACGAGCGCCGAGGTGGACGACGTGCGGCTCGACGAGATCGCCGCCGCGCAGGTCGAGCGCGCCCAGCGCCGCGCCGGCAACCTGACCTTCGAGACCGATCTCGAGCCGACCATCGTCAGCGGTCAACCCGATCGCATCAACCGTGCGGTATCGAACCTCCTCGACAACGCGCGCAAGTGGAGCCCGCCCGACGGGACGATCCAGGTGAGCCTGCTTGACGGGACGCTGGCGGTGCGCGACCACGGCCCGGGTTTCGACGAGGTTGACCTCCCGCACGTGTTCGACCGCTTCTACCGCGCCGGGGCCGCGCGGAGCATGCCCGGCTCGGGCCTGGGGCTGGCGATCGTCCGCCAGGCGGCGATGTCGCACGGCGGATTCGCGCGGGCGGAGAACGCGCCGGACGGCGGCGCCCTGCTGACGGTGGGCTTCGGGCCGGCGGTCCGGCCGTCCTCCGAGGCCGAACCGGCTTTACGAAGCTCTTAGCTGGGGCCTACGGCGCTCTCACGGCTCTGGGGCATGCTCCCGCTCATGCCGCCCCCGAACAGCGTCCCCGCCCCGATGTCTCCGGAGGACGCCCGGCGCCTGGCGCGCCAGCGGGTCGGGGCGCGCAAGCAGCGCACCCGCAGCATCCGCCGCCGGGTCGCCGCGGTCACGCTCTCCCTGTTCGTCGCCGTATGGGTGGCGATCTTCGTCTACCTGGTGACCGGGCACGACCCGGCGCTCGGGGCGGGCAGCCGGACGGCCAAGGCAGCGAGCCCAGCCGCGACGTCACAGAAGGCAACGACCTCGACGTCGCCGCCGGCCACGACGCCTTCGGCTTCCGCGGCGGCGGCGGCGGCGACGGCGGCCGCTGAATCGGCCGCGGCGAACGCCACGACCGGCACCACGACGAGCGGCTCCGGCACGACGGGCTCCACAGGCTCCGATACCAGCGGCTCGTCCGCGAGCGGCTCCGGGTCGAGCGGCTCGTCCTCCGGCTCCTCGTCCGCGGCGGCGCCGGTCACCACGAGCCAGTCGTGACGGCCACGACCGCCGCCGAAGCCGCCGAGCGGTTCGCGTGCTTCGGCGCAGGCTGTGCGGCATTGGTGATCGGGGACGGCCCGCAGGGCAGCGCCGACGACGCCGCCGGGCGGGCCAAGGTCCGGTTGCTCACCTGGCACGAGCGCTTCTCCCGCTTCGAGGCCGACAGCGAGCTGTCACGGCTGAATCGCGACCCGCGGCCGGTGGTCGAGGTCGGCGAGCTGATGGCGCGTATGGCCGAGGCCGTCGTCGACGCCGGGGCCCGCACCGGCGGTCTCGTCGACGCGACCCTCCTGGGCGAGATCGAGACGGCCGGCTATGACTCGGACCACCAGACGTCGATCCCGCTCGATCGCGCGCTCGCGCTCGCTCCGCCCCGCGCTCCCGCCGGGCCGAGCCCCGAACGCCGTTGGGCGGCGATCACCGTCGACCGCGCGGCGCGGACCGTCGGGCGCCCGCCCGGCGTACGGCTCGACAGCGGCGGGATCGTCAAGGGAATGCTCGCCGACGTGCTCGGCGAGACCCTCGCGGAGCATCAGGCGTACGCGGTCGACTGCGCCGGCGACCTGCGGCTGGGCGGCGCCGGCCATGTGCCGCGGATCGTTCGCGTCGCCAGCCCGTTCGGCGACGAGATCCTCCACGAGTTCGAGCTGACCGCGGGCGGCGTGGCCACCAGCGGGATCGGCAAGCGCAGCTGGACCGGCCCCTACGGGTCCCCGGCCCATCACCTGCTGGATCCCGCCACCGGGCGACCGGCCTTCACCGGGGTGGTGCAGGCGACGGCCCTGGCCCCGACGGCACTCGAGGCAGAGGTGGCGGCCAAGGCGGCCGTGCTCTCGGGCCCGCATGGGGCGCCGCGCTGGCTTCGCCACGGCGGTGTCGTCGTCCTCGACGACGGCTCGCACCGGGTGTACGAACCGCGCTGAGCGGCGGCGTCAGCGCGCGGTCCAGCGCCGAGCGCACCGGCAGAATAGCCCCGCGCGATGGCAGGCGTCGCAGTCGCTCCCCGCGTCACCCAATGCACCGTTCTGGGCTTCGTTCGATGCACCGTTGCGGACGGATGTTGTAGGCCTGACAGAGCGTCTCAAGTCCCCCGCTCACCTGCCGACGCGATGCCGTAGCCGTGCGCTTTGCACAGGCGGTTAGCGAGAGTGGCGGGAGTCAAGGAGGTAGTACGAAATGCTCAGTCCGTCGGAACTGGGGGACCGTTCGGAGTCGGGCGCGGACGCCTTCTCCATCGTGGAGCAGCGCCCCGACGACCGCACGGTCGTCATTGCCTGCGGAGGAGAGCTCGACCTCTCCACCGCGCCGCAGCTGAAGTGGCGACTGGTCGATGCGCTCGAGGCCGGCGCCACGGCGATCGTCGTGGACCTCGGCGACGTGACGTTCATGGACTCGACCGCGCTCGGGGTGCTCGTGGGCGTGCGGCGCAGCCTCGAGGTCGGCGCTCGACTCGCCATCGTATGCACGCATCCCGGCGTGCTCAACATCTTCCAGGTGTCGGGTCTGGACGGGGCTTTCGACATGTCCGCCACGCGTGACGCGGCGCTGGCTCATGCCCGGGGGGAGGAGCCACGAGGCTGAGTACCCGGACGGCCTCCGGAGCCGCGGCCGTCCTTCTGGCCGGCTGCGCGCTCGTCGTCGCGGCCGCACCCGTGGCCACCGCGAAGAAGGAGAAGGGTCGCGGCGACGCGACCGCCCCCGCCCTCGTCTCGGCGTCCGCGGCGCAGCGCGGCGAGCGCGGCCGCGGGTCCGGGGAATCGGGCGATCGCGGCCGCGGCCAGGCGAGGGGGAGCGGCCAGAGCCAGAATCAGGGCGACGGTGGCGACCAGGGCCAGGGCAACGGGCGCGGCCACGACGGCGGCGGCGGCCAGAACGGCAACGGGAACGGAAAGAGCGGCAGCGGCAACAAGGGCGGAAGCGGCCAGGGGCAGAGCGGCGGGGCACGTGGATCGAGCTCGGGCTCGGGCGCGACCCCGACCCCGGCGCCGACACCCGTCGCCGTCCCCGCCACGGCGGCCCCGACTCCGGCGCCCCCGACTCCCACGCCGCCGGCCGCGAGCACGCCCGCCGCGACGCCCGCGCCGGTGTCCCGGCCGGTGGCCGGGACACGCGAACGGTCGCGGTCCGGTCCGGGCGGGCGCGTCGTCAGCAGCTCCTCCGTCGGCGGGCCCACGTCAGCGGGTCTCGGAACGCTCGGCGTCGCGGCCGCTCGCACGGCGGCGCCTGTCGCGGCGTCCGCAACCGGCACCACCACGGCCGCGAGCAGCCGCCTTGGCGGCGCGCCGGCCGCCTCGTCGGGCTCGGCGCTGACTCGCCGCGTCACCGACGGGTCGCCCGTCGCGCGAACCGCGGAGCGCATCGTCAGCGTGATCCCATGGCCCATGTGGGCGCTTATCGGCCTGCTCGCGGCGCTGACGCTCGCGCTCGGCGCGCATTCCTGGATCGGCGACCGCCAGCGCCGGCGACTGCGCCAGGACGTCGGCGTGCTCCAATCGGCGCTGCTGCCGGCGGTGCCCGGCGTGCTCGGGGCCGTGGCGACGACGGCCGCGTATCGGCCCGCCGACGGTCCCGGCGCCGGTGGCGACTTCTACGACATGTTCGAGCTCGGCGACGGCCGTCTCGGGGTGGTGGTCGGTGACCTGTCCGGCCACGGCCGCGAGGTCCTGTCCCAGACCGCGCTCGTCCGCTACACGTTGCGCGCCTATCTCGAGGCCGGCCTGGCGCCGCGCGCCGCACTCCTGACCGCCTCCGGCGTCCTCGATCACCAACTGGAGGTCGCCTTCGCGACCGTCGCGCTCGCGATCTACGATCCGCGCGACCGCGCGCTGACCTACGCGCTCGCCGGTCACCCGCCGCCCATCATCGTCGCCCCGGACGGACCGGTGCGCGCGGTCACCGCGGCGGCCTCGCCGCCTCTGGGCGCCGGCCTGTCGACCGGCGCACGCCAGACCGCGATCACTCTGCCCGGCCGGGCGACAGTCTGCTTCCACACGGACGGCCTCACCGAGGCTCGACGGCACGGCGAGCTGTTCGGGGAGGCGCGCCTCAAGGCCACGCTGGCGCAGCTCGGCGCGGCGGCGAGCGCGGACGTCCTGCTCGCCCGCGTGGCCGAGCAGTCCGACCACCGACCGGATGACATGGCGGCCTGCGTGCTCGGCCTTCCCGGCGCGCCGCTTCCCGCCGGCGCGCGCGTCGAGGACCTCGAGGTCGGCCGCCGGGAGCTGGCCGGTGACCGGCCCGAACACTTCCTGCTCGCGTGCGGAATGCACCCCGATGCCGTCCCACGCGTGCTCGCGACCGCCGGCGCCGCGCTCGACGACGCGGACACCGTGGTCCTGCGCGTCAGCGCAGCGGATGGCTCGCTCGCGGTCGATGTCCTCGCCCCCGAGAACGAAGGTCTCGGCGCCCTCCCACACGCCTCTGTCGATGAAAGGACGCTGCCATGACCCAGACCCTGTCCAACGATGCCGCCATGGTGCTCGGCCTGGCCGGCACCGCCCTGCCATTCGCCCGGACCCGGGAGGACGAGGTGGAGCGCTGGCTGCGCGTCCTCCGGCTCCACGGCGACGTTGCCAGCTCCCTGCAAGCGGTGGGGATCGGGGAGTCACCGCTCCAGCGCTCGCACAAGCCGGTCAGCTCGCCCGGGATCGCGCGCGAGCCGAACGGCACCGACGCCGTCGACCTCGTCACCGAGCGCGCCGGCCGCGTCGCCGCCGAGCACGGCGCCGCCAGCGTCACCAGCACGGACGTCCTGCGCGGCGTGATGGACGTCTACGGCGAGGACTTCGACCGGGTGCTGCGGTCGTACGGCACCGACCGCGACGAGGTGCTCGAGCGCCTCGACCGCGCCGCCGCCTCACCGCCTCGGGACTGAGCCCTCGACCCGCGCGGCGCGCCGCTGTAGGTTGCGCGCCGGTATGAAGATCGAGGATTACGGCCTGATCGGGGACCTGGGGACGGCGGCGCTCGTCGGCCGCAACGGGTCGATCGATTGGCTGTGTCTCCCGCGCTTCGACTCAGGTGCGTGCTTCGCCGCGCTGCTGGGCGACGAGACCCACGGCCGGTGGCTCATCGCCCCGGACGGCGACGTCACGCGCACCGAGCGCCGCTACCGCCCCGGCACGCTGATCCTCGAGACCGACTTCGAGACCGCGGACGGCGTCGCGCGCCTGATCGACTTCATGCCGCGCCGGCAGGGCCCGCCCCAGGTCATGCGGATCGTCGAATGCCTGCGCGGTCGCGTCCCGATGCGGATGGAGCTGCGCCCGCGCTTCGACTACGGCGCGATCGCTCCGATGGTGGAGGCGCGCGTCGACGGCGCCGGCGCCTTCGTGGGCCCCGACGCGCTGCACCTCTCGACGCCGGTCGAGCTGTCCGTCGAGGACCACACCGTCACGGCCGAGTTCACGCTTCCCGAGGGGGCCAGCCGGCGCTTCGTCATGAGCTGGCACGAGTCATGGGATCCCGCGCCGCCGACCGACGACGCCGAGGCCGCGCTGGCGCGCACGGAGGCCTTCTGGCGCGAGTGGTCGGACCGGTGCACGTACGAGGGGGAATGGCGTGAGTCGGTCGTCACATCCCTGATCGTCCTCAAGGCCCTGACGCACGAGACGACCGGGGGCATCGTCGCCGCGCCGACGACGTCGCTGCCCGAGGACCTGGGCGGCGTGCGCAACTGGGACTACCGGTTCAGCTGGCTGCGCGACTCGACGCTGGCGCTGCGCGCGATGCTCTCGAACGGCTACGCCGAGGAGGCGGTCGCCTTCCGGCGCTGGACCGGGCGGGCCGCGGCCGGCGACCCGCATGACGTGCAGATCATGTACGGGCTCGGCGGCGAGCGACACCTGCCGGAGATGGAGCTCGACTGGCTGCCGGGCTATGAGGGATCGCGCCCGGTGCGCGTCGGAAATGCGGCCGCCGATCAGTTCCAGCTCGACGTCTACGGCGAGACGATCGGCGTGTTCTACGTCGGCGCCTCGCTGGCCGGGGCGGTGGAGCCCGCCGTGTGGGAACGGGCGGTCCAGATCCTCGAGGTCCTCGACTCGCTCTGGCGCGAGCCGGACGAGGGCATGTGGGAGGTGCGTGGGCCGCGTCGCCACTTCACCCACTCCAAGGTGATGGCGTGGCTGGCCTACGACGTGATGGTCAAGCTCGCCGAGCGGATGAGCCTCGAGGGTCCGGTCGATCACTGGAAGGCCACGCGGGACGAGATCCACGCCGAGGTGTGCGAGAAGGGCTACGACGCGGACCGCAACACGTTCACCCAGTCCTACGGGTCGAAGGAGCTGGACGCGAACACCCTCCACGTCGCCCTCGTGGGCTTCCTGCCGGGCGACGACGAACGCATCACGGGCACGATCGACGCCGTGCGCGCCGAGCTCGGACGGGACGGGCTTCCCTCGCGCTACTCCAACGTCGACACGGACGACGGACTGCCCGGCACCGAGGGGCAGTTCCTCGCCTGCTCGTTCTGGCTGGTCAGCGCGCTGGCGATCAACGGCCGGCGCGACGAGGCGCGAGAGCTGATGGACCGGCTGCTCGACCTGCGCAACGACGTCGGATTGCTGGCGGAGGAGTACGACGTCGAGGCCCAGCGCCAGATCGGCAACTTCCCGCAGGCGTTCAGCCACCTCGCCCTGGTGACGAGCGCACAGGTCCTGGGGGGCGCCGCCGCACGGTGACGCCGCGCGACGCCGCGTGGGAGAACGCGCCCGCGGCGCTCAGCGGCCGTGGACGATCGAGTTGCAGTCCCAGTTCGAGGCGCCCGCGCCGCCGTTCCAGAGGCGTGACGCGACGCGGTCCTGCTCGGCCTTCGACGCGAGGTAGGCGGCGGCGCCGCTCCCGCCGGCTCCGCGCCAGGTGCTCGAGATGATCTGGTAGTAGCCGCTGGCGCCCGCCGAGTTGGGCGGGAGGTTCTGCCCGCCGGACTCGCAGTTGACGATGGCCCACGGGATCGCCCACGGGCCGTTGGACGCGCCGCCGCCGAAGTCGTTGGCGGACTGCTGCTGCTGGGCCTCCAGGTCGGTCAGCTCGTGCTCGAGATGCGCGCGGTTGCCGCGCGTGGCGCGAAGCGCCTCCAGGCGCGCCGCGCGCGCTCGGGCCGCGGCGGCGCGCTTGACGGCCATGGCGTCCTGCATCGAGGCGATGGCCGCGCTCTGGGCCGCGATCGCCGTGGCCGCGCCGCGCTGGACCTGCTCGAGGTCGCCCAGCCGCACGGTGGCGTGCCGCGAGGCATCGCGGGCGTCGCGCACGGCGCGCACGATCGCCCGATCCTGCTGGTTGATCCGCCGCAGGAACTCCCCGCGCTCGAGCAGATCGGCCATGCCGTGGGCGGAGAGCACCACCGACAGCGCGTCCGGCTTGCCCGCCTCGTAGATCTCGACGAGCCGTCGGGCGAGCAGTCGCTTGGACTGCGCCAGGCGGCGGCGGAGCGCGGCGAGGCGAACGCGCTCGCGAATCAGGTCGTCCTGCGTGCGCGCGAGCTCGGCGCGCTTGGCGGCGAGCTCGGCCTGGACCTCCGCCCGGCGGCGTTCGAGCACGGCGATGTCGCCCGCGAGCTGGTCCGCCAGCGCCCCGAAGGTCGCGGCACCCGCCGACAACGAGCGCTCGCGCGAGCGGGCATTGTCGATCCTGCCCCGCAGTGTTCCCGCGTCGGGCGCGGCGGCGGGGGACGTGGGGAGGGCGGCCCACAGCGCCGCGGGCACGGCGAGGATCGCCGCGAACGCGGCAGCACGGGCTCGGAGACGGCTCGGGCGGGTCATGGCTTCGCGGCCTGCGGGGTTAGCTGTCGGGCTCGCGCGGTGCGCTACTCCACCCGCATTGGTGGAGACTCGCCCCGAGGAAATCGGTGGTTCCCCCGCCCGCCCGCGCTGACGCGCGGACGATTCGGCGGGCGGCACCCTATCCGCCGCCCGACGGGCGCCACAAGGGCCGTGCGGGCTTATGGAACCTCAGGTTCCGGGCGGCCGGAAGGCCTGCACGACCTTGCTCGGCTCGCGGAACGTCGAGGCCGCGCTGGCCGGTCGGTAGTCGAAGCCCAGGCGGTCCAGGTAGCCGGAGCTCACCAGGCTCACCAGGTCGTGGGCGCTGGGCCGCGCTGCGCCGTGGTCGGGGTCGCCGGGGCACGGCACGCTGACCACGTGCTCGGGGCGCGGCAGGTGGGGCAGGTCGAGCCGCGGCTTGCCCGTCCAGTCGAACGACCTCGCGATGTTCCGCGCGTGAGCGTCGCGCTTGGTCAGGGGCCTGAGCCCGAAGCGGTACTCGATCATCTTCAGGATGGACTCGAACCCGTACGTCGAATGGTCGACGTGGTCACGGCGCGCCCAGGGCGACACCACGACGGCGGGGATGCGCCATCCCATCAGCCCGAAGTCCTTGTTGATGTCGGGGTTGTTGCGGTCGTCGGGCACCCGTGGCGGGCGCACGTGCTCGAAGAACCCGCCCCACTCGTCGTACACGATGAACAGCGCGCCGCGCCTCCACTGCGGCGACTCCATGAAGGCGTGCACGACGTCGGCCATGAACGCCTGCCCGGTCCGCACGTCGCCGTGCGGGTGCTCGTCGCCGGACAGGCCGGGACCCTCGCCGACGCTGCCGGCGAAGTTCGGGTCGACGTAGGAGACGTGCGGGAGCGTGCCCGCCGCGCAGCGCGAGTAGTACTCGGCGATGGGACCCGAGCGCGCGAGGCCGGCCGGACCCCAGAGGGCGCTGACCGGCACGTCGTTGAAGAAATACCGATTGGACACGCCCGCCTTCTCGAGCGAGGCGAAGATCGTGGTGTCGGGGAAGCCGGTCTGATACTGCGTCTGCGGCGGGAGGTTGTTGTCCGTCTGGCCGTACGACGTGGCGGCGTGCATGTACTCGCGGTTCGGCAGCGTGGCCCCCATCAGCGAGCAGTGGAACCGGTCATAGGTGGTGAAGGCGGGCGCGGCGGCCTGGATGAAGCCGAGGTCGCCCTTCGGGTAGTAGGAGATCGCGAACACGTCGTTGGATCCGGAGCGCAGGAAACCGTCGCAGCGCCCGCCGTTGAGCTGTGTGCGGCCGCCGTCCCACCCGTGATCCGGGTCGGGGTGCCCGCAGCCCTGCCAGTCGGGCGCGAGCCGGCGGGTGGCGTGGCGTTGCCCGCTCTTGTCGACGTAGGTGAGCCCGGCCTGGCGACCGTCGGCCTTCGGCATCCACCCCAGGTAGTGGTCGAAGGAGCGGTTCTCCATCATCAGCACCACGATGGTGTCGACGGGCAGGTTGCGCGGGCTCGGCAGGGTTACGCGCCGCTGCCGCCGCGCGGCCTCGGCGACCAGGGTGTCCGCGTCGAGCACCGTCCCAAGGCCGGTGGCCAGGCCCGCGGTCAGCGCCGCGCGTGCCAGGAACTCCCGCCGCCGCAGGTACTCGTCGGGCGCCTCCGCCTCCAGACGCTCCGCGGACTCGGGGTCGCGCAGGTCCGTCATTGCACCGAACGTTAGAGCGACGCGACGGAGCGCGCGTAGCTTGATTGTGAACGCGAGGAATTGGGCTGAGGATCAAACATTCGCCTAGCCGCGCCGGGTCGGGCCGCGCGCTCCCCGCCGGCGGTGGTCCGCCCCTCGCGCGGGGGTGCCGATAGCCCGAGCATGCGACGAGGCAACGGCGTGCTCTCCGCGGCCCGCGACTTCATGCGCCGGCCCGAGCCGAGTGCCTACCCGACCTCGCCCGCGACCGCGACGCCGGCACGACTCGGTGACGCGCTCCTGGCCGCCGGCCTGATCGATCGCTCCACCCTGGACTGGGGGCTCAGGCGCCAGCGCGAGACCGGCGAGCGGCTCGGTGCGATCCTGCTCGCGGCCGGGAAGGTGCACCGCCTGGACCTCCAGCGCGTGCTCGGCGAGCAGTGGGGCCTGCCCTTCATCGACCTGCTGGCGACGCCGACGCCGGT
>DASYIJ010000185.1:0-5063 GCA_035997675.1 Solirubrobacteraceae bacterium
ACGTCGCGGCGCTCGGTCATGCGCGCGGGCGCCGACGGGAGGCGGGTCCTGGAGATGCGATGCGGTTGTGGCTCACGGCGTGCCTCCCCACCTCCGCGGCGGTCCGCGCCAGGCCGCCGGGCGGCCCAGCGTACCACCGCAAACGGGCGTTCCCGGCGCCACCAAGCCAGTCGATCGCGAGGACGCCGCCGGGCCGGTCAGGCCCGTACGCCGCCGAGGATCTCCACGGCGATCTCGGCGACCTCGGTCGGCGTGCGCCCGACGCGGACCCCACCGGCCTCGAGCGCCTCGGCCTTCGCCGCGGCGGTCCCCCTGGAGCCCGACACGATCGCGCCCGCGTGGCCCATGGTCTTGCCCGGCGGTGCCGTGAACCCGGCGATGTAGCCGACGACGGGCTTGCTCACGTTCGCGGCGACGAACTCGGCCGTGCGCTCCTCGGCGTCGCCGCCGATCTCGCCGCACATCACGATCAGCTCCGTCTCGGGATCCTGTTCGTAGAGCTCGATCACGTCGATGAAGTCCGAGCCCACGATCGGGTCTCCGCCGATCCCGACGATGGACGAGTTCCCGAACCCGCGCTGCGCGATCTCGTAGCCGATCTGGTAGGTCAGCGTGCCCGACCGCGAGACGAGGCCGACGTTGCCCTCCGAGAAGAAGGACGCCGGAATGATGCCGACGTTGGCCTTCCCGGGCGAGAGCACGCCGGGGCAATTGGGGCCGATCAGCCGAGTGGGGCCACGCTGCAGCTGCGCGTAGACGCGCAGCATGTCGTGGGCGGGGATGCCCTCGGTGATGGCGATGATCGTCTCGATGCCGGCGTCGGCCGCCTCGAGGATCGAGTCGGCCGCGAACGGCGGCGGGACGAACACCATGGCGGTGTTGGCCCCGGCCTGCTCGACCGCGTCGTGCACGGTGTCGAAGACGGGCACGCCCTCGACGTCCTGACCGCCCTTGCCCGGCGTCACCCCGGCCACGAGCTCGGTGCCGTACGCGCGGTTGTTCATGCCGTGGAACTTGCCCTCGCGACCCGTGAGACCGGTGACCACGAGCCTCGTGTGCGCGTCGACGAGGATGCTCATCCGCGGATCACCCGGCCACCTCGACGACCTTCGCCGCGGCGCCGTCCATCGTCTCTTCGATGTGCACGTTCGGCAGGTCGGCATCGACCAGCAAGGCGCGTCCCTCCTCCTCGTTGGTGCCGTTGAGCCGCACGACGAAGGGAACCTTCACCTCGATCTGGCCGAAGGCCTCGATCAGCCCGCGGGCCACCTCGTCGCAGCGCGTGATCCCGCCGAAGATGTTGAAGAGCACGGCCGTGACCTTCGGGTCGGAGAGGATGACCTCGACGGCCGAGACGATCGCCTCGGCCTTGGAGCCGCCGCCGGCGTCGAGGAAGTTGGCCGGCGAGCCCCCGGCCTGCGCGACCACGTCGAGCGTGGACATCACCAGCCCGGCGCCGTTGCCGAGGATGCCGATGTTGCCGTCGAGCTTGACGTACGTCAACCCGCGCTCCTTCGCCATGCGCTCCTGCGGATCCTCGGCCGCCGGATTGCGCAGCTCGGCGTTCTCGACGTGCCGGAACAGCGAGTTGCCGTCGAGCGTAACCTTGGCGTCGAGCGCGCGCACGTCGCGGTCGCCGGTGACGATCAGCGGGTTGACCTCGACGAGCATCGCCTCCTCGTCGATGAAGGCGCCGTACAGCCGCTTGAGCAGCGCGCCGACCGGGCGCACCACGTCGGCGTCCACGCCGGCCTCGAACGCCAGCCTCCGCCCGTGGAAGTCCTGGAAGCCCAGCAGGGGGTCGACGTGCAGCCGCGCGATCGCGTCGGGGTCGGACTCGGCGACCTCCTCGATGTCCATCCCGCCCCTGGTCGAGAGCATCACGAGCGGCGCCTTGGCCGAGCGGTCGAACACGATGGAGGCGTAGTACTCGTCGGCGATGTCCGACGCCTCCTCGATCCACAGCTCGTGGACCGTCAGGCCGCGGATGTCCATGCCCAGAATCGCCTTGGCATGCGCCTCGGCCTCGTCGGCGTTCTGCGCCACCTTGATGCCCCCCGCCTTGCCTCGGCCGCCGATCTGGACCTGCGCCTTGACCACGCAGGGGTAACCGATCGCCTCGGCGGCCTCGACGGCCTCCTCCACGCTGGTCGCCGCCTTGCCGTCGGGCACGGGCACGTCGTGGCGGGCGAACAGCAGCTTGCCCTGGTACTCCAGCAGGTCCATTGGGGGCGGGGATCCTAGTACAGGCCGTAGGGGGGACCGGACCGCGCCCAATTGGACGGCGACGGCATAATGCCGCTCGCGATGGCACTCCCCAAGGACATCAAGTGGGTCACGTTCGACGTGTACGGCACCCTGATCGATTGGGAGACCGGCGCGTACGACGCTTTCGAGGCCGAGGCCAAGCGCGACGGCTTCACCATCGAGCGCGACCAGGTGGTCGACATGTTCCTGGAGATCCAGCAGGAGATCCAGGCCGGCTCCTACGAGCTCTACGCGGAGGTGCTGCGCCGCACCGCCGTGCGGATCGCCAAGGACCTCGGCTGGCCGCTGGAGCCCTCGCGCTCGGGCTTCCTGCCCGACTCGGTGCAGCGCTGGAAGCCCTTCAAGGAGACCAACGCCCAGCTCGACCGCTTCGCCAAGAAGTACAACATCGGCCTGGTCTCGAACATCGACGACAAGCTCCTGGGCCAGACCCGCCGGCACTTCCGCACCGACTTCGACCTCGTCGTCACCGCGCAGCAGGTGCGCTCCTACAAGCCCGACCCCGCCCATTTCAAGGAGGCTGCGCGCCGGATCGGCGGCAAGAAGGGCTGGGTGCACGTCGGCGAGAGCTACTACTACGACGTCGAGCCGTGCCTGAAGGCGCGCGTCCCGGTCATCTGGGTCAACCGCCGCAAGCAGAAGCTCGAGTCCGGCCAGAAGCCGCCGACCGCCGAGGTCCCGAACCTCCGCGAGGCGGCCAAGCTGCTCAAGGCCGTCTAGGCCTCGGCTATGCGCGCGGTCGGCGTTCACGCCGACGTCGTCGTCGTCACCAGCCAGTTCTGGCAGACGTCCTGCACGCTGGTGCGCGGCGGGGCGGAGGCGTTCGTGATCGACTCGCCCGTGTTGCCGGCGGAGCTGGAGGCCCTGCCGTCGCTGGCCGAGCGGGCGGGCTTCGCCGTGGCCGGGCTGCTGGCGACCCATGCCGACTGGGACCACCTGCTGGGCCGCCTCGCCTTTCCCGAGGCGGCCGTCGGGGTGGCCGAGACGACGGCGGCGCGCCTCGCGAGCGAGCCGGGAGCGGCCCAGCGCGAGCTGCGGGAGTTCGACGACCAGCACTACGTGACACGTGAGCGACCGCTGTCGCTCGGCCAGGTGCAGGCGCTCCCCGTCCCGGGCCATTGCGAGATCGGCGACTCCGAGCTCGAGCTGCATTCCGCCGACGGTCACACCGCCGACGGCATGGCCGTATGGGTGCCGTGGGCGAAGTGCCTCGTGATCGGGGACTACGTCTCTCCGGTCGAGATCCCCATGCTCTCGCCCGGCGGCTCGCTCGACGCCTACCGCGCGACCCTGGCGCGCCTGCGGCCGCTGATCGAGGCCGCCGACACGACGGTGCCGGGCCACGGCTTTCCACTCGAGTCCGAGCGCGCCCTGGCGATCCTGAGCGAGGACGAGGCCTATCTGGGGGCCCTCGGCGAGCGCGGTCTCGAGGCCTCGCTCCCGCCGGGCCGCGACACCCCCGAGCAGCGCCGCATCCACGGCGAGAACGTCGTCGCGGTCGGCGGCTAGACGTCTAGTCGTCGGGCCGCTCGAGGGCGATGCCCAGGAAGAGATCGCGGCCGCCGGCGTCGGGGCTCTTCGAGCGGGCGGTGAACCCCAGGCGCTCGTACAGCGCGAGCGCCGTCTCGTTGGCCTCGTTCGTGTCGAGCTCCACGCGCCGGCAGTTTCGCTCACGGGCTCGATCGAGCGCGAGGGACACCAGCGCGGCCCCGAGTCCCGCGCCGCGCGCCGCCTCGCGCACGAATAGGTCCTCGAGCCAGCAGTCGTCGGCCGCCTTCCACACCGAGAACCGGTAGCGCAGCTGACACACACCGGCCGGCGGGGAGTCGTCGTGAGGCGTGCCGAGGAGGAACTCGGTGTCGCGCTGCTCGATCAGGCGCTCGACGGAGGCGAGGAACGAGTTGGGCGAGGGCCAGTCGCGCCCGTTGTGATCGCGGAACTCGACCAGCAGCCCGGCGACGATCTCGGCCTCGGCGGGCTCGGCGACCCAGGCGCGCGGCGTCACGCCGCGCAGGCTATCGGTCGGCGGCGCCGGAGGCCGCGGCCCCCGCGCCCGGCCCACCGCCCTTGGCGGCGATCAGCGCGGCGTCCGCGGCGTTGACCAGCGTCTGGGGGTCCATGCCCTCCTCGAACTGCGCGCTGCCGCAGCGCACGCGCAGCGGCTCGCCCGACGGCAGCGCCACCCCGGATTCGACCGCCGCGCTCACGCGCGCGGCCACCCGATCGGCGCTCGTCCGATCGGTGGCCGGCAGCACGAGGGCGAACTCGTCGCCGCCCCAGCGGAAGCACGCGTCCGGGCCCCGGACGGTCTCGCGCAGCGCGTCGGCGACCTGCCGCAGGCAGCGGTCCCCCTCGATGTGGCCGAAGCGGTCGTTGACCGACTTGAAGCCGGCGAGGTCCCCGATCACGATCGCGAAGGGTCGGTCCGCCCGCCGCGCGCCCGCGATCGCCCGGCCCAGCGTCTCGTCGAACGCCCGGCGGTTGCCGAGCCCGGTGAGCGGGTCGACGCGCGCCTGTGTGCGCGCGGCGCGCTCGCCGGCGGCCAGGCCGAGCTGCTGTACGCGCACGACCGACACGAACAGCACCGCCACGGCGCCGAGGGCGATCCATATCCCCAGCTGGGTGATGACCAGGGCGACCTCGCGGCTGCCGAGCGACGCGTACACGACGGGGGCGGACGCGGCGATGATCAGAGCGAAGAGGTAGGGCACGAGCCGGCGCGGCGGATGCACGGCGGCCGTGTAGACCACGCTGAGGGCGAACAGCTCCTGGTAGGGGGCGTTGGTGCCGCCCAG
>DASYIJ010000207.1:0-2460 GCA_035997675.1 Solirubrobacteraceae bacterium
AGTCGGCGTCGTCGTAGTAGTCGCCGGCCTCGAGCACGACGACGTCGAGTCCGGCCGCGGCCAGCACGGCGGCCGCCGTGCCGCCACCCGCACCCGACCCGCACACCACGACGTCGCATTCGATCCGCGTGTCGGTGTCGACCCGCAGCGGCGTCAGCGCCTTCGGCGGCGGGTCCGCCGCCGGGCCGATCGGCCCCGGGTAGGCGCACGCCTCCCAGCGCGGGTTCGGTCCCCCGTCCGGGCCGGGGACCATGTAGCCGAACAGCAGCGCGGCCTTGCGCAGGGCGGTGAACGCGGCCCGGCGCTGCCCCACGCGCGAGTCGCACCAGGAGCGCAGCACCGCCTCGCGGCGCTCCCGCGGGAGGGAAGAGAAGCGGCGCAGTCCGCCGCCGCCCACTGCGGTCAGCAGCGCCGTGTCCCACAGGCCGAGCAGCTGAGCGGTCTGCTTGCGCTCGGCCTCGCGCGGGTTGGCGTCGAGTGCCTCCGCGATCGCCCGCGGAACGCCGAGCTCGGACGCCGAGGGCAGGCCGTCGTAGTCGGGGAGGAACGTGTCGCAGATCGCCTCGAGCGACCGCCGCTGGCGGGGGGTCAGGTCCACAACGCCCAGCCTAATCGAGCGACACGGGCCAAACGGCGATTCCCGCCACTCGACCGGCGGTCGAACGCCACTCGACCAAGGGATGAAATTCCTGCTGAGCCCAGGAATTGCCCCTACTCTCCGCTGACGATGGAGGGAACACCGCAGATCGTGGCGTTCGGTGGTGGCGGGTTCTCGATGGAGGCCGGCAACCCGCTCATGGACGAGTACGTGCTGGGTCTCGTCGACCGCGAGCGCCCGCGAGTGTGCTTCCTACCCTCGGCGAGCGGCGACGCCGACCACTACATCGTGCGGTTCTTCCGCCACTTCCCGGCCGACCGCTGCGAGCCCTCCCACGTCTCGCTGTTCCGCCGCGAGCGCGGCATCGGCGGCGACCTGCGCGAGCACCTGCTCGCCCAGGACGTCATCTACGTCGGAGGAGGAAGCGTCATCAGCCTGCTGGGCGTGTGGCAGGCCCACCGCGTCGACGAGGTGCTGCGCGAGGCCTGGGAGCGCGGCATCGTCCTCTGCGGGTTGAGCGCGGGATCGCTGTGCTGGTTCTCGGAGGGGGTGACCGCCTTCCACGGCACGCCCGAACCCGTCGCCGGCCTGGGCTTCCTCCCCCACTCCAACGCCGTGCACTACGACGGCGAGCCGTCGCGGCAGGGCGCGTACCACCGTTTCCTGGCCGACGGGATGCGCCCCGGCTACGCCTGCGAGGACGGCGCGGCGCTGCACTTCCGCGGTACCGAGCTCGCCGGCGTCGTCTCGTCTCGCCGCAAGGCCTGCGCGTACCATGTGGCCTGCGTGGATGGGCAAGTGACCGAGACTGCGCTGGCCGCCGACTTCCTCGGGGAGGAGCCGGCCGCGCCAGCCCTGGCCGACGCCCTTGCCGCCTGACGGCCGGCGCATCTTCGCCATGGGGGGCGGCGGGTTCTCGACGCACCCGGCGGACCCGGCGCTCGACGAGTTCGTGCTCGGGCTGGCACAGGGCCGGCGCGAACCGCGCGTCTGCCTCCTGCCCACGGCGGGCGGCGACGCGCAGGAGCAGATCGTCCGCTTCCACGCGGCGTTGGACGGCCACTCCTGCGTCGCATCCCACCTCTCCCTGTTCCGCCTGGGCCACCGGCCCGTGTCCCTGCGCGAGCACCTGCTGGGCCAGGACATCATCTACGTCGGCGGCGGCAGCATGCTCAACATGCTCGCCATCTGGCGGGCGCACGGGCTCGACGAGCTCATGCGAGAGGCCTGGGAGGCCGGCGTCGTCCTGTGCGGCCTGAGCGCCGGCTCGATGTGCTGGTTCGAGGGCGGGATCACCACGTCGACCGGGCGACCCGCCCCCGCGGCCGGCCTCGGGCTTCTGCCCGGCGCCAACAGCGTCCACTGGAACAGCGAGCCGAACCGCCGGCCGGCGTTCCTGGCGGCGGTTCGCGACGGCGTGCTGCCCGACGGCTGGGGGGTCGACGACGGCGTGGGCCTGCTGTTCGAGGGCACCGAGCTGACCGACGCTGTGTCGGCGCGGCCGCGGGCGGGCGCCGTGCGCGTGGCGCGCGCGGCCGGGGACGCCGGCGTCGCGGAGACCCCGGTGCCGTGCCGGCGGCTTCCCGACGGTCCGCGGCCGGGGCTGACGCCGCCCACGGAACTGGCCGAGCTGCGGCGCATGCGCGACGCGCGGCCGACCGCCAACCGGCTCGGCCACCGGCGGGCGGGCATCCGCGACTGAGCGGGCCGAGCGGTAGGCTCGGCGGCGTGAAGCAGCTCGCGGACGGCCTGTACCAGCTCTCCGGGTTCCCGCCGAACGGGATCAACGTGTACCTGATGGGCGACGTGATCGTCGACGCGGCCACGCGCCATGCCGCTCGGCGCATCCTGCGACAGGTCCG
>DASYIJ010000281.1:0-7741 GCA_035997675.1 Solirubrobacteraceae bacterium
GGTGCTCGGCGAGATACCCGACCAGGACGCGGCGCTGCGAGAACTGCGCCGGGTGCTCAAGCCCGGCGGGCGCCTCGTGGTCGGCGAGGTGGCACTCGACCCCCACGTGGTCTTCCCGGGCCCGCTGCGCCGGCGTGCCGAGGCCGCCGGCCTGCGCTTCGACCGCCAGGTCGGCAGCTCGCTGGGCTTCTTCGCGCGCTTCGCCGCGCCGTGACCGCGGCGCCCGCTCCACTGCGTGCCGGTCTCGTCGGCTACGGCCTGGCGGGCGCTGTGTTCCACGCTCCGCTCATCTCGGCCACGCCCGGCATCGAGGTCGCCTCGGTCGTGACGGCCAATCCCGAGCGTCGCGCCCGCGCGCAGGCCGATCTGCCCGGCGTCCGCCTCCTCGACAGCGCCGAGGCCCTGTGGGACCTCGCCGGCGAGCATGACCTGGTCGTCGTCGCCAGTCCCAACCGCACCCACGTACCACTCGCCCGCGCCGCGATCGAGGCCGGCCTGGCCGTGGTGGTCGACAAGCCGCTCGCGCCCACCGCGGCCGACGGACGCGAACTGGTGCAGGCTGCCGCGGCGGCCGCCGTGCCCCTCACCGTCTTTCACAACCGGCGCTGGGACGGCGACATGCTCACGGTCCGGCGCCTGCTCGCGGAGGACGCCGTCGGTCCGATCACCCGGTTCGAGTCGCGATTCGAGCGCTGGCGACCGTCCGTCCGGACGGACGCATGGCGCGAGCGCGCCGACCCCGGAGAGGCCGGCGGATTGCTGTTCGACCTCGGCAGCCATCTGGTCGACCAGGCCCTCGTCCTCTTCGGCCGGCCCACGCACGTCTACGCCGAGGTCGATCGACGGCGACCCGGCGCCGCGGTCGACGACGACACGTTCGTGGCGCTCACCCACGGCGACGGCGCTCGGAGCCACCTGTGGATGAGCACCGTCGCCGCCCTCCCCCAGGCGCGCATGCGTCTGCTCGGCCTCGCCGGCGCCTACGTCAAGGACGGCCTCGACGGCCAGGAGGAGGCGCTGCGCGCCGGCCATCGTCCGGGTGAGCCCGACTGGGGCCGCGAGCCGCCCGATCGCTGGGGCCGGTTGGCGCGCGACGACGAGGTCACGCCGATCGAGACCGAGCGGGGCGCGTACGAGCGCTTCTACGCCGGCGTCGAGCGCTGGCTTCGCGAGGGCGGGCCCCCGCCGGTGGATCCCGCCGAGGCGGTGATCGGCCTGGAGATCCTCGAGGCCGCCTTCGCCAGTGCCGAGGCGGCGGAGGTCGTCGCCCTGGGCACGGGCTGACCGGACCGCCCCGCGAGGCGGGACGGTCCGGCTTCCCATTGCTTCTCGCCCGCTCGGCGGCGGGCCTCAGACCCTGCCTTGGGCCTGCCGCTGCCGCCTGGCCAGGGCATCGATGATGACCGCGACCAACAGCACCCCGCCGGTGACCATGAACTTCACCGACGACTGGTAGTTGAGGAGGTCCATCCCGTTGGAGATCGAGCCGATCACCAGCGCACCCAGCAGCGCGGACCACACGGTGCCGCGGCCGCCGAACAGGCTGGTGCCCGCGACCACCGGTCCGGCGATCGCCAGCAGCAGCAGGTCGCTGCCGCCGGAGCTCTGGTTGACGGCCAGCAGCCTCGACGCCCCCATGATGCCGCCGATCGCCGCCATCGTGCCCGCGAGCGCGAACACGGTCACGCGAATCGTGGCGATGTTGATGCCGGCCCGCCGCGCGGCCTCGATGTTGCCGCCCACCGCGAAGATGTGCCGGCCGTACTTGGTTCGCGAGATGACGTACTGGAACCCGGCCACGAACCCACCGAGGATCAGCGCGGCCAGCGGAAGCCCGCGGTCCTGGTTGAAGATCGCGATCGCCGCGACCACCGCGCCCGCCACAACCACGATCCGGAACAGGATCGGCCCGAAGGCCTGGTCGGCGAGCCCGGCCGCAACCCGGCGCCGGTAACCCCAGAGGTTGACCCCGGCATACAGGACGATCACCACCACGCCGATGATCCAGCTCGTCGAGGTGGAATAGAACGTGTTGGCCAGCCCGACGATCTTGCCGTTGGTGATGTTGACCGTGCCGGTGTCGCCGAGCACGTACAGCAGCGCGCCCTGCCAGGCGAGCAGACCGGCCAGCGTCACGACGAAGGCCGGGACGCCGATGTAGGCGAAGATCGACCCCTGGAGGGCGCCGATCAGGGTCCCCGCCCCGATACCCGCGGCGATCGCCAGGTAGGGGTCCCATCCGTGCTTGACCTGGAGCACGGCCATGATCGCCGCGCACAGGCCGCTGACGGCACCGACCGACAGGTCGATCTCGCCGAGCAGCAGCACGAGCACCACCCCGACCGAGATCAGGCCGATCGCCGTGATCTGCAGGACGAGGTTGGTGAGGTTCTGCGCCGAGAGGAAGCGGTCGTTCTGGGAGTAGAAGATCGCCCAGATGACGACCAGGATGATGAGGACCCGGAGGAAGCCGAGGTCGCCCGAGAGAAAGCGCCGCATGAAGTCGGCGCGCGGGCTCTCGACGGCGACGGGTGGGGGTGCAGCCTGCTCTGGCGTGCTCATCGGTCACCCTCCGATCGGTTTTCACCCGCGGGCTTGTCGCCGAACTGCGCTCCGGTGATGGCGCCCACGACATGCTCCTGCGTCGTCTGGTCGGCGTCGAAGTCCCCGGCCCGGGAGCCGAGGCGCAGGACGAAGATGCGGTCGACCACCTGGAAGACGTCCGCCAGGTTGTGGCTGATCACGACTACTCCGAGCCCGCGCTCCTTCAGGCGCGTGATGAGTGCCAGCACCTGGGCCGTCTGCGACACGCCCAGCGCGGCGGTGGGCTCGTCCAGGAGGACGAGCTTGGGCTCGCCCAGCAGGGATCGCGCGACGGCGACCTGCTGGCGCTGGCCTCCGGACAGCGTGCCCACCTCCGAGCGGACGCTCGGGATGGTCACGGACAGCTGGTCGAGCAGCTCGTGCGAGCGGTGCTCCATGTCGACCTCGTCGAGCTGGCGGAGGACCTCGCCGACGCCGCCGGCGATCTCCTCCTGACCGAGGAACAGGTTGGCCACCGTGTCGAGGTTGTCGCACAGGGCGAGGTCCTGGTACACGGTCGCGATCCCGAGCGCGACGGCCGCCTTGGGACCGGTGATCGACACCGGCTGGCCGTCGAAGTAGAACTCGCCTTCGTCGGGCGAGTAGATGCCCGCAATGGTCTTGACGAGCGTGGACTTGCCGGCGCCGTTGTCGCCGACCAGCCCGACCACCTCGCCGGGACGCACCTCGAAGTCGATGTCGTTCAGCGCCTGCACCGGCCCGAACCGCTTGCTCACCCCCTTCAGCTGCAGCAGAGGGGCATTCGAGTTCATGTCTGTTCCTTTCCGGTCGTGGGCTTCCCCGGCGCCGCGCCGGGTGGCGCTCACGCGCCACCCGGCCGAAACGCAGCGCCGTCATGGGGTCATGCGATTCCCGCCGCCTTGCACGCGGACTGGTACTGGGCCGTGCAGATCTGCGAGGTGGTCCAGAACCCGTCCTTGACGATCGTGCTGTTGATGTTGGACTTGGTGACCGCCACCGGAGTGAGGATCGTCGACGGCACGTTCTTCTGTCCGTTGTTCGTCGTGCCGTTGATCGGCGGCGTCGGCGGCTGCTTGCCCTGCGCGAGGGCGTAGGAGATCGTCGCGGCAGCCGGCGCCTCCAACTTCACCGCCTTGTACACCGTCATGAACTGCTGGCCGGCGAGGATCCGCTGGATCGCGGCGAGCTCGGCATCCTGCCCGGTCGTCGGCCTGGCCGACGGCTGGATGCCCGCCGAGGTCATCGCGGCGATCGCGCCGCCCGCGGTTCCGTCGTTCGCGGCGTAGACACCCTGGAACCCGTTGTTGCCCAGCGCCGTGATCGCCTGCTGCATCTCGTTCTGGGCCTTGTCGGGGCTCCAGTCGGGCGTGTCGAACTGCTTGCCGATCGTGACGCCGCTGCTCTGGAAGACGCTGAGCGCGCCCTGCTTGAACAGCTTCGCGTTGTTGTCGGTCGGCGCACCGTTGATCATCGTGATCGTCGGCGTGGCCTTGCCACCTGACTTGAGCTTCTGCGTCAGGGCGGTGGCCTGCAGCTTGCCGACGCGAACGTTGTCGAACGACACGTACGCGGCGATGTCGGCGTTGGGGATCAGGCGGTCATACGCCAGCACCGGCACCTTCTGCTGGTTTGCCCGCTTCACGATCACGTCGGCCGACGCTGCATCCACGGCATCGAGGACGAGCACCTTGGCGCCCTGCGTCAGCGCCGCCTCGGCCTGCTGCTGCTGCTTCGCCGGATCCTGATTGGCGTTGCTGTAGATGACCGAGCACTTCGGACAGTCCGCCTTGAGCTGCTTCTCGAAGAGCGGCCGGTCCTGCGTCTCGTAGCGCGCCGTCTTGTTCTCGGGCAGCAGCAGCGCGATCTTCGGACCGCCGCCGCCGCCGCTGCTGCTGCTGCCGCAGCCGGCGGCCACGAGGCCGACTACGACGACCGCAATGGCCGCCAGCCCGGCCGGCCTTCGGGGAATGTGGAACATCACTGATGTGCCTCCTCTGTGGATGGTGGGTCGTGATTCGTCATAAGTCCTCGGGTTCATGCCGGTTCGGGAACGGCGGCCGCGGTGAACCGGTCGCCCGCACGCCGCGCGGGCCGGTCGTCGGCCTCGTGGAGCACGAGGCCGATGGCGCCGAGCAGCTCGGCCCGTTCGCCGAGCACGCCCGGCACGATGTCGACGTCGCCCGCCGCCGACGGGATCGCCGCGCGCTCGACCGCCTCGCGGATCGGGTCGAGCACGACGTCGCCGGCGGCGCCCAGGCTGCCACCGACGACGATCAGCTCCGGATTGATCAGGTTGCAGAGGTTGCCCAGCGCCTGGCCGATATGACGGCCCGCGTCGGCCATGGCGCGCTGACAGCCGGGGTCGCCGTCGGCGGCGCGGTCGAGCACGTCCTCGAGGGTCAGATCCGGCCCCAGGCTGGGGCGCAGCAATTCGAGCAGTGCCGGACCGGCGGCGAAGGTCTCGAGGCACCCTCGGCGTCCGCAGCGGCAGATCGGGCCGTTCTCGTCGATCGTGGTGTGGCCGATCTCCCCGGCCGTCCCGCCCGCACCGTGGAACAGCCGGCCGTCCACGACCAGGCCGGCGCCGATCCCGGTCGCCACCTTGAGGTATGCGAGGCTCGCCGAGGCGCGACCCGCGCCCCACAGGAACTCCGACAGCGCTCCGAGGTTGGCGTCGTTGTCGACGTGGATCGGCAGGCTCAGGCGCGTGGCCATCTCCTCGGCCACGCGTATGCCCACCCATCCGGGCAGGATCGCCGGCGATCCGATCATCCCCGTCAGGCGGTGGATCGGGCCCGGCAGGCCGAGGCCCACCCCGAGCACGCGGTCGCGGCCGCTTCCCGCCTCCTCGAGCGCCGCCTCGACCAGCTCGGCCGCCACGTCCATCCCGTCACGCGCCGTGTAGTCGTCAGGCATCTCGCGCCAGAACTCCGCCAGGACCTCGTGGGAGAGGTCGCTGGCCGCGACCGCGAGGTGGCGCTTGCCGAAGTCGATGCCCACGACCACGCCGGCCGAGGGGCGCAGCCCGATGAGGACCGGGGGACGGCCGCTCTGCCCCGCTGCGCCGCCGGCGTCGCGTCCGCCGGCCCGCTCGACGATCAAACCCTCGTCCTTCAGGTCGGCGACGAGGCTGGAGACCGTGCTGCGCGACAGGCCGGTCCGCCGAGCGATCTCGGCACGACTTGCGACCCCGAGCTCGCGCAGCGCGCGGACGACACGCTCGCGATTGAGCTCGCGCAACGAGCGCAGCGACCCTGAGGCTCCTCTCCTCATCACATGCGTTTCCTGGTCTCCCCACAGGGGTTTGTCGGGAGTGCGGACGAACCTACCGCAATTTCTCCCGCAATATGAACGAACCGCGACGGAAGTGCGAAATCACCCGCGGGCTATCGTTGCGCCATGGAGCCAAGCGGGACGCTCGAGGCCCCCTCCGCGCCGGATCCTCGCGCGCCGCCGCCCCGGACTCCGCGGGCCGCGCGGGCGCCGCTGCCGCTGCTGGTCCTCGTCTTCACGGGCGGCGCCGCCAGCCTGGGCGCCGAGATCGCCGCCGCACGCCTCCTCGCACCCGACTTCGGCGCCTCCACGGTCATCTGGGCCAACACGATCGGGGTCGTGCTCGTCGCGCTGTCGGTGGGCTACTGGCTCGGAGGCCGGTTCGCCGATCGCCATCCGCACGAGCGCGGGCTGCGCCTGACCGTGCTCGCGGCGGCCGTGCTGCTGGCGGTCGTTCCGCTCGTCGCCGGGCCGTTCCTGCACGCGGCGGTCCGCGCCCTCGACCACGTGGACGCCGGCGCGTTCGTCGGTTCGCTGGCGGCCGTGCTCGTGCTCGTGGCGCTGCCGGTGCTGCTCCTCGGCGCGATCTCGCCGTGGGCGATCCGGCTCGCCGTCGCGTCGGTGGAGCAGGCGGGCGAGGTCGCCGGCCGCCTCTACGCCGTCTCCACGATCGGAAGCCTCTTGGGGGTCTTCCTCTCCGCGCTCGTGCTCATCCCGCTGGTCGGCACGCAGCGGACCTTCATCGGTTTCGCGACCGCGCTCGCGCTCGCCGCGGCGGCCTGGGGCCTGCCGCGCCGGGCGCTGCTCGTCCCGCTCGCGCTCGGCGCGCTGCTGGCACTGCCGCCGGGCATCACCAAGCCCGGTTCAGGCGGGGAGAAGGTCGTGTTCGAGCAGGAGACTCCGTACCAGTACATGCGCGTGGTGCAGGTCGGCAACGAACGCCGCCTCGAGCTCAACGAGGGCCAGGCGATCCACTCGCTCTACCGACCGAACACGGTGCTCACCGGCGGCTACTGGGACGCCTACAGCGTCCTGCCGTTCGCCCGCCTGGCCGCGCCGCCGAAACGCATCGCGATGCTCGGCAACGCCGGCGGCACGGTGGCCCGCGCCTACGCGCGCTTCTACCCAGCGACGGCGATCGACGGCGTCGAGATCGACGGCGACGTCAGTTCGGTCGGCCGACGCTACTTCGACATGCGCAACCCGCGCCTGCGCGTACACACCGAGGACGCGCGACCGTTCCTGCGGCGCACCCGCGCCCGCTACGACGTGATCGGCATCGACGCGTACCGCCAGCCCTACATCCCGTTCTACCTCACGACGCGCGAGTTCTTCTCGCTCGTGCGCCAGCGCCTGACGGCGCGCGGCGTCGTGATCATCAACGTCGGCCACCCGAAGGGCGAGTCGGCACTCGAGCGCACGCTCGCGGCCACCCTCCACACCGCGTTTCCGAACGTCATGCGCGACCCGGTCGAGTCAACCAACACGATGCTCATCGCCTCCCGCGGAGACCTGTCGCCAAGACGCCTCGCCACCGCCCACGTCCCACCCGAGCTCGGCCCCACGAGAGCGGCAGCGGCCACACAACTCACCTCAGCCCTCAGAGGCGGAAGCATCTACACCGACGACAAGGCCCCGGTGGAGTGGCTCGTCGACACATCGATCGTCCACTACGCCGCCGGGAAATAGCGCCCTAAGACCTAAGACCTAAGAACTAAGAACTGAAAACTGAGAACTGAGAACTGAGAACCGAGCGCCAAAGGCGCTACAGCCCTTCCTCATGCCGCCGCTGCATCGTGCGCCTAACAGCGGCATCGCTGTCCCGCTTGTCCGTGACCGACTCTCGCCGCGCGAGCAGACCGCCGGCGACGAGGATGAGCGAGCCCACGAGCGCGAGGAAGCC
>DASYIJ010000315.1:0-4474 GCA_035997675.1 Solirubrobacteraceae bacterium
GGCGAGGTTGGTCCGAAGAGCACCACGGATGGGGTGCGCAGGGCCGTGGCCAGATGGGCGATGCCGGTATCGCCGCAGGCGAGGCGCCCGGCGCGAGCCACGAGGCGGGCCAACTCGGCGAGGTCTGTCCGTCCCGCCGCCACGGCCGTCGTCGGGAGACCGGCGCGTCGCGCGATGTCGCCGGCCAGGCGCCGCTCGGCCGGGCCTCCCGTGACGAGCACGCGGTGGCGCCGCGCCGTCTCGGCCCGGGCAACAGCGGCCCACCGCGCCGTAGGCCAACAGCGCGCGGGGCTGCCCGCCCCGGGGTGCAGCAGCGTCAGATCGGGTTCGCGGCCATTCTCACCGGGTGCGGCGAGGTCGAGCTCGTCGGGCTCCGCCGCGGCGCCGTGGGCCCGCAGCAGCCGGCACCAGCGCCGCACCTCGTGCTCGTCCGCGCGCCACTCGGGACCAGAGGGCCAGGCGAGTGCGTGCCGGAACGCGATCAACTCCGCGGGCCGTGCCCGCATCAGCAGCTGGTGGCTCTGCGGCCCCCGTCCGTGCAGGTTGACCGCCACCTCGGCGCCGGCGGTCGTCGAGGGCAGCCACCCGAGGCCCCGCACGGGCGCCACGTCGAACACGGGCTCTCCGGGTCGTTCGGGCAGATCGATCAGCCGCACGAGCGGCGCCAGCTCCCGAGGGGCTCCCAGCACACGGCGGTGTGCCGGGTAGGCCCGGGCCAGGCCCCGGAGCGCCGGCACCGCGGTCAACAGATCGCCGAGGCCGAGCGCGCGAAGCACGAACAGGGTGCGACGCCTCAAGGCCAGGACGGCTCGGTGGACGGGCACACCACAAGCTCACGAAGTTCCGTGCCCGCCGGGCGACCGAGCGCGAACACGACCGCGTCGGCGACGTCCGCCGGCGGGGCCAGCTGGGCGTCGGCGCCCGGACGGTACTGCTCGTCGCGCCCCTCGAAGAAGCGGGTGTCCATGCCGCCGGGCACCAGCATCGTGACGCCCACGCGACCCGCGGTCTCGACCGCCAGCGCGCGGGTGAAGCCCACGACGCCGAACTTGCTGGCGCAATATGCCGTGGCGTCGCTGACGGCCTTGAGGCCCAGCGTCGATGCCACCGTGACGACGCGACCGTGACTGCGCTCGAGATGGGGCAGGGCGGCGCGCACCACGGCCGCGGTGCCCAGGAGGTTGACCATCACCACGCGGTTCCACGCGTCGGAAGGGACGTCCTCGAGCTGGCCGCAGGCGTCGATGCCGGCGGCCGTCACGACTCCGTCGATGTCGCCGTGGCGCGCCGCGACCCGCGCCACGGCGCTCTCCGCGGCGGAGGTCTCCGCGAGGTCGACCAGCTCGCATTCGGCGCCGTTACGCGGCGCCGCGATGTCGAGGATCACCGGCGTCCCGCCTTCGCGGGCGACCGCGTCGACGATCGCCGCCCCGAGGCCCGACGCGCCGCCCGTCACGATCACGGTCCCCGGGGTCACGGCGCCGCCTCCAGCGCCGGGAGGAAGACGCTGGCGTCGGGCGCCGGCTCCGGCGTGGGGACCGCGTCCCGACGCTCGACGGCGTCGCAGAGAAGGTGGATGGCGACCAGATGCAGCTCCTGCGCGGTTGCGGAATCGGCGGAGAGGCTGATCGCGTCGTCACATGCGGCCTCCAAGGGGTTCGGTGCCGCGCCCGTCAGTGCCCACGTTTGGACGTCCATCTCCCGCGCGGCGCGGGCCGCCGCCAGCACGTTGGGGCTGCGACCCGACGCGCTGAGCACCAGCAGGACGTCGCCTGGGCGTGCCTGTGCCCGCACCTGCCGGGCGAAGGCCTCATCCGCGCCGAAGTCGGCGGTGAGCGCTGTGAGGGTGGAGGTGTCGGCATGGAGGCAGAGCGCGCTCAGCGGAGCTCGTTCGCGGCCGAAGCGGCCCACCAGCTCGGCGGCCAGGTGCTGTGCTTCGGCGGCGCTGCCGCCGTTGCCCGTGACCAGCAGGCGACCGCCGCCCTGCAGCGCGCTGGCCAGCCACTCGCCCCAGCGCTCGATGTGGCCCAGGTGGGCCGTCAGCCCGTCCAGCCCGTCGCGCAGCCGCTCGACGTGGCGCCGCGCGGCGCGCGGGACCTCCGGCGCTGTGGCAGGACGGCTCCGTCGAGCCGTGCGCACAAGGCCCTGATACACGTCGGCGGTGGCGCCGGCGACCCGCTCCCAGTCATACAGCGACCGAGCGCGTTTCTCCCCGGCGCGTCCATAGGCTTGCCGGCGCGCCGGATCGCCGAGCAGCTCTCGGAGGGTCTCGGCCAGGCGATCTGGGTCGCGGGGCGCGACGTGCACCCCCGTCACACCATCCACCACGGTGTCGATCAATCCGCCCACCGCCGCCGCCACCACGGGTACGCCGCTGGCCATCGCCTCCAGCGGGACGATCCCGAACGGCTCGTACCACGGGACGCAGATCACCGCCGTTGCCGAGCGCATCAGGGCCGGCAGCTGCGGCCGCTCGACGCGACCGCGAACGTGCACGCGATCCGCCACGCCTTCGGCCTCGGCCACCGACCGCAGTCGCTGGACCTCCGGGTCGGCGTCGAGGGCGGCCGGGTCCGGCCCCCCGGCCACGACGAGCTCGGGCTCGGGGAGATCCGCCAGCGCCCTGATCGCGTTGCCCACGCCCTTGCGTTCCACCAACCGCCCGACGCTCAGCAGGCGCGGGCGCACCGTCCCCTCCCGCGGACCATGGGAGGCGAACAGGCCGAGGTCCACGCCGCAGGGCACCACGGTGAGCTGGCCGCGTCGCGCGCCGAGGCGCAACAGCTCGAATGCCTCGTCGGTGCAGGTGCACACGATCGCGTCGACGGACTCGATGATCTCGCGCTCGAGTGCGAGCCGCTCGGGCGGGCTCGTGTCCTTCTCGCCCTGATAGCGGCGCTTGACCACGCCAAGGGCGTGGAAGGTGTGAACGATCGGCGGCGGATCGGGCATGACGCGGCGCGCGCGCAGCGCGGCGACGGCCGACATCCAGAAATGCGTGTGCACCACATCGGGTCGGCGGCGGGTCCAGTGCTCGGCGAGCACGTCGCCGAAGGCGTCCATCCAGGGCAGGAGGGTGTCCTTGGGCGCGGGCAGCGGCGGGCCGGCCGTGACGTGGTGCACGGTCACCCCCGGCGCCAGCGCCACCTCATCCGGGAGGCCAGGATCGTCGCGACGCGTATGCACGACCACGTCCATGTCGCGTCGTCCCATCGCGGCCGCCAGGGCGGCGACGTGGACGTTCTGCCCGCCGGCGTCGGCGCCGCCGAGGGTGGCCAACGGACTCGCGTGCTCAGAGACCATGGCGACCCTCATGCCGCCACCTCCTCCAGCGTCTCATCCCAGTCCGCCAGGAAGCGCTCGAGTCCGTAGCGCTCGCGCGCGACGGCCCGGGCGGCGCGGCCCGCCTCGCGCGCGGCCTCGGGGTCCTCGAGGAAACCGTGCGCCGCCGCCAGCAGCTCGTCGACGCGTGTCGAGACCATGCCCGCCGCCGGCGGCACCGCGGTCGGCACCTCGGTCGTGGCCAGCGCCACGACCGGCATGCCCAGGTGCATCGCCTCCAGCAGGGACAGGCCGAGTGAGGTCCAGCGAACCGGGTGCACGTAGAGCCGCCGCCGTGCCATCTCGTCGTGAAGCCGCCACTGGGGCACGTCGTCGGCGCCGCCGAGGGCGTCCGCGTCCATGCCGAACAGGTCCACGGGGACGCCGCCGTCGTGCAGCCGGGCCAGAAGGTCGGTGCCGGTCACCCGCCCGCGCCGGCGGGCCTCGTTGATGACCACCGCGCTGCGCTCGAGCTCGCCGGAATAGCGATAGCCGGGGTCGACGATCCCGTGCTCGATCACGCGTGTCCGCGTCTCCCCGGCGTCCCAGAACAGCTCGTTGAAGTGCGTGACGTGGACCAGCAGCAGGTCGGGATGGTCGGCCGCGGGGTGGCGCATCTCGGCGATGCGGCCCTGGGGTGCGTTGTGCTCGACGTAGATGGCCGGGACATCAGGTCCGGGGCGCCGGCCGCCCAGCCACGCCGAGGCCAGGCCCTGCAGCTCATGGGGCCGCTGCACGAGCACGACGTCGAACTCGGTGTCGGCGCAGGCCTCGAGCGTCAGCTCGTGGGACGACGCCGGCCAGTCCCAGGTTCGTGCCCGGCCGCGGCCGTCGGGTCCGCGCTCGCTGTCCACGGGCAGGAAGTACTCGTGCTCGCCCTGGACGAAGGCGGTCGTCCACGATCCGTGCACATGCCAGAGCAGGATCCTCATGCGACCAATGCCTCCGTCCCGGCGCGCGCGGCGCGGCGTACGCGGTTCAGCGCGTTCATTGCATCGCCGACGCCCACCCCCTCGAGGCAGGGATGGCCGGGGACCGGACAGGATCGCGCGCGACAGCCGGCACATTCGACGTCCACGTGCAGGAGCTCGTGCTCCACGCCCCACGGCCGCCAGCGTGCGGCCGGGACCGTGGGCGCGAACAGGGACACGAT
>DASYIJ010000001.1:0-10294 GCA_035997675.1 Solirubrobacteraceae bacterium
AGGACGAGTGGGCCGCGCAGTCCCAGCAGCGCGCGGTCGCCGCGCGCGACAGCGGGCACTTCGACGCCGAGATCGTGTCGGTCACGACGCCCGACGGCACCGAGGTCACGCGCGACGACGGCCCGCGCCCCGGCACGACCGTCGAGAAGCTCGCCGAGCTCAAGCCCGCGTTCCGGCCCGACGGCACCGTCACCGCCGGCAACGCCTGCCCGCTCAACGACGGCGCGGCCGCCGTCCTGGTCATGTCCGAGGAGAAGGCCAGGGGGCTCGGCCTCAAGCCCCGCGCCCGCATCATCGCCTCCTCCGTGGCGGCGATCCGCCCCGAGATCATGGGCCTCGGCCCGATCCCGGCGGTCAAGAAGGTGCTCGAGCAGGCCGGCATGACGATCGAGGACATCGACGTCCTCGAGCTCAACGAGGCGTTCGCCGCCCAGGTCGTCCCGTGCATGGAGGAGTGGGGTCTCGACCCCGAGAAGCTCAACCCGTTCGGCGGGGCGATCGCCCTCGGCCACCCGTTCGGCATGACCGGCGCCCGCATCATGACGACGCTGCTCAACAACCTTGACGCCCTCGACGGCACGATCGGCCTCGAGACCATGTGCGTGGCCGGCGGCCAGGGCCAGGCGATGATCGTGGAGCGCCTGAGCTAGGAACGGTTCCGGCGCCCGCTCCCAGGGAGCCGGTCGGCGAGGGTGCCGATCGGCTCCACGGCGCCGTGGATCCCGTCGAGCTTCGGGTGCAGGTCGCGGATCGAGCGGTCGAGCCGCTCGAGCATCGGCTCCAGCTCGTCGACCGAGTCGCGCACGGCGAGGATGGCCGGCTCGAGCGGGACGGTGGCCTTGCGGACGGGCTCGAGCTCCTGCATCGGCACGAGCAGCTCCTGCACCCCGTCGAGCTTGGCCGGCAGCGGCCCGAGCGACTCGTTGACGCCGGCGATGCCGTCGTTGAGGGCGGCCATCTGGTCCGGGAGGGAGCCGAGGTCGGCGCGCAGCCCGGCGATGGCCTGCTTGAGGTCGTCGAGCTGCGTCGGCAGCGAGCCGAGATCGCCGCGGAGCCCCCGCATCTCGTCATGGAGCCCGTCGAGCTTCTCCGGCAGCGTGCCCAGCCCGCGCGCGAGCCCGGCGAGGTCGTGGAGGTCGTCGAGCGCCCGCTTGAGCAGCAGCGGGGGGAGCAGCAGGGGGCTCGTCATTCGCCCAGCACCTTGATCACGAGCCGCTTGTCGCGGCCGCCGTCGAACTCGGCGTAGAAGATGGCCTGCCACGGGCCGAGGTCGAGCCGGCCCTCGGTGATCGGCACGATCGCCTGGTGGTGGCAGATCATGTTCTTGAGGTGGGCGTCGCCGTTGTCCTCGCCGCCCCGGTGGTGGCGGTAGTCGCCCCCGTTGGGCAACAGCTCGCGGGAGACCTCGGCGGCCGGTGGGCGCCAGCTCGGCGGGGCGATCTTGTCCAGCCACTCGAGCGCGTCCTCCTGGATGCCCGGCTCGTCGTCGTTGACCCAGACGCCCGCCGTGATGTGCATCGCCGAGACGAGGACCATCCCTTCCTGCACCCCGGACTCCTGCACGGCGGCGGCGACGTCCTCGGTGATGCGAACGAACTCGCGTCGGCGCTCGGTGTGGAACGTGCGGTAGACGGTGTGGGACGTCACGTTCCGACATCATGCCGGGAATGGACCTCGGGCTGACCGGACGTGCGTGCATCGTGACCGGCGCGAGCGGCGGAATCGGCGCCGCGACGGCGCGCGAGCTGTGCGCCGAGGGCGCTGACGTGCTGCTCGTGGCCCGCCGTACGGATGCGCTCGAAGCGGCGGCGGACGCGGCGCGCGCGGCGGGCGGCCGCGCCGAGACGCTGACCGCGGACGTCACCGACCCGAAGGTCGCGGAGCAGGTGGTCCGTGCCTGCACCGAGCGCTTCGACGAGCCCTACGCACTGGTCAACGGCGCCGGCACCAGCGCCGTGCGGAGCCTCGACGAGCTGACCGACGTCGACTGGCAGCGGCAATGGGACCTGCACGTCATGGGACCCATGCGGCTGATGCGTGTCGCCGCGCCTCGCATGGCCGCCCGCGGGGAGGGACGCATCGTCAACGTGGCCTCGTCCGCCGGCAAGCGGCCCTCGCCCCGCCTCGACCCCGCCTACTCCGTCACCAAGGCGGCGGAACTGTCGCTGTCGCGGACCTTCGCCGACCTGTACGCGCGCGACGGCGTCCTCGTCAACGCGGTCGCCCCCGGGATGGTCGAGACCGGGCTGTGGACGGCGCCCGGCGGTATGGCCGATCAGGTGGCCGAGCGGCAGGGCATCGACCGCGAGCAGGCGCTGGCCGATGCCCGTGAGCGGATCCCGCTCGGCCGGATGGGGCGACCCGACGAGATCGCCGCCGTGATCGTGTTCCTGTGCTCGGCGCGCGCCAGCGACGTCGCCGGCGCGGCCTGGTCGGTGGACGGCGGGACGTTCCAGGCCATCATCTAGACTCCGGCGCCGCCATGCCCGTCGACACCAAGGCCGCCGGCAAGACCTACGAGCCCAAGGTCTATGCCGTTGGCCGCGAGAAGGTGCGCGAGTACGCGAACGCGGTGGGGGAGACCAACCCGGTCCACCTCGACGTGGAGGCGGCACGGGGGGCCGGCTACGCCGACGTCGTCGCCCCGCCGATGTTCGCGGTCGTCTACAGCGCGCCCGCGATGGCTCCCGCGGTGCTCGATCCCGAGGTGGGCATCAACCTCGCGATGATGGTCCACGGCGGCCAGGAGTTCGAGTGGGGCAAGCCCGTCGTGGCCGGCGACGAGATCACCACCACCGCCTCGGTCAAGGACATCTCGGAGCGCGACGGCAAGGGCTTCTACGTCTTCGAGACGGTCTCGACCAATCAGGACGGCGACACCGTCGCCACCGGCATCTGGACCAACATCGTGCGAGGCGTCTGAGATGGCCGAGCTGACCGAGGGCGGCGAGCTTCCGGACCTGAAGGTGACGCCGGACCGCTATCTGACGGTCCGCTACGCCGGCGCGTCCGGCGACTTCAACCCGATCCACATCGACGAGGACTTCGCCAAGCAGGTGGGGCTGCCCGGCCGCATCCTGCACGGCCTCTCCACGATGGCCCAGGTCGCGCGCGCCCAGACCGATGCCGCCGGCGGCCCCGAGAAGCTCAAGCGCCTGGCGGTGCAGTTCCGCGGCATGGGGGTCCCCGAGGAGGAAATCACCGTGTCGGGCACCGTGCGCGAGGTGCGCGACGGCGTGGCGCTCGTGGACACCGTCGCCGAGCAGGGCGGCAAGCAGATCATCCGGAACGCCGAAGCTGAACTATCTACCAGCGACTAGCGACCAGCGACTAGCGACTTGGCCCGTGCAGCGCCGCCTAACATTGGCGCCATGCTGAGCCCTCGCCAGGAGATGATTTTGCGCAAGGTGGTCGACGAGCATCGCGCCGGTGGCCAGCCGGTCGGCTCGAAGGCGATCGCCGAGGAC
The DNA here is from genome assembly GCA_035997675.1 of Solirubrobacteraceae bacterium. GTDB lineage: Bacteria > Actinomycetota > Thermoleophilia > Solirubrobacterales > Solirubrobacteraceae > JALYZC01. Next base: position 3,468 of record DASYIJ010000001.1, read on the forward strand.
CCCGAGATCACCTGGGGCGCATCGACCGTGCGCCACGAGCTCGCCGTGCTCGAGGAGCACGGTCTGCTCGCCCATCCGCACACTTCCGCCGGCCGGGTGCCGACGGACGCCGGCTACCGCTACTTCGTCGACCGCCTGCTGCCCGCGCCGCCCGCTCGGCGCCGCTCGCTGGAGCTCGACCTCGTGCGCACGGAGCTCGACGAGGCGATGCGCGTGACCACGGAGACGCTTTCGCAGGTCACCAACCTCCTGGCCCTCGTCTCCGCGCCGCCGATCGACACCTCCACGATCCGCCGCGTCGAGGTGCTCGTGCTCCAGCCCCAGGTCGTGATGGCGGTGGTGATCACGTCGACCGGTGGCGTGACCAAGCGGCTGTTCACATTCGAGAATCCCGTCGACCCCGGCCTCGCGGACTGGGCCGCCGCCTACCTCAACGAGCGCCTCACCGGGATGGGGCTCGGGGCGCGGATGCTCATGTCCAAGCTCGGCGACCCCACGCTGTCGGGCGTCGAGCGCGGTTTCCTCGCCCGCCTCACACCGGCGTTCACCGAGCTGGCCGACACGGCCGAGCACACGCTGTACGTCGACGGCGCGGCGCGGCTGCTGCGCGAGCATCGCTACCAGGACGTCTCCCAGCTCAACGAGCTGATGACGCTGCTCGAGCGGCGCGTGACGCTGCTCGAGGTCCTCGCGTCGGCGCTCGACGTGCGTGACGTCGTCGTCCGCATCGGCGGCGAGAACGAGGCGCCGGCCCTGCGCTCGCTCGCGGTCGTCGCCGCCTCCTACGGACTCGCTCGGCGCTCTCTGGGCACCGTGTCCCTGATCGGCCCGGTGCAGATGGACTACGCCCACGCGATCGGGTCCGTGCGCGATGCCGCCTCGCAGCTCTCGACGTTCGTCGAGGACATCTACGAGGGCTCGTGACGTGACCGCCGTGCCGCGCGACTACTACGAGATCCTCGGCGTCACCCGCGAGGCGGGGGAGGCCGACGTCAAGAAGGCGTTCCGGCGGCTCGCGCGCGAGCTGCACCCGGACGTGAACAACCACGACCCGGAGGCCGAGGAGAAGTTCAAGGAGGCGGCCGAGGCCTACGAGGTCCTGTCCGATCCCGAGCGGCGGTCGATCTACGACCGCTACGGGCACGAGGGGCTCAGCTCCGGCGGCTACGCCCCGTCGTTCGAGGGCTTCGGCTCCTTCGCCGACATCTTCGACGCGTTCCTCGGCGGGAGCGTCTTCGGCTTCGGCGCCGGTGGAGGCGGGGCGATGCAGGGCGGCGACGTCGCGGTCACCGCGGAGATCGACCTGGGCGACGTGGCCAGCGGCGCGAGCGTGGAGGTCGCCTTCGACGCCGTGCAGGCCTGCGAGCGCTGCCACGGCAACGGCGCCGAGCCGGGTACTCCGATCGAGACCTGCCCGCGCTGTGAGGGCACCGGTCAGCTGCGCACCGTTTCGCGCACGCCGTTCGGCCAGATGGTGCGCGCCGTCGTGTGCGACGCGTGCGCGGGCGAGGGCAAGATCGCGCGCGAGCCGTGCACCGAGTGCCGCGGTCGAGGACGCACCGCGCGGCGCCGGACGTTGAAGGTCGATGTCCCCGCGGGCATCGAGGACGGCCAGCGCATTCGCCTGTCCGGCCGCGGGCACGCGGGCGAGCACGGCGGCCCGGAGGGCGACCTCTACGTGCTCGTGCACGTGCGCGAGGACGAGCGCTTCGTGCGCGACGGCCAGGACCTCGTGACCGCGGTGGACGTGCCGGCCCCGGCGGCGGCGCTGGGCACGACGGTGCAGGTGCCGACGCTCGACGGCGACGCGGAGCTCGAGCTCGAGCCCGGAGTGCAGCCGGGGGAGACCGTGACCCTGCGCGGCCGCGGCCTGCCGCCGCTGCGCCGCGGCCCGACCGGCGATCTGCGCGTGATCGTCAACGTGCTGATCCCGCGGCGCCTGAACCCCGAGCAGCGGGAGCTGCTCGAACAGCTGCACGGCACGCTGACGGAGGAGAACCTGCGCTCCGACGAGGGCGTGTTCGCCAAGCTCCGCCGCGTGCTGCGCGCGTGATCCGGCTGGCGCTTCGGGTCCGCCGCGCCGACGCCGAGCTGGTCCTCGCCGAGCTGCTGGAGCTGGCGCCCAACGGCGTCGAGGAGACGGGCGACGGCGACGTCGTCGAGTTCGCCGTGTACGGCGCGCCCGGCGAGCTGCCTGCGCTGCCGGCTCTGCGCGCGGCGGCGGGCGAGGCGTTCGTGGAGGTCGAGACCGAGGAGATCCCGGATGACTGGTACGACGGGTGGAAGGAGTTCCACCGGCCGATCGTGGTCGGCGACCGCCTGCGTGTCCGGCCGCCGTGGGAGAAGAGCGTCGACGACGGGATCGTCGACGTCGTGATCGATCCCGGCATGGCGTTCGGCACCGGAGCCCATGCGACCACGCGGATGTGCCTCGACCTCATGCTCGAGCTCGATCCCGGCGGCCCGTTCGCGGATCTCGGGTGCGGCTCAGCGGTCCTGGCGATCGCCGCCGCGAAGCTGGGCTGGGATCCGATCGTGGCCCTCGACCACGAGATCGCCGCGGTGGAGGCCGCCGCGGCCAACGCCGCGGCCAACGGCGTGGTCCTCGACGCTCGCCGCTGGGACCTGCGGCGCGACGACCTGCCGGGCGCTCCGACGATCGCCGCCAACCTGCTTCGCCCGCTGCTGCTCGAACTGGCGCGGCGGCTCGATGCGCCCCCGGAGCATCTGGTGGCGGGCGGGCTGCTCGCGGATCAGGCCGACGAGGTCGCTGCCGCCTTCGCCGCCCGCGGACTGGTCGAGCGCTCCCGCCGCACCGACGGCGAGTGGGCGGCGCTCCTGCTCGCCCGCGACTGATCCGCTCGCGCGGTTAGCTAGGCCGCGCGGGCCGTGTCGCGCCGTTTGGCCTGGGCGGCGTTCTCGGCGATCGCGTCGATGATGCGCGGCCACGCCCCGCGGGGAAGGTCGTGGCCCATGCCCTCGATCGGAAGCAGCCGGGCGCCCGGGATGGCCCGCACGGTCGCCCGACCGCCGGACGGCCGCACGAGGCGGTCGGACTTCCCGTGGACGACGAGGGTCGGCGCGGTGATGCGGCGAAGCTCCGCGGTGCGGTTGCCCGAGGCGAGGATCGCGGCGAGCTGGCGCGCGGTGCTCGCCTCGTCGGCGCCGCGGTCGAAGCTGAGCGCGGCCATGCCGCGAAGCCACTCGTGGTCGGTCGGGTAGCCGGGCGAGCCGATCAGCTCGAACACCTTCACGATCCGTTCGACGAACGCCTCCTTGCCGGACTTCGGACGGCGCAGCAGGAACGGCCACAGGCGCAGCGCGGCCTGACCCGACCAGCGGCTCCCGGTGTTGGACATGATCGAGGTGAGGGAGCGCACGCGAGCCGGGTGTCGCGCGGCGAACGTCTGGGCGATCATGCCGCCCATCGAGGCGCCGACGACGTGGGCGGCCTCGATGTCGAGCGCGTCGAGCAGCCCGGCGGCGTCGTCCGCCATGTCGGTGAGCGTGTAGGCCGGGTTCGGGATGCGCCGCCGCAGGATCTGCCCCGGCGTGGGGGGCCGTGCGGACTCGAAGTGCGTCGATCGCCCGGAGTCGCGGTTGTCGTAGCGGATGACGAAGAAGCCCCGGTCGACGAGCTGCCGGCAGAAGTCCTCGTGCCAGCCGATCATCTGCGTCCCGAGGCCCATGATCAGCAGCATCGCCGGGTCGCTCGGGTCGCCGAACGTCTCGTAGCAGAGCTCGACGTCTCCGGTCTTGGTGAACTGCTCGTCCACGGCGGCGAACTCTAGTTGCCCGCCGTCCGTGACGGCTAGCCGAACGTGAAGGCGTAGCCCGCCACGCCGGGCGAGACCTGCAGCGTCAGCCGGTGCTGCTGCGCGGTCGGCAGTGAGACCAGCTCGTACAGCCGCTGCGCGCGGACCGTGACGGTCCGGCTCGGTCGTCCGTCCAGCAGCACGCGGACGGTCCGCGGGCGCCCGCCGGCCGACGAGAGCACCAGGTACACGTGTGCCGCCTGGAACGCCACGTCGATGCGCGCGCTGCGCACGGCGGTGGCCGACTGCCCCGTCACCCGCCACGTCCCGGAGAGGACGAAGTCGTTCAGGGCGAGTCCGGCGGCGGCGGGGTAGGAGTGCGTGCCCGGGGTCGGCGGGACGCCCGCCCATCCCTGCGCGTGCTCGGCGCCGAGGTAGGTCTCCGGCGTGGCCTGCTGCGCGGTGGGCAGAATCGCGCGGCCCTGCGCCATGCCGCCGAGGCGGGTGTGCCCCGCCTGGGCGAGCAGGGCCCGGATTGCCAGCTCGGTCTCGTGATAGGCGCCCTCGCCGAAGTTGGTGTGGCGCACGTGGCCCCGGGCGTCGATCAGGTACTCGGCCGGCCAGTACTGGTTGCCGTAGGCGTTCCACGTGGCGTAGGCGTTGTCCTGGGCCACGGGGTAGCGCAGCCCGTCCGAGCGGATCGCCGAGGCGACGTTGCCGGCGCTCTGCTCGAAAGAGAACTCCGGCGTGTGGACCCCGACGATCGTCAACCCTTCGTTGCGGTACTTCGCGTCCAGGCCGCGCAGGAAGGGCAGCGTGCGCAGGCAGTTGATGCACGTGTACGTCCAGAAGTCCACGAGCACCACGCGGCCGCGCAGCGCGGCGAGCGTCAGGGGCCGGCCGCCCGCGGTGTTGAACCATCGCTGGGTGCCGGTGAAGTCCGGCGCCGCGCCGAGGTCGGGCAGCCGCGGCGTGCCCGGCGCCGGGGCCCGCGCGGCGGGTCGCGGCCCGCGCTGCGGGCCCGAATCGAACTTCGGGTGGCCGCGCAGGTCGGCGAGACGCCCGCTCACCGCCCCGGAACTCTCCAGCCCCGCGGTCGGCGTGACGTTGGGGAACTGCCGGGCCAGCGCCTGCTCGAAGCGCACGTCCACCATCGCCAGCATCAGCACGGCGGTCAGCACCATCACGCCGCCCAGCGCCCGCTGCAGGCCGGGGCCGCGGCCCGCCGTGCGCACCCGATCGGCCAGGCGGCGCCCGCCCCAGGTCAGCGCGAGCAGCACCGCGCCCGAGCCGACGCCGTAGGCGAGCGCGATCGCGATGAGCTCCAGCGAGGTCCCGCGCGAGGCGCTGACCGAGATCACGGCCGCCAGGATCGGTCCGGCACACGGCGCGTACACGAACCCGAAGGCGGCGCCGACCACCGCGCCCGACCAGAAGCCCGTCCCCTTCGAGCGCGGGCCGAAGCGGGCCAGCCGCGAGAGCGGCGCCTCGAGCCGTGCGGCCAGCGACGGCACGATCAGCGACAGCCCGAAGCCCAGCAGTACGAGGATCGCGAACGTGCGCAGGAAGCCGCCCGCGAGGCCGACGCCGTGCACCACCGACGCCACGCCCACGACCGTCAGGGTGAACGTCGCGACCAGCCCGACGACCACGCCGAGCGGCCGGCGCCGGCCGCCGGTGGCGCCGGCCGAGAGCAGCGCCGGAAGCACCGGGAGAACGCACGGGGAGATCGCCGTCCCGGCACCGGCGAGCAGCGCGAACCCGATGAGGACGATCACGCCGGGGTACGTCCCGCGGTCGCGCCGCCCGTTACGCCGTCGGTCCGCACGGCGCGCCCGACGGCGACGGCGTTACGCGAGTGCGCCCGGAACCTCTTCCTTCATCGACTTGCGGATCCCCTCGCGGAGCTCCGGGGTGTCCTCGTGCTGGTGGGCGGTGACCGCGTGGGTCACGGCCGCCTCGACGAGATGCTCCTCGCTGCCGGCCATCGCGAGATCGCAGTTGCTCTCGCTCGGCATCTCGCGGCAGTCGACGTAGTAGCGGGCCATGGGGTTCTCCTCCGGTTGGCGCTGGACATGCCTGTTCTACGCCTGTTCGAACCTCAGGTCAAGCGCGGCGCGGTCCGCGTCACGCCGCCTCGCCGGCGTGCGTGGCATCCGTCATCATGGGCACATGACGCCGCCGTTCAGCCGCGGCTTTCGCCGACGCCACGCCGTCGACCCGGAGCAAGCCGACCGCGTGCCGCCGGGCCAGCACGTCGTCACGGACTTCCCCGTGCTGTCCGCCGGCCCCACTCCGCACACGCCGCTCACCGACTGGAGCCTGGAGATCGACGGCGAGATCGACGCGCCGCGCCGCTGGAGCTGGGAGGAGTTCCGCGCGCTCCCCACGGAGACGTTCACCACCGACATCCACTGCGTGACGTCCTGGTCGAAGCTGGGCACGGGCTGGACCGGCGTGTCGGTGGACACCCTGCTCGACGGCGTCGACACCGAGGCCGAGTTCCTTCTGGGCGTGTGCGACGGCGGCTACGACACGAACCTACCCCTCGAGGACGTCACGGGCGGCAAGGCCTGGGTCGCGTTCGAGTTCGACGGCGCTCCGCTGGAACCCGAGCACGGCGGCCCGGCGCGGCTGCTCGTGCCGCACCTGTACTTCTGGAAGAGCGCGAAGTGGATCCGCCGCCTCGTGCTGATGAACGCGGACCAGCCGGGCTTCTGGGAGTCGAACGGCTACCACAACCGCGGCGACCCCTGGCGTGAGCAGCGCTACTGGGGCGACTGACGCGCCGCGGGCTCCGGGGCCCGCCCGCTGGATGACCGCCGAGCTGCTCGAGCGCCGGCGCGAGACCGCGAGCGCCGCGACCCTGCTGCTCGACCCGGGTGACTGGCCGGGGCATCGTGCCGGCCAGCACGTCGACGTCCGGCTGACCGCCGAGGACGGCTATCAGGCGCAGCGCAGCTACTCGATCGCCTCGGCGCCGGGGGAGGGGCGGCTGGAGCTCACCGTCGAGCGGCTCGACGACGGCGAGGTCTCGCCCTACCTCGTCGACGAGATGTCCCCCGGCGACGT
>DASYIJ010000045.1:0-7253 GCA_035997675.1 Solirubrobacteraceae bacterium
CCGTTCCTGGACTGGTGGGACGAGCGCACGGCCCGTCGCTGCATCCCCAAGCCCGGCACCGGCGTGTTCAACGAGCAGGCCTGGCTGAACCTGGTGCCGGGCCTGTTCGACCATCACGTCGTGCGCGACCCGGGGGTCAACGCGACCGGCTTCGCCATGCACTACCGCGACGTCCTGTGGGAGAACGGGTCGCCCACGCTCCCGGACGGCCCGCTGCGCCACTTCCATTTCCTGTGCGGTTTCGACCCCCATCGGCCGGAGCTGCTCACGACGGACCCGACGATCGCGCGGCACTGGCCGGCGCTGGAGGAGCGCCCCGGCCTCGCGCGCCTGGCGCGCGACTACGCCGAGCGACTGCTCGCCGCCGGCTATGACGAGGCTCGCGCCGGCGCCGCGCCGTTCGAGCGGCTGCCCGACGGCCTCGCGAGCACCCCGCTGATGCGCAGCCTCTACCGCGACGCCGTCATCGAGGCGGAGGCGAGCGGGGACCCGGAGCCGCCGAACCCGTGGGACTCGGGCATGGCGCCGTTCCTGGCCTGGCTGAACCGGCCGGCCGGCACCGGACCGTCCGCGCCCTCGCGCTACCTCCTCGCGCTCTGGTCCGAGCGCCCCGACCTGATGGCGGCGTTCCCCGATGTGCCGGGTGCGGACGCCGGCGCGTTCCTCGGGTGGGCGGCGACGAAGCCGGGCGCCGACCACGACCACATCCCGGCCGCCCTGGCTCCCGCTCCTCCCGACTCCGGCGCCGCGCCGGCTTCGGGGCCCGCGGCGTCGCGGGCGCTGGCGGCCGAGCGCGACCGGGTGGCCGGCGACTTCGACCGGCTGCGTGGCAGCCGGAGCTGGCGCCTCACGGCCCCGGCGCGCTTCGTCGCCGGGCGGCTGCGGGCGGCTCGCGCACGGCGCCGGCTCCCGCCGGCGTGAGCCTGAGACGCGAGACTCGCGCGCTATCGTTGCCGACCTCGTGGACGCGCCGAACCCCTACGTGAAGCAGTACCTCATGACCGCGGGCCCGACGCCGCTGCCGCCGCGCGTGCTCTCGGTCATGGCCGAGCCGGTGGTCTACCACCGCGCGCCGGCCTTCGACGCGCTGCTCGCGCGCGTCCTCGACCGTCTGCCGGCCGTGTTCGGAACCTCGAACGACGTGATGATCTTTGCCTCGAGCGGCTCGGGCGCGATGGAGTCCGCCGTGGCCAACCTCGTCGCCCCGGGCGAGAAGATCCTCGCCTGCGCGGCCGGGAAGTTCGGCGAGCGCTGGATCGAGCTCGGCGAGGCCCACGGCGCCGACGTGGTCCGCTACGAGCCCGGCTGGGGCGAGCGGCTGGACCCGGACGAGGTCGACCGGCGCCTGGCCGAATCCCCGGAGATCGCCGTCGTCTTCGCCACGCTGTCGGAGACGTCGACCGGCGTCGTCCACGACGTCCAGGCGATCGCCGAGGTCGTCCGCCGCCACGACGCGATGCTCGTGGTGGACGCGGTCTCCGGCCTCGGCGCGGCCGAGTGCCGCCAGGACGAGTGGGGGATCGACGTCGTCGTCACGGGCTCCCAGAAGGCGCTCATGACCCCGCCGGGCCTCGGCTTCGTGTCGGCCTCCCAGCGTGCGCTGGACCACGCCGCGCAGCGCCCGGGCGGCACCTACTACTTCAACTGGGAGCGCACGGTGGCCGAGCTGCGCAAGGACGCGCCGGCCACGCCGTTCACGCCGGCCGTCTCGCTGCTCGCCGGCCTGGACGTCGCGCTCGGGATGATCGAGGACGAGGGGATGGAGCGGGTGCTGGCCCGGCACGACCTGCTGGCCCGCGCCACGCGCGCCGGCGCCGCCGGTCTCGGCCTGGACCTGTTCGGCGACCCCGACGAGCGCGCCACCGTCGTCACCGCGGTCGAGCTGCCCGACACGATCGACGGCGGCAAGGTCCCGGGGCTCCTGCGCAAGCGGGGCATCACGGCCAACGGCGGCCAGGGTCAGCTCAAGGGTCGCATCCTGCGCATCGCGCACTGCGGCTACTTCGGCGCCTTCGACATCGTCGTCTCACTCGCCGGCCTCGAGCAGGTCCTCGCCGAGCTCGGGCACGAGGTCGAGCTGGGTGCCGGCGTCGGCGCCGCCCAGCGCGTGTTCCTCGAGGCCGGCGTGGGCGCGGTCGCGCCGCCCGCGTGAACGCTTCGACGCAGAAGATCCTCGTCAAGGAGAAGATCGCCGACACCGGCGTCGACCTCCTGCGCGAGCACTTCGACGTCGACGTGGGCGTCGACTGGTCCGACGAGGAGCTCGCCGAGCGCATCGCCGCGTACGACGGGATCCTCATCCGTTCCGCCACCAAGCTCACGAGCGACCTGATCGCACGCGCCGACCGCCTCAAGGTGATCGGCCGCGCCGGCGTCGGAGTGGACAACGTCGACGTCGACGCGGCGACGAAGCGCGGGATCGTGGTCGCGAACGCGCCCCAGTCCAACACGATCGCCGCCGCCGAGCACACCGTCGCGCTGATCCTCGCGCTGGCCCGTAACGTGCCGCAGGCGCACGCCTCGCTGGTCGACCATCGCTGGGAGCGCTCCAAGTTCGGCGGGGTGGAGGTCTACGACAAGACCCTCGGCATCCTCGGCTTCGGGCGCATCGGCCAGCTCGTCGCGGCCCGCGCGCGGGCGTTCGGCATGAACGTCCTCGCCTACGACCTGTTCGTGGGCGCCGAGCGCTACACGGAGCTCGGGGTGGAGAAGGCGGAGTCCTCCGACGAGATCTACGAGCGCTCCGACTTCATCACGATCCATCTGCCCAAGACGCCGGAGACGCGCGGCTGGCTGGACGCCGAGGCCTTCGCCAAGATGAAGGACGGGGTCCGCGTGATCAACTGCGCGCGCGGCGAGCTCATCGTCGACGACGCGCTCAAGGACGCGCTGGACTCCGGCAAGGCGGCGGGCGCGGCGCTCGACGTCTTCCCCGAGGAGCCGATCACCGACTACGCACTGTTCGACGGCTACGACAATGTCGTCGTCACGCCTCACCTCGGTGCCTCCACCACCGAGGCGCAGGACCGCGCGGGCGTCCAGACCGCCGAGCAGGTGGTGGCCGCGCTCACGGGCGGCGTGGTCACCAACGCGGTGAACATCCCCGCGATCTCGGCGCGCGACATGGAGGTGCTCGGATCGTTCCTCCCGCTCTGCGAATCGCTTGGGCGCCTCGGCATGGCGCTGGCGCAGGGCTCGTCGATCGACCGCATCGAGGCCGAGTTCCTGGGTCGGATCGCCGAGCACGACACGCGGCTGCTGGCCACGTCGGTGCTGCTGGGCGTGCTGCGCGGCCACACCGAGGAGGACGTGAACCTGGTCAACGCCCCGGCACTGGCGGAGGAGCGCGGCATCGAGCTGGTCGAGGCCAAGCGCACCACCGCACGCGACTACACGGACCTGGTCCGCGTGGCGGTGACGAGCGGCGAGGACAGCGTCCGGGTCGTGGGCACGACGATCGGGCGCCGCGCGCGTCCCCACCTGCTCGAGGCCTGGGGCCAGCGCTTCGACCTGCAGCTCGAGACCTACGTCACCCTCTTCCGCTACTCGGACGTGCCGGGCATGGTCGGGCGCGTCGGGACGACGTTTGGCGAGCACGGCATCAACATCGTCTCGGCGGCCGTGGGGCGCCAGCCCGACGACGTGCCGCAGGACGACCGGTCGTTGGCCGCGATGGCCATCACGAGCGATCGGCCGGTGCCGCAGGAGGTCGTGGACGCGATCGTGGCCGACGAGGGCTTCGTCGACGGCCGCACCGTGGCGCTCTGACGCGCTGGCCGCCGCGGCCATCCGCCGGCCGGCCGCTGCGCCGAGGCGGCCAAACCGCCCTTGCTCCTTCTCGGCCGACAGTCGTACGCTTCGGCGTACACGACGGAGGAAGGAGACCGGGTGGAGAGCGCATCTGTTGCGTCCGGATCGGGGGGACCGGTCGAGGTTGTCGACAAGGGCCTGAAGAAGAACGCGATCTCGTTCGTCTCGAACATCGTGATCGGGGTCGCCTCGACGGCGCCCGGTTACAGCCTCGCGGCGACGCTGGGCTTCGTGGTCGCAATCGGCGGGATCGGGCTCCAGGCGCCGGCGGTCATGCTCGTCGCCTTCATCCCGATGTTCTGCATCGCGATGGCCTACAACTACATGAACCGCGCCGATCCGGACTGCGGGACGACGTTTTCCTGGGTCACGCGCGCGATCGGCCCGCGGTCGGGATGGATGGGCGGCTGGGCGATCATCGTCGCCGACATCATCGTGATGGCGAACCTCGCGCAGATCGCGGGGATCTACAGCTTCAAGCTCTTCGACTGGAACAGCGCCGCGAACTCCACCTTCGCCGTCACGCTGGTCGGCGTGCTGTGGATCGTCGTGATGACGGCCATCTGCTACATCGGCATCGAGCTCTCGGCGCGCACCCAGCAGTTCCTCCTCGGCGCCGAGGTCATCACCCTCGTCGTCTTCGCGGTCGTGGCGCTGGTGAAGGTCTACGCCGACGCGCCGGCCCACTCGATCGAGCCCGCACTCTCCTGGATCAACCCGTTCGAGATATCGAGCTTCAGCGCGCTGGCCGACGGCATGCTGTTAGCGGTGTTCATCTACTGGGGCTGGGACAGCGGGGTGACGGTGAACGAGGAGACCGAGGACTCGAGCACCGCCCCGGGCCGCGCCGCCGTGATCTCGACGATCATCCTGCTGGCGATCTACGCGCTCGTCTCGATCGCCGCCCAGGCCTACGCCGGCCCCGCGGCGTTGATCAAGGCCCAGAACGACGTGTTCAGCGGCGGGCTGGCCTCGAGCGTGCTCGGCTCGCCGTTGGACAAGCTGCTCATCATCGCCGTCCTGACCTCGGCGTCGGCATCGACGCAGACGACGATCCTCCCGACGGCGCGGACGAGTCTGTCGATGGCGCGGCAGAAGGCCTTCCCGGCGGTGTTCGGCCGGATCCACCCGCGCTATCTGTCCCCGAGCGTCTCGACCCTGACGATGGGGGCGTTGTCGATCGTGTGGTACATCGCGATCGTCAACCTGAGCACGAACGTGCTCGCGGACTCGATCACCGCGCTGGGCTTCTCGATCGCCTTCTACTACGGCATCACGGGCTTCGCGTGTGCGTTCTACTACCGGCGGGAGCTCTTCAAGAGCGCGAAGAACCTCTTCTTCGCGGGCTTTCTGCCGGTGCTCGGTGGCCTCATCCTGTTCGGGATCTTCGTGAAGGCGTTCCTGGACTACCGGAAGGCGGACTGCTGCACCTCGAAGGCGATCCTGGGCATCGGGCCGCCGGTGGCGATCGGCATCGGGGCGCTGCTCCTCGGCGTGGTGATCATGATCATCGCCCACTGGCCATACCGTGAGTTCTTCCGGCGCAAGCCGGAGGTTGCCGATCCGTCGGTCCTGGCCGAGTCGGCACCCGCCGCGAGCGGGGGAGGGGGTTCCTGATGGAGGACATCATCCTGGGATATGACGGCAGCGATTGTGCAAAGGCCGCGCTCGCCCTGGCGACGGAGACCGCCAAGGCGATGGGCGATCGCGTGGTGGTGGTGTGGACGATCGAGGCCCACCACACCGGTGGCGAGGTGAAGGACTACGAGGACGCGCTGAAGGAGATGGGCGAGCGCGTCACGGCCGAGGGCGCCGAGGTCGCGGCGGCCGCCGGTGTCGAGACCGAGCGGCTGCTGGTGCACGGCGACAGCCCGGCGAGCGCGCTGTCGGAGCTGGCCGACGAGCGGAAGGCGCGGGTCATCGTCGTCGGAACCCACGGCGAGAGCCCGCTCAAGGGCGCCCTCATCGGCTCCACGCCACACAAGCTCATCCAGCTCGCCAGGACGCCGGTCCTCGTCGTGCCCGCTCCGAGCTAGGCGGCGTCGGTGGGATAGGCTCGCCCGCGCATGCGCGCGGTCGTGATCACGAAGTACGGGCCGCCCGAGGTCCTGCAGGTGCAGGAGCGCCCGGCGCCCGCCCGGCCGCTGGGCGGCCAGGTGACGGTCGACGTCGCCGCCGCGGGCATCAACTTCGCCGACACCATGGCGCGCGTCGGCCTGTACCCGGACGCCCCGAAGCCACCCGTGGTGGTGGGGTACGAGGCCGCCGGCACCGTCAGCGCCGTCGGCCCGGGGGTCGAGGGCCTGGAGCCCGGCCAGCGGGTGATGGCGGGCACCCGCTTCGGCGGCCACGCGGAGCAGATCCTCGTCAAGGCGGCCGACGTCGTGCCGCTGCCCGACGAGCTGAGCTTCGAGCAGGGCGCGGCGATCCCGGTCAACTACTCGACCGCGTGGGCCGGGCTGATCCGCTACGGAACGCTCCAGCCCGGCGAGCGCGTGCTCATTCACGCGGCGGCGGGCGGCGTCGGGATCGCCGCGACGCAGATCGCAAAGCGAGCGGGCGCGGAGGTGTACGGCACCGCGTCACCGGGCAAGCACGACGCCTGCCGCGGATTCGGCGTCGACCACGCGGTCGACTACACGCGCTCGGGCTGGGAGCGCGACCTGCCGCAGTTCGACGTGATCATGGACGCGATCGGCGGCAAGAGCTTCCGCACCGGCTACAACCTGCTCGCCCCCGGAGGCCGGCTGGTCGCGTTCGGCGCGTCGTCGGTCATGTCGGGCGAGCGTCGCAACCTCATCACGGCGGCGCGGGCCGCGGCGCGCATGCCGCGGTTCAACCTGATCAAGCAGATGTCCGCCTCCAAGGCGGTCATCGGGCTGAACATGCTCACGTTGTGGGACCACGCCGGCACGCTCGAGCCGTGGATCAGCCCGCTGCGGGAAATGCTCGACGACGGCACGATCAGTCCGGTCGTGGCCGAGGCATTCCCCTTCGACCGCGCCGCCGACGCCCACCGCTTCATCGCCGAGCGCCGGAATGTCGGCAAGGTCGTGCTCGTTCCCTAGCGAGCTCCGGGCCGGCCATCGAAGGGTGGCGACCCGGGCCGCATGCACGACTCGCGACTCGACGTTCCCGAGGAGGCCCGGCGCGAGCTGTGCATCTCGGTCGTGCACGACTCGCGTCAGCCCGGGCGCCAAGGCTCGAGTCTCGTGGTACGCATGCGCGGGTCGTCCGCGTCCATCGCGGCTGCTCTCGGCTGCTACATTCCGAGCTGCATGACGCACCTGCTCGACCTTCGCCTTCTTCTCCTCCCCCCTCGGGGGGAATAGCGCGTGGCGGCCGCGTAGCCGCAAACCAGCCGAGAAGAAGCCGTAGGACGAGACGCAAAGGAGCGACATGACCAAGCCGGACGATCCCAACCGAGTACTGATCTTCGACAC
>DASYIJ010000104.1:0-3831 GCA_035997675.1 Solirubrobacteraceae bacterium
CTTCTTCGCGCTGATCACCCAGTGGGTCGCGTTACGCCGGTACCACGGCGCCTGCTCGGAGAAGAATTCCCAGGCCGCCCGGTTGGCGCGGAACTCCTTCTCCGCCTCCGGGTCGAGCTTCGCGTGCTTGCGCTGCTCGTACGCGTAGACGCGCGACCGGTCGTCACTGCGGCGCTCGAAGGCCGCGAGGCCGGCGGGACGCATCAGTCCCTCCGCGATGAGCTCCGTGGCGCGGTTGATGTTGATCGCGCTCCAGGTGCTGCGCGCCTTGCGCGGCGTGAAGCGGATCGTGTAGCTGTGTTCGTCGAGGCTTCGGCGCACGCCGTCGATCCAGCCGAAGCACAGTGCCTGATCCACGGACTCGGGCCAGGTCAGGCTCGGCCGGCCGGTGCCCTTCTTGTGGAAGCCGACGAGCAGCTCGGTCTCGTCGGCGTGATGCGCCTCGAGCCACGCGCGGAACTCGGCCGGAGCCGTGAAGAAGATCGGTTTCATCGGCTGCGCATGACAGCAGGTTTCTCGCCCGCCGCGCAGCCGCCGGGATAGGGTTGGCGCGATGGTCGGATCGGAACCTGCCGCCGTGCGCGAGCGCCCGCTCAGCGTGGACGGGATTCGCTCGCGGGTGCTCGAGACGGGCCCCGAGGACGCCGGCGAGGCCGTGGTGTTCGTCCACGGCAATCCCAACTCCGCCGACGAGTGGCGCGCGCTGCTGCGCCAGACCGGCACGATCGCGCGCTCGGTTGCGCTGGACATGCCCGGCTTCGGGCAGGCCGACCGGCCGGGCGACGAATTCAAGCTCCCGGTCGAGGGGCCGGCGGGATTCCTCGGCGGCGCGCTCGACCAGCTGGGCGTAGAGCGCGCGCACCTCGTGCTTCACGACTTCGGCGGCCCCTGGGGGCTGGCCTGGGCGGCGGCGCATCCGGACGCCTTCGCCAGCGTCGTGCTCATCAACACCGGCGTGCTGATCGGGTTCGAGATGCACCGGGTCGGGAAGCTCTGGGCGCGGCCGGTCGTGGGCGAGGTGATGATGGCCCTGACGTCGCGGCGGTCGTTCGTCAAGGCGATCAGCGAGAGCAACCCGAAGCTCCCGCAGAGCGACATCGACGCGATGTACGACACCTACGACCGTGGGACCCGCAGGATCATCCTGCGTCTGTACCGCAACCGCACGAACGACGAGCTGCTGGAGGCCGCCGCGGCGCACTTCGCGACGCTCGACCGTCCCGCGCTCGTGGTCTGGGGCGCGAGCGACCCGTTCGTGCCGCTACGCCACGCCGAGCAGCAGCGAAAGGCGTTCCCGCGGGCGGAGGTCGCGGTGCTCGAGGACAGCTCGCATTGGCCGTTCCTCGACGACCCCGAGGGTGTCGCGGCGGCCGTGCTGCCGTTTCTCCGGGTTCAGGTCGAGACGCCGGGTGCGGCGCCTCCCGCGGCCGGCTGAGACGCCGCCGACCCGCACTGCTTCGTCGCCTGCGCGCGCCCGCGCGCTCAAGTGACCCTATGGGGTGTCGATAACCCAAGAATGGGTGAGAGAGCTGCGCGGGACGGCGCGCGCCGCGGCCGCGAGGACCTCGGATGGGCGTTGCACGGCCGAGCCGAGGACGTCGCCCAGCGCGTGCTGGATCGGCTGCAGTCGATGGTCTCGACGGCCAGCGAGGACGCCGGCGAGGAGGCGCGCCGCGCGATCGCAGGGGCGGACGTGCTGGCCACGCAGGTGCTCGGCCGCTGGCTGGCCACCGGCGAAGCGGCGAGCGCCCAGGAGATGGACGATCTCGTGGCGCTCGGGAGCTTCGCCGACCGGGTTGCGCTGTCCACGCTCGTGAAGGCTTATCTCGCCTGGCGCGACGCCACGGTGGAGGTGCTCGAGGAAGAGGCGCGGCGGCTCGGGTCCAATGAGGCGCTCGTGGCCGGGGCGCGGGCCAGCGTCGCCCAGAGCTGTGACGCCAGCCTGGTCCGCATGGCCCGCCAGTTCGAGGTGGAACGCCATCGTCTCGAGGAGAAACTTGCCGCGGAGCAGGCGAAGCTCGCCCATCAGGCCCTGCACGACCCGCTGACCGGGCTGCCGAACCGCACGCTGCTCTCCGAGCGACTCGACCACGCGCTTCACGCCGCCGAGCGCTACGGGGAGGCGGTGGCCGTGCTGTTCGTCGACATCGACGGCTTCAAGGCGGTCAACGACGGCATGGGCCACGATGCCGGAGATCGAGTCCTCGAAATGCTGGCCGGACGCATCAAGCAGGTCATCAGGCCCTCCGACACGGTCGGCCGGATGGGCGGCGACGAGTTCGTGATCGTCTGCGAGCGCCTGACCCGCGGAGAGGAGCAGGCGGTCGCGGTGGCCGAGCGCGTGATCGAGGCGCTGCGTCAGCCGTGTCTCGTCGACGGCCGGGAGGTGTTCGTGTCGGCGAGCGTGGGCATCGCCGTGGGCTCCAATCTGGGCGACGCCGACGGCGTCCTGTCCAACGCCGACTCCGCCATGTACGCGGCAAAGAAGCGAGGCGGGTCCCGATACACCGTCTACGAGGGGGCCATCGGCGTCGTGACCGCACGGCGCGCCGCGCTCAGCCAGGACCTCCGGCGAGCGCTGGAGCGCGGAGAGCTGCACGTGCACTATCAGCCGATCACGTCCATCGGATCGACGACCGTGGTCAGCATGGAGGCGCTGGCCCGGTGGGACCATTCGACGCTCGGAGCCATTCCTCCCGAGGAGTTCATCCCGCTGGCGGAGCAGACGGGCCTGATCCGCACCATCGACGACTGGGTGCTCGGGCAAGCCTGCCGTCAGGCGGCGCGCTGGCGTGACGCGGGCTGGGACATCGGCGTCTCCGTCAACGTCTCGGTTCGCGACATCGATGCCGACAACCTGGAGACCGCCGTTCGCTCCGTGCTGGACGAGACCGGACTGCCTCCGAACGTCCTCACGCTCGAGATAACCGAGAGCCGCCTCATCGGCGACGTCGACGCCGTCGTGCGCGCGCTGGCCGGATTGTCGGAGTGGGGGGTGCGGGTCGCGATCGACGACTTCGGAGTCGGTTACTCGTCGCTGTCCTATCTCCAGGGACTGCCGATCAACGCGGTCAAGGTCGACCGGTCGTTCATCCGGGGCCTGGAATCGCCGTCGCAGACGTCCGCGGTGGTTGCGGCGATCGTCGGCCTGGCGCACACGCTCGGCCTGTCGGTCGTCGCCGAGGGTGTGGAAAACGAGCAGGAGCTGGCCGAGGTGCAGCGGCTTGGCTGCGACGAGGTCCAGGGCTTCCTCCTGGCGCCCCCGCGTCCGCCCAACGAAGTCCGCGGCGCCCCCTCGCTCGACGCCGCCGCATAGCCGGCGGCGAAGACTGCAAGCCACGCGAACGGCACGGCGCCCGGGCTCGACGCCCGGCCGAGCCCGGGGCCGTTTGGGGGGACACCTCAGCCGGTCTCGACGACCATCAGGCTGTTGCCGTCCGGATCGCGGAACCAGAACATCGGCGGGACCGGGTCGCCCATGCGGCTGACCTCGGCGTCGACGTCGACGCCACGGGCCCGGAGGTCGTCGTGGTCGGCATCGACATCATCGGTGTTCAGCCCGATGCCGGTCTCGACGTTGCCGGTCGGCTTGCCGGGGGGCGGCGGAACGATCGCAATCGTGGTGACCGCGTCGGCCGGCGCCACCTCGACCCACCGGTAACCGTTGCCGAAGGGCACGTCGGCGCGCTTCTCGAAGCCCAGCGTCTCGACGTAGAACTCGATGGCGCGCTCCTGGTCGGAGACCGGGATGACGACCGTGCCGAGCTTGCTGATGCGGGTCTTGGTCTTGCTCATGACGTCCTCCTAGGTTGGTGACGCCTATCTAGACCC
>DASYIJ010000106.1:0-24048 GCA_035997675.1 Solirubrobacteraceae bacterium
GTCGAGGTAGCGGGCGAGCGCCAGGTACTCGTCGATGTGCAGGCGCGGGTCGACGACGGCCGCCACGCCCGCGTCCATGTCGCCGATGACATAGGACGCGCACCCCAGATCGTCATGAAGGAACTGCCGGAAGATCATCCGCCGCGCATCTTCTCAGTAAGGACGGAGGCGACGGGAGGGAATCTAGACCGGTGGATACGGCATGCGCACGACCACCAGGAACGCGGTCAGGGTAAGCGCGGCCACGCGCAGCCGCCGGTTCCCGCCCAATGCGGCGAACGGCAGCAGCCACGCGACGTACCACGGCATCACCCACGGGAGTGCGAGCAACAGGGCGAGCGTCGCCCAGCCGGCGTTGACGATCCAGTCGCCGCCGCGCCAGGTGTGCACGACCAGGCCGAGCACCACCACCGCGAAGGCGACCTGCGCCAGGACCTGGACCGTCGGCGAGACGACGCCCCGGCCGAGGAACACCGAGGAGATCATGCCCGGGAACGAGCGCAGCGACGTGGCGTTCCCCTGGTCGCTGAACGGCGTCAGCGCCGCGCCGAGGTCGGCGCCGAACAGGATCGCGGAGAGGGCGATGACGCCGACGCCCGCGACCGCGGCGCCGAGTACCACGCCGCGCCGGTCGCGGCTGCCGGCCCACATGAACGGGAGGGCGAGCCCCCCGGTGACCTTCACCGCCGCCGCGGCGACGATCGCCGCCCCCGCCCGGCTCCCGACGCCGCGGACGGCCCACAGGATGCCGGCGAGCACGAGCAGGAGCATGAAGGGGTCGTTGTGGAAGCCGCCGACCCCGTACAGGAGGAACAGCGGGTTGAGCCCGACCAGGACCAGCGCCGGTACGACGGGCCGCTCGAGCGCCTCGGCGATCTTCCACACCACCGCGAGGGAGCCCAGCGACGCCGCCACGACGGCGGCCTTGAGCGCCCAGAGGCCGCCGCTCACGCCCAGCGGCACGAGCACGTAGCTGCCCGCGGTGAACAGCGGGCCGTAGGGACTCGTCAGATGCGGCCAACTCACATAGGGAAAGGCGGCGTCGGTCGGTACCGCCGACGGCGTGTGCCCGTAGGGATCGAGGCCATGCAACGCGCCCAGCCGCGCGAATCCGAGGTAGTTGAACGCGTCGGTCAGCCATGTAGGCGGCCCGACCAGCAGGATCGCGTGCAGCGCCAGGATCGCCGCGACCACCCAGCCGAAGCGCATCGCGTCGGCCAGCGCGACGGCGACGAGGTAGAGCCCGAACAGCGCCGACGACAGCACGATCAGGCGCGTGGCGGTCAGTCCGGGGCTGAGTCCGTCGAGCGGGCCGTTGACCCATCCCGGCAGTCCCGACGGACCGAGCTTGCCGTGATAGACGAAGCTGTACGGGCCCGACGCCGCCGCCGACGCGAACAGGAATACGCCGGCGACGATGCCGGCGAGCGTTGTCGCGGCGGCGGCCTCACGGACGACGCGGGCAGCGGGCAGCCACCGCGCCGGCACGGCCCTGGCGATCTCCGGCGTGGCCACTCACGAAAGGCTACCGGCGCCGCGGGGCTCCGGCGCCCGGGGCATCGCAAACGATAGAAACCCGGGCGGGTTTGTAGGATTCAAGCACCCCCGTTCGCCCCCACCCGATTCACGAGGAGCCTTCAGATGAGCGCGACCGATGAGCTTCTGGCCAACAACGAGCGGTACGCCGCCGGCTTCGACAAGGGCGATGTACCGCTGCCGCCCGCCAAGAAGGTCGCGATCGTCACCTGCATGGACGCGCGCCTGAGCCCGTACGTGATCCTCGGCCTGCAGGAGGGAGATGCCCATGTCATCCGCAACGCGGGCGGCGTCGTGACCGACGACGAGATCCGCTCGTTGGCCATCTCTCAGCGACTGCTCGGCACCGAGGAGATCATGGTCATCCACCACACCGACTGCGGGATGCTCACGTTCAAGGACGACGACTTCAAGGCGCAGATCCAGGAGGACACCGGGATCAAGCCGACGTGGGCCGCCGAGGCGTTCTCGGACCTCGACGAGGACGTCCGCCAGACCGTCGCCCGGATCGAGGCGAGCCCGTTCATTCCCAACAAGGACTCGATCCGCGGCTTCGTCTACGAGGTCGAGACCGGGCGCCTGCGCGAGGTCACCTGACGCGGTTGCCGGCGGCTACTCCGACCCCGGGGACGGCGTGGTGCCCGGGGCCGCGCCGCCGGTGCGCACGCCGTAGAAGCCCGTCTGGCGCAGCAGGTCGCCCACCGTGGTCGGGGTCATGCAGTTGCGTCGCAGGCCCGACAGGAAATTCGGCAGCTGGGCGAGCCGGCTGTCGAGTGAGTACTGCGCGTCGTGGGCCAGCACGATCGATCCGGGTCGGAGGTTGCGCAGCAGGTCCGCAACGCCGCCGGAGGGGTCCTGGAGTAGGTACTGGTCGAACGTGTGGTGCCAGCCGATCGTCGTCTGGCCGAGCGCGTCGGCGGCGGTGCTGATGGCCCCGCTGAAGTCGCCGTAGGGCGGCCGGAACCATCGCGGCGTCGGGGCGCCGACCTGCGCCAGGGCGGACGTGCCGCCCTGCAGCTCGGCGGTCACGCTCGCGGGGGCGAGCCGCGTGAGATGCGGGTGGTCGTAGGTGTGGTTGCCGATCTCGTGGCCGAGGGCCATCTCCTCGCGGACGAGCTGGGGGAAGGTCTGGACCCAACGGCCGACGAGGAAGAAGGTGGCGTGCATCCGGTAGGCCGCGAGGATGTCGAGCACGCGCTGGGTGTAGCCCTGCGACGGTCCGTCGTCGAAGGTCAGGGCGACGAGGCGTTTGCTGGTGATGACGCGCTCGATGGCCGCGTTGGCCGCCACGTAGCTGTGGAAGTACTTGATCGTGTTCTTGGCGGGGGTGATCAGGTCGGCCGGTCGCAGGCTGGCCACCCGGTCGCCGTCGCCATCGGCGACCTGCACGCGCCCGCTGCAGTCCGTGGCGACGCCGGCCGGGCCCTGCAGCGCCTCGCGCGCCGGGCGCGCCTGGGTCTGGCCCAGGAACCGCCCCGTGTTCGTGAAGGCCTCGACTCGATCGTTGCCGCCGTCGGCCACGAGCACGGCGCCCGCGGGGTCGATTGCGAGGCCCTGCGGGCCGTCGAATCGCCCGGGATCGCTGCCGTGCCGGCCCCATACGCGCCGGAAAGCGCCGGTGGGATAGAAGACCTGGACGCGGTCGTTGCCGGTGTCGGAAACGAGCACGTCCCCGGTCTGCGTGACGGCGACCCCGCTCGGCGCGTCAAACTGGCCGCGCCGCGACCCCGGGCTGCCGATCACGAGCTTGGGCAGCCCCCCGGCGGGCGGGAAGCGCTGCACGCGGCCGTTGCCGGTGTCGGCCACGTACAGGTCGCCGCCCGGCTCCATCGTGAGCGCGGTGGGGAACCGAAATTGACCCGGGCCGTCCCCCTCCGATCCCCACGCGCGCACGACCGCGCCATTGGGGTCGAACTCCACGATCCGGCTGTGACCGGTGTCGGCGACGTAGACGTCGCCGAACGCATCGACCGCGACGCCCTCGGGCTGCGACAGGACCGACGGCCCGCCGACGGAGCCGAGGTAACGTCCGCCGACGGTGAAGCGCGCGACGCGATCGTGCCCCGTGTCCGCCACGAAGACGTTGCCGAAGGTGTCGGTGGCCATACCCGTCGGGCTGGACAACCGTCCCGGCTGCCCCGGCGGCGCGCTCAAGAAGCGCGCGAAGGCGAGCGTCCGTCGCGGGGTGGCCGCGGGGGCCGAGGAGATGGCGGCGAACGCCACCAGGGCCACCGCCAGCACGGCGGCCATGAGCTGGGCGCGCGCGCGCCGGAGCGGGGAGTTGGAGGACTTGTGATCCATCACGTGCGAGGCCCGACCTCGCTACAAACCCGTCCGCGCGCAAGATAGCGCGGTTTTCCGGGCACAATGCAGGCATGCCGGAGTCGCTGCGCTCTCACCTGCTGATCGCCTCACCCCGGCTGGCCGACTATTTCCGGCGCGCGGTCGTGCTCGTACTGGAGCACAACGAGGATGGCGCCATGGGCGTGGTGCTCAACCGTCCCTCGGATGCATCCGTCCGCGAGGCCGTGCCGGGGCTGGCGGATCTGGGCGAAGACGACGACGTCGTGCACGTGGGCGGCCCGGTACATCCGGAGGCGGTCATCGCCCTCGCCGACTTCGATGATCCGGATCACGCGTCGCGCCTCGTCGTCGGCGCCCTGGGCGTCCTCGACCCCGACAACCCCGAGGTCGATCTGCGCCGCGCGCGCGTGTACGCGGGCTACGCCGGCTGGGGGCCGGACCAGCTCGAGGCCGAGCTGGAGGAGGACGCCTGGATCGTCGATCCGGTCGATCCCGAAGATCCCTTTCGCGCCGACGACCTGTGGTCGGTCGCCCTTCGCCGCAAGGGCGGGGAGTACGCGCTGCTCGCGCGCATGCCGGTCGACCCGTCCCTCAACTGAGGCTGTAACGGTCCGCTGGGCCGCGAGACGGAACGAGTAGGCTGAATCCATGTTCCTCTCGCGCTTCTCCAACAAGCTCAACGTCCCCGCCGCCGAGGAGTCGCTCCCCGGCCGGGACAGCGAGATCCGCGTCCCCGAGACCCACTTCGTCAACGGCGCGCCGCTCAAGCCGCCGTGGCCCGAGGGCACGGAGACGGCGATCTTCGGGATGGGCTGCTTCTGGGGCGCCGAGCGCGACTTCTGGGAGGTCCCCGGCGTGATCTCGACCGCGGTCGGCTACGCCGGCGGCCACACTCCCAACCCGACCTACGAGGAGGTGTGCTCGGGCCGGACCGGTCACACCGAGGCGGTCCTCGTCGCCTTCGACCCCAAGCAGGTCAGCTACGACGACCTCCTGCGTGTCTTCTGGGAGGGCCATGATCCGACCCAGGGCATGCGCCAGGGCAACGACCTCGGCACCCAGTACCGCTCGGCGATCTACACCACCTCCGCCGCGGAGGCCGAGGCCGCGCGCGCCTCGCGGGACCGCTACCAGACGGCGCTGAGCGAGCGCGGGCTGGGCGAGATCACCACCGAGATCGCCGAGGCCGGCCGCTTCTACTACGCCGAGGACTACCACCAGCAGTACCTGGCCAAGAACCCCGGCGGCTACTGCGGCATCGGCGGCACCGGGGTGTCCTGCCCCGTGGGCACCGGCGCGTCCGCCGCCTAGGCGCGCGTCCGGCTCGACGCGGTTCCGCACGGGCGGCGCGTGCTCGCGAGGGCGCGCCCGAAACGCCTTCCCCCGCGCGCCGCGCCGGGATAGCATCGCGTCACGGGAGACGCCTCCCCCCTGCCGATGCCCGAGACCAACGAATCCTCCTCACGAATCGAAGCGCTCGAGCAGCGCATCGGCACGGCGGAGTCGGAGTTGGCCCGCGCCCGCCGTCAGCTGAGCGAGGCCCAGCAGCTCGCGCGGGTCGGCAGCTGGGAATGGGACATCCCGCGGAACGTCGTGTGGTGGTCCGACGAGCTGTTCCGGATCTACGGGCTCGAGCCGCGCGCGATCCTTCCCACCTACGAGGAGTTCCTCACGCGGGTCCACCCGGAGGACCGCGACTCGGTGGACGAGCGCAACCGCCGCGCCTTCGAGGACCACGAATCCTTCGACGACATCAAGCGGATCCAGCGCGAAGACGGCCGCGAGATCCTCATGAAAACGCAGGGCGAGGTGATCTGCGACGACGCGGGCGCGCCAATTCGCATGGTCGGTGTCTGCGAGGACGTCACCGAGAGCGAGCGCGTCCGCGACGCCGAGGCGCAGCTCGCCGCTGCGGAGGCCCTCCGCAAGCGCGCGATGGAGATCAACGACGAGATCATCCAGCGGCTCGTGCTCGCCGGAGCCCACCTCCAGAGCGGCGCCGCCGACAAAGCGGCGGCGTCGATCACCGACGCGCGGCAATGCGCGCAGCAGATCGTCGACGACCTGCTCGCCAACTCCGGCGAACCGCGACCCGGCGAGCTTCGCCGCGAAGCGGGCATCGGCTGAGGACGCGGCCGGCCGGCCAGGCCGTCGCGACCGGTCGAGGCGAGGACGACGGCGTGGTGTCGCAGGACGCGGTATCGCGGTAGCGTCGGCCCGTGCCGGATACGCCCAGCACGCCCAAGCGCGGCCGGCCGGCCGCGGCCAGTCGGGAGGACGTCCTCGCGGCGGCCATGCACCGGTACCTGCGAGGTCAGCGGGTCGACGTCCAGGCGATCGCCCTCGAGCTCGGCCTCGGCCGCGCCACGGTGTACCGGTGGTTCGGCGGGCGCGACGGCCTCATGGGCGAGGTGCTCGCTCGGGCGGCCGATCCGCTGCTCGACGGGGCGCGCGCCGAGGCCAGGGGCCGCGGCGGACGGGTCCTCCTGGACACGTTCGACCGGTTCAATCGCGGCATCGTCGGCGCCCCCGCGCTGCGCCTCTATGTCGAGCAGGAGCGCGAGGCCGCGCTGCGGGTCATCACCTCGGGAGCCGGAGTCGTCGAGCCCCACCTCGTCGGCCGCATCGCGGCGCTGATCGAGGAGCAGGTGAGGCGCGGCGCGTACGAGCCGCCGGTCGAGCCGGAGACGCTCGCCTACGCGATCGTGCGACTCGCCGAGGCCTTCCTCTTCAGCGACGTCGCCGCGGGGATCCGCGGCGACGTCGACCGCCTCCGTGACGTCGAGGCGGCGCTCCTCGGCGTCAGCAGCCGCCCACCCCGCCCACGTCGAGGCTCTGGAGCAGCCGCCCCGCGTTCGACCGGAACGCGTAGCCCGAGCAGAAGTAGAAGCTCAGGCGGTCGGCGCGCTTGAGCGCGACCGGGGCCCAGCGTCCCTGCCCGACCGGCTCGAGATAGCCGAGCCGGCCGGCCAGCAGCCGCCGCTCGGCGCCGCGGTCGTGCTTGAGGTAGCGGTCGAGCCAAGCCTGCACGTAGTAGCTCGCGACGTCCTGGCCGTAGCGGCTGGCCGGCAGCGCATAGTTGATGTCCGTGTACTCCAGGTGCGTCGACGCGCGCGGAACGATGACCATCGAGTCGACCCCCGCCCGGCGCCATCCGGTGAACCCGGTGCTCTCCTCGCGCTTGGGGTCGGGGCCCTGCTGCGGGGAGCCGGGGCTGGGCGAGACCGAGGACGCTCCCATCATCCAGTAGGGCTCGACGTTGAAGCCGTACTCGGACTGGACGCCGAGGGACGGCACCGTCGGCGTGACCTTCTGGTCCTGGTTGAAGCTTCCGCTGGCCGACAGCTTGTCCAGCGCGACGGCCGCCGCCACGCGGGAGTCGACGCCCTGCACGAACGACACCGCGGCGGCGCCGAGCGAATGGCCGACGATGCCCACGCGCGTCGTGCGGCCCGGGGTCGCCGTGTGCCGGTCCCGGCGGCGGTCGATGAGCCGCCAGAGCGGGTTGAACGCGTTGACGTTCGCCGACCCGGCCGAGGGATTGGGGTAGCGGCGCTTCGGGGTCGCAAGCAGGAACGTCAGTGCGTCCTGCGTGCCGTAGATGAAGTTCGACGACTGCTGGAAGGGGACGCCGGGGCAGCCGCTTTGCTCGCCGGGGGCCGGTTTGGCGGTGGGATCGCAGGTCGGGAAGTCGGCCTGGGGCCCCTGGTGAGGAAGCGTCTCGCTGGTCCCCTGACCCTGGACGTCGTAGGTGATCACGACGTAGCCGCGCTCCGCGAGGTCCTCGGCCAGCCAGCGGTACATCTTCTCCGAGCCCTGGATCGAGCCCGTCGTGATGACCACGCCTGGGAACGGGCCGTGCAGGCGCCTCCCGGTGTACGGGTCGCGAGCGCCGGGCAGCGGCGCGTACACGTCGCCGCGCAGCAGGGCGCCGTAGCGGTTGGTGAACGCCACCGGGATCTCCAGGCCGCGGGTACCCGGCCAGGTCTGGCGGTAGGCGTTGCCCTGGTTCCAACCGGGCACCACCTGACCGGGATCGAGGATCGGCCGCGTCGGGTTGGCCGCCTGCTGGACGACCTGCTGGAGGTAGCCCGGATTCGTCGCCCCCGGTACGGCGGAGACGTAGGAGGGATTGAGCTGCCCGTCCGGCGCCGTCTGGCGTCCGTACGCGTCGGCGATGTTCTGGTTGTCGCGCTGGACGTACTCGGGCGTGCCGGGTGTCGGACCCGCCGCCGCGGCGCCGCCGGTTCCGAGGGCGGCCGCGAGGACTCCCGCGATCGCGAACGCGAGCGTCGTCCTCATCCGCCTGCCCATGGTGGTCCTCCCGCAGCTCGTTGTCCGTCGGCAACCCAGGCGCCGGCGGACAACCCCTGCCCAGCTGGCGCGACGCAAAATGCTTCCAAACGGTCCGCTGGAAATCAAGACAGAACCGTGCGTTGTCTCGTTATAGTCCCGCCGCGTCGCCGTGTCCTCGCTCGCCGCCCGGAGATTTCGTTGCGCCGCCACCACGGCGGTCGCGCTGGCGTGCGCGGCGATCGCGCCGTCGTTCGCGACGGCCGCCGGGGCCACATGGATGAGGGGCTTCACCGCGCCGGGCACACCGGCGATGTACAACCGCGTCGGGGTGATCAAGGTCGGGCCCGCGCGCGCGCGCAACGTGCTCGTGCTGGTACCCGGCACCTCCGCCGGCGGGGGGTACTTCGTGCCGCTCGCAAAGACCGTGGCCGCGATGGTCCCGGGCTGGCAGGTCTGGTCGGTCGAGCGCCGCGAGAACCTGCTCGAGGAACAGTCGATGGTCAACCGGGCCAAGGCGCACCGCGCCACCGCACGGCAGCTGTTCGATTACTACCTGGGCTATCTCACCGACCCGAGCGTCACGACGCACTTCCGCTCGGTTCCGGACGCGAACGTCGGATTCGCGCGCCGCTGGGGCATGCGGGTCGCGGTGGAGGATCTCCGGCACGTCGTCCTGGCCGCCCAGAGGCGCGGCGGTCGCGTGGTCCTGGGCGGGCACTCGCTCGGCGGTTCGATCACCACGGCCTACGCGACCTGGGACTTCGGCGGAAGGGCGGGCGCCCGCGGCCTCGCCGGCCTCGTGTACATCGACGGCGGCAGCAGCCCGAAGCCCGTCACCCCGGATCAGGCGTCCCAGTCGCTCGGCAAGCTGCAGACGGGGTCGCCGTGGCTGTCGTTCGGCGGGATCCCGGCCCCGCTCGCCGGGCTGTTCAACGTGACGGGCTCCACGGGGGCCCTCCTCGACCCCAACGCGCCGTCGATCGGGCAGGCCTGGCCGCTCCTCCCGGCCAACCTCAAGCCGCCGGTCCCGGCCACCAACCTGGGGACGTACGGATACGCGCTCGACACGAAGACCTCGCCCCGGGGCCTGGTCGCGGCGCAGGCCCACCTCGGCCACCTCGCGACGAGCGGGAATCCCCGCGGCTGGGTCCGGGCGGGCGCGATCACGCCGATCCAGCGCTACGCCCAGGTGTTCTCGGGGACCGGGCTGCAGAGCGTGGACGGCACCGCGTGGTATCACCCGATGCGCCTGACGATCGACTCCGGGGCGGTCGGTGACGGCAACGCCAACTCGGCGCAGAGCATCCTCGACGTCCGGGCCACCCACGGCGCCGACGTGCACGTTCCGATCTACGCGTTCGGCGCCGCGCTGGGGGGCAAGCGCGTCCTGGACGCGGCCCGCGCCCTTGCTCGGCAATCGCACATTCCCCGGCGGCAGCTCACCCTGGTCGACCGCCGCACCTCGTATGCCCACAACGACCCGGCCGCCGCGTTCCCCAGGAACGTCTTCCTGAGCAACCTGGTCGTATTTCTCAGCAGGATCGGCGCTTCCAGGCGGTAGGCGAGTCGGAGATGTAGGCGTACGGCGCGCCTGCAGGCAGCCACGGCTCGGCGGTATTCACGTTGAGCGCGGGAACGGCCGAAATTGAGAGGGAATGAACGCCGGTCGCCAGGGTGTCACGGTCCGCATCGGCGCGTTCCTGTTCTTCGGGGGCGCGGCGATCACGGCTGTGGCCACGGCGGCTCCGCACAGCGAGCAGCTCGACGTGCTCGGGTTCGCCTTCGTCGCCGTCTTCCAGCTCGTGTGCGGCCTGGTCGTCCTGACGCTGCCCGCGAGATTCCGCGGGGCGTCGTGGATCCCGCCCGCGATCGTCATGGCCGGGGTGTTCGCGGTCAGCGCCGCCGTCTACTGCAACGGCGAGCGCTTTGGCGGACCGCCCGCCTTCAACGAGTTCTTCTACGTGTGGCCGGCCTTCTACATCGGCTACTTCTTCAGGCCCCGGGGGATCGCCGCGTCGGTGACGCTCATCGGCGCCGCGTACGCCGGCGTGCTCAACGCCATCGGAACGACCGGCTCGGCGGCGTTCACCCGCTGGATCGTCACCCTGTCGGTCGTGGCCGGCGCGGCGGTCGCCCTGCACATCCTGCGCCGGAGCATCGACCGGCTGCTCCAACAGCTGCGCGACACGGCTCGGACGGACGCCCTGACGCAGCTGCTCAACCGTCGCGGCTTCGAGGAGCGCTTCGAGCTCGAGCTCGAACGCACCCGCCGGACGGGCGACCCCCTCACCCTGCTGGTCGGCGACCTCGACCGCTTCAAGGAGCTCAACGACCGGTTCGGCCACGCCGCCGGCGACGCGACGCTGGCGACCGTGGCCCGGACCCTGGGGGCCACCGCCCGGACGATCGACACGGTGGCGCGCGTCGGCGGCGAGGAGTTCGCGCTCCTCCTGCCGAACACGGACGCCGTGGGCGGCCTCGAGGCCGCCGAGCGCCTGCGTACGAGCGTCGCGGGCACCGTCGGCAGCGACGGCGCGCCGCTGACGATCTCGTTCGGCGTGGCGGAGGTGCGTCACGCCGACGAGACGCCGGCGGCCCTCATGCATGCCGCCGACACGGCGCTCTACGCGGCCAAGGCGGCCGGCCGCAACTGCAGCGTCGTGCACGACCCCGAGAGCATGTCGCGCGAGGTGGCGCCGGTCCACGCGTAGGTCTCGCGGCCCGAGGCCGCGAACCCGCGCGCATTGTGAGAGCGTGCGGCGCCATGGGCGACCGCGTAGCCGAGGCTCGCGCGAACATCGACGCGTTCAACCGGCGCGACGTCGATGCGATCGTCGCGACCTTCGCCGCGAACGTCGAGTGGTGGCCGCTTCGGTCCGCCACCGAGGGTCCCTACCGAGGCCACGACGGGATCCGCGACTGGTTCGCCGACACCGCCGAGCAGTTCGAGTACATGCGCGCGACCGTGGACGAGGTCCGCGAGGAGGGCGACGCGGTCGTGTTGTCGGGCGAGCTCCGCGTCAAGGGCCGTCAGAGCGGCGCGTCGATCGACCAGCCGATCACCTGGATCTTCCGCTATGCCGGCGACAAGGTGGTCTGGGGCAAGTCCTATTCCGATCCCGACGAGGCCGCGGCGGACCTGGGCCCGCACGACACCTCGGGCTGACCGTCGAAAACGCATCGCTGCCGCTCTGAGGGCGCGCTGTCCCGGTGTTCTAGTCTGCAGTCGGGATGGCCACACGATCGGCAGGTGCGACGGCGCAGGAGAGCCAGCTGCTCGAGGCGGCTCGCGCGGGCGACGAGCAGGCGTACGGCAGCCTGCTCGAGCCCTACCGCGGAGAGCTGCAGGCGCACTGCTACCGCATGCTCGGCTCGGTCCATGACGCCGAGGATGCGCTCCAGGAGGCGTCGCTGCGCGCCTGGCGCGGACTGGCCCGGTTCGAGGGACGAAGCTCGCTTCGGTCGTGGCTGTACACGATCGCGACGAACACCTGCCTGAACGCGATCGAGCGGCGGCCCAAGCGCGTGCTTCCGATCGACTACGGCCCGGCGACGGACCCGCACGACGGCCCCGGCGAGCCGCTCGTCGAGTCGGTGTGGCTGGAGCCCTTCCCGGACGACCAGCTGGGCCTCGAGGACGGATTCGCCGGGCCGGAGGCGCGCTACGAGCAGCGCGAGAGCGTCGAGCTGGCCTTCATCGCCGCGCTGCAGAACCTCCCGGCGAACCAGCGCGCGGTGTTGATCCTGCGCGAGGTGCTCGGCTACTCGGCGCGCGAGGTCGCCGAATCGCTCGACACGACGGTCCAGTCGGTGAACAGCGCGCTCCAGCGCGCACGGAAGTCCGTCGACGACAAGCTTCCCGAGCAGAGCCAGCAGGCGACCCTGCGCACGCTCGGCGACGACGGGATGCGGGATGTCGTCGAGCGCTACGTCGATGCCTGGGACCGGGGCGACGTCGACGGAGTCGTCGCCATGCTGACCGAGGACGCGACCTTCGCGATGCCGCCGCTCGCCAGCTGGTTCGGCGGTCGCGAGGAGATCGGGATCTTCCTGGCGGGCTACCCGCTCTCCGGCCGCTGGCGCTGGCGCCACATCGAGACTCGCGCCAACGGGCAGCCGGCGCTCGCCTTCTACAGCTGGGACGACGACGAGCAGGCCTACCTCCCGTTCGCGCTCAACGTCCTGACCCTCCGCGGGGACCGCATCAGCGGCGTCACGGCCTTCATCACGCGCGAGGCGGAGACCGACGACCGCGAGGCCCTCGCGCGGTTGCCGGAGTTCGACGCCGATCCCCGCCGGCTGGCGGCCAGCTTCGGTCGCTTCGGCCTGCCCGAGCGGCTGGACTGACCGGGCGGCCTCAGGCGGCCGCGAGGTGGTCGCCCAGCCGGATCGCCAGCGCGGAGATGGTCAGCGTCGGGTGCGCCGGCGAGTAGGTGGGGAACGCCGAGCCGCCGGCCACGAACAGGTTCTCGACCTGGTGATGGCGCAGATCGCGGTCGACCACCGCTTCGCCCGGCGGCCCCATGCGGCACGTTCCCAGGGTGTGACCGCCCCGACGGCCCTCGACCACACGTATCTCTCGGATCCCCAGCGAGGCGAGCCGCCGCTCGAGCTCATCGCGGACCGCCCCGATGCCCCGGCGCTCGTAGGGGCCCTCCGGTGGGTAGGCGACCCGGTTGAGTGGAAGGCCGAACGAGTCCCGACGCCGGGAGAGCGTAACCCGACGCTCGGCCCTGGGCACGTCCTCGAGCAGCGTGTCGATCGGCAGGGTGTGCTCCCACCGGTCCACCACCTCTCGCCGCAGCGCGCGTCCATTCCGTCCGGCCACAGCGGCATCGACGGCCAGCTCTCCGAGCGTGACCCCGGGGTTGTAGGGGCTCAGCAGCGCGCTCGAGCGGTGGGAGCGGAACGGGCCGTCGACAAACGCCCGCGACTCCCCGGTCGACAGGGTGGTGCCGACGCCCGCCGAGACGCGGGCGCGCACCACGAGCTGCACGTTGCGATGAGTGTGGTCGAAGAGGTACCGGCCGACCGCCGCGCCATCGAGCCCCGACCGCAGGAGAAGTCCGGGATTCTCGAGTCCGTTGGCCGCCAGCACGAAGGTCCGCGCTCGTATCGAGAGCGGTGCGTTGCCCCGGCCCAGGCACTCGAGCGACGCGGCCGAGCGACCACCGGGGTCCAGGCGCACCCGTGCGGCCACGGTGCCCTTCCTGAGATCGACGTGCGGATGACCGATCACGTCGGCCAGGCCGTTCAGGGCTGAGAAACGGGCGTCCACGGGGCAGAGCTCGCAGGTCGCCGAGCCGCAGCAGGCGGGGTTCCCGCGAACGGGACGCGTCGGACGGGCCTGCGGGAACGGGACGTACGGGGCCAGGTGGGGAGCGACCAAGCGGTCCATCGGACTGAACGGATGCGCGGGCAGCGGCGAATGGTCCCGCGCCCCCGCCACGGCCAGCGCCTGTTCGGCGCGGCGGTAGAAGGGGAGCAGCTCCGCGTAGGACAGCGGCCAGTCGACCATCACGCCGAAGCGCGAGCGCATCCGGAAGTCGTTCGGATGAAACCGAGGCGTCGCCGCGTCCCAGTGCAGCGACGAACCGCCGACTCCGTAGACGTAGTCCCAGGGATAGTCCGGCGATCCCGGGGCCGTCTCGTGATTGGGCCGGGTGCTCGGCATGTCGACCGTATAGCTGCGGTCCCTGAACTGCTCGGCGTGCGTCTTCAGCTCGCCGCGCTCGACGATCGTGACTCGGCGGCCGGCCTTCAGCAGAGACCTCGCGACCAGCAGCCCGCTGACCCCGGACCCCACGATCGCAACGTCGGCCTCCGCGGTGCTCATGCCGGACGGCGAAGCCCGTTGCACGCGGCGGGCGCGGGATCGCCGCCCCGCGCGACGTATGCCAGGCCCGCGGCTGAGTTCTCCATCATCGGCCCGAGGAGGGCGAGAAGCCCACGCTGCCGCACCCCGGCCGGAAGCGCCGCCCTCCATGGGTCGTGCGCCGCGATCGCGAACTCGACGACACGCCGTTCGTACTCGGCTTGACCGTACTGCCGGCGGACGGTCGCGAGCAGCTTGCTCGCGAACGCGGGCGTCACGTCGAGCATGTCGGCCACCGCGTTCTCCACACCGTTCGGGAGCAGCAGACCGAGGTAGGGCCCGACGACCGCGGCCGCCAGCCCGGCGGCCCCCAACCCGATGAACGCTCGGCGCCTCATCCGCCGCCAATGTATCCGCGATCCGGACCGGTGTTGGTTACGAAGACGAAGGACACGCGCCGGAGGCTGGTGGCGTCGAGCCGGGCCGACGCGTCGCCGGCGCGCGGGGAGATGGTCGCGGGTCCGCTCAGCCGTGGCCGCCGGGACGGCGCTGTCCGGCCGGTCGGCGCTCGCCCTGAACCGGGTGCCGCCGACGGCGCGGGCGCTGGTCCGGCCGGCGCTCCAACGGTGAGGGCGTGGGCTCGGGCCGCGGCTCCTCGGGCGCCTTTGGCAGAGGCGGCGCGTCCCTCACCAGCGGGAGGGTCGGATAGCCGCTCTGCCGCCCGAAGGGCGGTTCATAGCGCCAACCCGGGCGCACCGCGCGGAGAGCGTCCCAGCCGACCACCGCGATGAGGAGGCCGCCGAGGACGCCGAGGAGCGCCAGCAGGGCCCATAGCGGGAGCGGGGCGTCCGACGCACGGTGCGGAGCGACTGGCAGGGCGGCCGCCGTGGTGGCGGGCGCGCCCCCCGCGGCCAGGGGAGGCGTGTGGGCACCGGGGGCGGGCGGCGGCCCCGGGCCCGAGCCCGGGGTGCTCGCCTCCGCGGCGGCGATCTCGGAGGTCGTGGCTGCGATCGCGGACGCGGACGACGCCGCCGGGGTGGTCCCGTCGAGGCCGCTTCCGTTCCCGCACGCGCCGCGTTGGTGAGCCGTGCGCAGCTCGTTGACCCCACGCCGCTCGGCGGCGCGCACGGCACCGAGGGACATCGCGACGAGCGCGGCCACGCGGCGCCGGGGACGAGGCTGGCGTCCGCCGAGGTTGGCGCGGAGCATCAGCACGCGACCCTCACTCGCGGGCAGCGTGCCCACGCAGCCGCCGAGCTGGCGCAGCATGTGGCGCAGGCCGACGCCCGCGCGGCGTTCTCCCGGGTCTATCGAGGGCGGAGGCTTCGGCGCAGGCTTCGGCGCGCGTCCCGTATCGGTCGACGCGGACGGGCCGCTTTGGCCGGAGCCCGCGCCGTCAAGTCCGCTCGCACCCGTGTCCAAGGGGAACACGGACCGTGGCGCGGCATCCGCGAGGCCGGTGGCCGATGCGGGCGCCGCGAGGATCTCCGCCGCGGCCGGTGAGGTCATCGGGTCGGACGGTGCCGAGACGGGCGCCCGCGAGCCCGGGGCCGTTGGAAGCGGCAATGGGATGGGGCCATTCGCGGGCACGCCGGGTGCGGGCAGCGGAAGGCCCGGCGTTGCGGGGGGCGCCGGGAGGCCCAGCGGAGCCGCGCCGGCGGACATCACCGGCAGAACCGCCATGAGGCCGGTCGTCAAGAGCGAGCATGCCCAGACACTTCGAAGCTGCATTGGCACCCCTGCCGCTCGAATCCTTCGCAACGTACCCAAAAGGCAAGCATTGGTGCTCCCGCATGTCCGTCCGGCGACACGACGCCCGCCCGTCAGGCGAGGACGACCCTTCCGAGCGCCCCCTCACGCCTCGTCGAGCGGGGGATTGGCCAGCACCACCGAGGTCTCGATCTGGCGGTCCGGGATGGTCCAGTGGGCCGCGAGCAGCGCGTTCTTGCGTTCCGTCGAGACCAGCTCGAACCCATGTCGGCGGTAGAAGCGAATGGCCCAATCGGCCGCGGCCCAGGTGCCGACCAGCATTCGCCGCGTGGTCAGCTGGCGCAGGTGCCGGAGCAGCGCGCCGCCGACACCGTGCCGCTGGCTGCCGGGGAGGACATAGGCATGACGGATGAGGTCGACGTCATCCACCGGCTGGATTCCCATGATGCCGACCAGCGCGCCGTCCGCCTCGTAGCCCCAGAACGCCACCCCTCCGGCGATCTCGCCCTCGAGCTCGGACGCGTCCATGTACGGCTCGCGCCAGCGATCCGCCGGGATCACCCCGCGGTACGCCTCGGCGGCGGCGTTGACGATCGCGAGGATGTCGGTGCGCTCGTCGTCACGACAGGGCCGAGCACTCATGACGCCAATGATGTCGAGACGCGCCGATCGGCTCCGACCTTGCGACATGAAGACAAACCGACCGAGAGCGACCCGGCGCTCGAGCGGGGCGCTCCGGCTACAACGGCACTGGGCCGGGGGCGAGGACCGCGGGGTCGTGCCCCGGACGGACGACGGCTCCGGCGTCGCGAAGCGCGCGCAGGCGGACGGCGGACGCTGCCTGGGCGGCGAAGTCGTCGGCGAAGATCGGGAACCGGTGGTCGTCCAGGCCGGACGCGAAGTGGGTGACGTCGGCGCCCAGCACGAGCGCCTCGCCGACGCGGACCGACTGGTGGCCGGGCGTGTGACCGGGTGTCAGCAACAGCCGGATCGATCCGTCGCCGAGCAGATCGTGGTCGCCGTCGACGAGCACGACCTGCTCGCCGACGGTGCCGTAGTCGACCGGGAGGTAGAAGTTCTTCGTCACGGCCGCGGCGTCGTGGCCCGCCGTCCATTCGCGCCGCTGCACGATGATCGGAACCGACGGCGGCAGCAGGGCCAGCCCTCCGGCGTGATCGAAGTGCAGGTGCGTCAGCACCACCCTGGTGATCGTGCTCAGGTCGAGCTGCTCGTCGATGCTCGCATCGAGCTCGAGCCCGAACAGGCCGAGTGCGTCGGGCGCGCCGTAGCGCCGAGCGGGCGCTTCGACCGCTGCCGGGTGCAGGCCGGCGTCGACGAGGACCCGCTCCTCGGCGGTCTCGATGACGTACGCCGGAATGGGAATGCGGGTCTGCCGGTCGAGGTCGTCGTCCCGGCGCCAGATGCCCGCGGCCGCGGTGAGCCACCCGACGTTGAGCATCTCGACCTTCATCGCCGACGAACCCTAGGTCCCATCGCGTGCGAGATGCGACCGGTTCGCTACGTTTTGCGACATGCGCGTCGGTCTCACCGCGGTGCCCGGATGCTTCGACTCCGGCCTGACCACGCTCCTGGACGTCCTGCGGACGGCCGACCGGCTGCGCGCGACGGTCGACCCGGCGATCGACCCCATCGAGGTCCGGATGTTCGGCGGGGCGGCGAAGGTCACCACCGCGGCCGGGCTCACCCTGGCCATGGACCACGAGTTCGGCGACGACGACGCGCTCGCCGGGTCGGACGTCCTCGTCGTGCCGGGCCTCGGCGTGCCCACCCCGGCGTCGCTGTCGGAGGCGCTCGCGTCCGCCCCCGTTCGACGCCTGCGCAACTGGCTGGCACGAACGGACGACGAGGTTGCGCTCGCGGCCGCCTGCACCGGCACGTTCGTGCTCGCCGACACCGGACGGCTCGACAACCGCGCGGCGACCACATGCTGGTGGCTGGCCGGTGAGTTCCGGCGCCACTATCCGCGGGTGAGGCTGGACATGTCGCGGATGGTCATCCACAGCGGGCCGATCACGACGGCCGGCGCGGCGTTCGCCCACATCGACCTCGGCATGAGCCTCGTCTCGCGGGCCAGCCCGCAACTCGCCGACGCGGTGGGGCGCTTCCTGCTCGTCGACGAGCGTCCGGCGATCAGCGTCGGGGCCGCGGCCGGCCACCTCGCCAACGCCGACGCGCTGGTGACCGAGTTCGAGGACCTGGTGCGCGAGCGACTCGACGGAGACCTCACCATCGCCGAGGCGGCGGCTGCGATCGGCACCACCCGCCGGACGCTCGAGCGTCACTGCCGCAGGCGGACCGGTCTCAGCCCGCACGACCTCGTCAAGCGGCTGCGTGTCGAGCGCGCCAACCACCTGCGCCGTACGACCAACCTGAGCTACGCCCAGATCGCCCCGCTGGTGGGCTACCGGCACGGCTCGACGTTGCGAGCGCTGCTGCGCTCTCCATCGCGCGTCCGCCAGGATTCCATCCCGTGACCGCCGTCGGGGCCCACATCGACGGGAATCGCCCGCTCGACGAGGCGGAGGCGCTCGGCGCCGACTGCCTGCAGCTCTTCCTCTCCGACCCGCAGGGCTGGGAGAAGCCTCCCCCACGCGCCGACGCCGACGAGCTGCGCGACTCGGGCGTTCCGGTCTACGTTCACGCGCCGTACCTGATCAACGTCTGCTCCCCGAAGAGCAATGTCCGGTACGGGTCGCGCAAGATCCTCCAACAGACGTGCGACGCCGCGGCCGACATCGGCGCGGCCGCCGTGATCGTCCACCCCGGCCACGCCGAGGACGGCGTGAAACCGGGGGTGGGCCGCTGGGCGCGCACGCTGCAGATGCTCAACTCCGAGGTCCCGGTCTACCTGGAGAACACCGCGGGCGGCGAGAACGCCGTCGCGCGCCGGTTCGATGCCCTTGCGCTGCTCTGGGAGGCGGTCACGGCGGCCGACACCGAGGTCCCGATCGGGTTCTGCTTCGACACCTGTCACGCCCATGCCGCCGGAGAGGACCTCGGGACCGCCGTCGACCGCGTGAAGGCGATCGTCGAGCGCATCGATCTGGTGCACGCCAACGATTCGCGCGACCCACCGGGCACGGGCGCCGATCGGCACGCCAACCTGGGAAGCGGGACGATCGATCCCGACGCCCTGCGCGCCATGATCCACGCGGCGGGCGCGCCGGTGGTCTGCGAAACACCGGGGGCGCGCGCCGAGATGCGGGCCGACCTCGCGTTCGTGCGGGCGGCCCTGGAGTAGGGAGGACGCGATGGCAGGCCGGCGCGACCGGTTGGCCGCGCACGGGTCCCAGGCCGCGAAGGGCTCAGCCAACCGAAAGGTAGACAGAGCGAACCTTTAGGTGCGGCGCCTACCGTACTCCAGGCTCGCTCCGGGTCCTCTCGTATCACGTGTTCGTGCCAGCGCACGTGACGCGAGTGCTTCTCGCCTCGGTTCGGCGCACCCGTACGCGACATCGCAGAGTGCGACGGCCACCCAAGTTTGCCGTCAGCCGTGGCGGGCGAGGAGGGCGCCTACCGCGCGAGTGGTCGAACTCATTAGGGCAACGTACGTACCTCTCGAGGCGCTGTCGTCGGCCGTGAGAACGCACTTCGCCTACTCCCGGAGGAGCACTCGGAGCCCGGGGCCGGCAAGGTTTTTGCGCCCTGAGGGGCGCGTTTTGCGGTGCTGTGGCGGCTGCCGGCTAGCTGTCGCCTTCGCGGGACGGGGGTGCGCGGTGGTTGCGGGCGATCAGGATCCCGCCGACGAGCAGGGCCGTGCCGAGACCGATGAGCCCGAAGACGGTGAAGGCTCCGGCAGTGCTCTGCCCGATGAAGTAGGCGGTCAGGCCGACCGTCGCGGCCCAGGAGATTCCCCCGGCCGCGTTCCAGACGGCGAAGGTTCTCCAGCGCATGTTCGACGCGCCGGCGAGCCAAGAGGTCCAGGTTCGCAACCCGAGGATCCAGCGTCCGAAGAACACGGCCTTCGGCCCGTGGCGCGCGAAGAAGGGCTCGCCGAACTCCAGGACGCGTCTGCGGTGCCCGTAGAAGGGACCCGGGCGCTCCAGCAATCCCCTTCCGAATCTACGGGCGACGAGGAAGCCGAGGTTGTCGCCGATGATGGCCGCCGCCGCGGCAAGAGCGATGACGAGCGGGATCGACAGCTTCCCCTGACCCGCCAGCGCGGCGGCGGTGATCAGCGCGGTCTCGCCGGGAAGCGGGACGCCCCCTGACTCCGCCATGACCAGCACGAAGAGCAGCGGATAACCGGCGGTCTGGGTGAAGGTGAGAATCGAGGCGAGCACGACGGACGCAAATCAAGCCGGGAGAAACCATGTCTCAGTGGTCTCGTTGGCAATACCCGGATTTGCGCGTCGAGCCGCTCGACGTCCTCGTGAACGCCGACCGGGCTGTGGGGCGGCACGAGTAGCGTGGCGATTTTCGCTGGCCGTTTCGGCAGCGCTCCGACCGGCGGAGACCGATCAGTTCTCCGCCGGTCGGATCCCGCGCCGACCCGGAGCGAGCTAGCCCAGGTCTACCCTCGGAGAGGACGAGCAGCCTCCACCGATCGGGCGGTTTTTACGGCCGTCGATCCGGCCCTACGGTCACGCAACCCCGGCGTTTGTGCCGCGTGAAAGTAGGTCCCGTAGTAGCCAAGGGCGGCCACGCGAACGGCGCCGCTGTCAGCGCCGGCCGGGGATACTCCGGACGATGCGCAAGATCGGCATCCGCGTTGGCCTTGTGCTTGTGGTGGCGGCCGGCGCGGCGCTGGCCGTGCCCGGTGGCCGCGATACCGCCCGGAACGCCGCCAGCTTCATCGGCGTCGTTGTGGATCCGCCGTTTCGCCTACAACTCGGTGGGCCGCTGTGGCGCGACCGGAGTCTTCGCGGCGGAGACGGCGCCCAGGACTTTGCTCAGGTCGCCCGTGACGAGCCGTTGAACCTGCAGGTACACGGCTCGAGAGACGCGCGAGTCGCGCAGGTCGAGTTGCGGGTGGACGGGCGACGGGAGCGATCCGTGGAACCCCGCTGCGTCCCGAGTGGCTGTCCGACAAGCCTCAGCGTCACGTTCGTGCCGCGCCTGCGCCGCCTCGGGCCCGGCGACCATCGCATCGAACTCGTCGCGCGTGATTCCCGCGCCCGCGAGAGCCGGAACGACACGGCTCCACATGTGAGCGTCGTCGGGTTCCATGTCCGCACCGTCGCCCGCGTCCCGCCCACGATCGAGGGCAACCCCGTCGGCAATCAGCCCAGGGTTCCCGATACGGCCGGCCTCGAGCGATCGGCGCTGCGCGTGCTGGCGGCGGAGCGGCGAAGCCCTGGTCTCGCGCAGGCGCTGGGAACTTCCCGCGTCGGCGTCATCTTCGTGGGAAACCTGAACGTGAACGGGCAACGGCTCGGCGCCACGATGCTGGTACAGCTGGTGCCAGCGAGGCACAACGTACGCGCAACGGTGCCGGATTACGTTCCGACCACGCACCGCGCGGGCGCCCCGTACACGAGGCAGCGCGTGCGGATGCACGCCAAGGCCCTTCAGGACGTGCTTATCGACGTGGACCTTTCCAGCCAAAGGGTCATCGCCTTTGAGCCAGGCCCGCGCTCGGAAACCCTCAGTTGGTCCCCATCGAAGGCCCCCGCGCCGGCCGGCGCGGCAGACGAGGACTGACGTCGTGCGAACGCGAGCAGTCTTCTCGACCATGATCGTGGCCCTGGCGATGTTCGCCGGTGGATGTGGGAACCCCGGGGCGCGGGATGCTGCGCTCCACCCACCGAAGCTGGTGCGCCTTTCGGATCGAGGCCCTTCGTTCCTCGCCTACGACGGCGACCCCAATCTCAATCCGAACCGGCGGGACTGGCCGGTGTCGATCGTGTTCGCCGGCCGGGCCTCGATCACGAAGGTCAAGCACGCCCTGCGCGCGGTCGGGCTGACGCATGTCGGTTACACCCACTACCTCCCCTATCGCGTGGGCGGCGCGAGCGTTCGCTTCGACGGCGACAGCGGGCTCAAGAGCGGATGCGACGACCACGGGAGCGACCTCCACATTCGTCTCTACGCCCCCACGGCCACCGACCGTTTCATCGACCCGCAGTTCGGGTCATTCGTGGTGGGGACCACGCACATCGATCACGCCGACGGATGCAAGGTGCCGCCGACGCTGTTCGGCTTCTCCGAAGAGGCGGAACAGCGCATCGCGTCACTGCTCGCCAAGCGGGGGTGGCGAGTGCAGCGAAACCACCTGGCGCTGGGCAACCGTGAGCCCTATCGCCGCGAGGTCGCCGATCCCGTGCACATTTGGCACAGCAACGGCCGAGCGACCCTCATCACCGTGCCCTGACAGGTGAAAACGTCTCGGTGCGGTCGGGATTACGTCGTGGTCCCGCGCTCGGCCGCGAGCACGTCATCGGCCGCTCGCTCGCCGGCGCGGATCGCGCCGTCGATGCATCCGGTCATGACGGTCGCGAGCTCGGTGCTGGCCCAATGCAGCCGGCCGACGGGCTCGCGAAGGGCGTGGCCGAACGACGTCAGCACGCCCGGCGGGTAGTGCGTGACCATGCCGCCGCGCGTCCAGTTCTCGGCCGTCCAGTCCTGCTCGATGTAGTCGTTCACGGTCGACGCGGGCGAGCCGAAGCGCTTGACGAGCTCCTGGATCACGGTCTTGCGCCGCGTGTCCGCGCTCATCCGGCCGAGCTCGTAGGCGGACGGTCCGAGCGCGAGCACGCAGAGGATCCCGGGCGGTGGCTCCGGTCCGCACGCGTCGATCGTTGCCGGCACGATCGAGTCCGGGTCGAGCGTCTGCCCGCTCAATCCCTCCTCCCGC
The DNA here is from genome assembly GCA_035997675.1 of Solirubrobacteraceae bacterium. Taxonomy (GTDB): domain Bacteria; phylum Actinomycetota; class Thermoleophilia; order Solirubrobacterales; family Solirubrobacteraceae; genus JALYZC01. The sequence continues at coordinate 22,479 of DASYIJ010000106.1, forward strand.
CAGAACGGCGTGTCGTAGACCACGTGGATCTTGAAGATCTGGCCGCTCGGCACGCGCTGGATCAGCTGCGCGCGGTCCCGTGGCAGCGGCGGGTCCCACCAGATCCGCTCCGAGAGCCACGGCGGGATCGCGACGATCGCGCGCCGCGCGCTCACGCTGACGTCGTGCGAGGAAACCGTCACGCGGTCCTGCGCCCACGCGATGTCGCGCACCGGTGAGCTCAGCCGCACCGCCTCGCCGAGGCGCTCCTGCATCTCGTAAAGGATCGACGTAGACCCGCCGTGGACCCGATCCTGCTGGTGACCGCCCTCGGCCGAGATCAGGTCCTGGATGCCGTTGTTGGCGTGCACCATTACAAGCGCGCCGAGAAGCGAGACCTCCGAGAGGCTGCACGTGCTGAGCTCGGTCAGGATGTCGGTGACCATCGCGCGCGCCGTGCTTCCCTGCACGTTGGACGTGATCCAGCGGCCGGCCGTCTGCGAGTCCCAAACGCGCGCCTTCTTCGCCTCCCACGGCCGCTCGAGCGGCACCTGCTTGGCCATGCGGTCGAGCCGGCTCATCGCGATGCCGACGCTTGCGAGCTGCAGCGGGTTGACCCGCAGCGGCGTGGAGCCGGCGTAGCGCCGGCGCTTGCCCTTCTCGACGAACACGTTGTCGCCCGCGACGTACTGCGCGTACGTCGCGCGGCCCATCTCGGCGGCCAGGGCGTACGCCCGGTCCTGTCCCGGACCGAACCACGCGCCACCGCGGTCGATGTGCGTCCCGTCGTCGAGGTAGACCGTCCACGTGCGTCCTCCGACGCGGTCCCGCGCCTCGAGCACGACGACCTCCTTGCCCGCCTCGCGCAGTCGCCAGGCGGCCGACATCCCGGCGAAGCCGGCGCCCACCACGCAGACATCGGCGTCGAGCCGTTTCATGTCCGCTCCCCTCGTCGATATTGGTGGCCGCGGACGTTAGCCGCCACGGCGGCACAGGCCACGTGAGCTTCCGCAACGTAGAAATGCGGTTGCATGTCGAGAAGCGACGACCGGCTCCGCTCACCCGGTGAAGGGCCGCGAGCGACGCGGCCCACCGACACCAGGAGGCGACCATGCCGAAGTATCTGCTCCTCAAGCACTACCGCGGCGGCCCGGAGCCGCACCATCCGTTTCCCCCCATGGACCAGTGGGCCCCCGAGGACGTGGAGGCCCACATGGCCTTCCTCCGAAACGTCAGGCAGATGCTCGAGGAGCGCGGCGAGTACGTCGGCGCCGAGGCGCTGACGCCGGCGCGCACGTGGGTGCGGTACGGCGGCCCGGACGCCGCGCCCGTCACCACGGACGGCCCGCACCCCGAGACGAGCGACCTCGTGGCCGGCTGGTACATGATCGACGTCGGGTCGCACGAGCGGGCCGTCGAGATCGCCGCGTACGTGTCCTCCGAGCCGGGTCCGGGCGGCGAGCCCGTGTACGAGTGGATCGACGTGCGGGAGATCATGTGGTCCGCCGACGCGCCGGCGGACGACGGCCCGGCGTGAGCCGGACGCCGGCCGGACAGGTGGACGAGCGCGCGCTCCGTGCGCTCGTCCCGC
>DASYIJ010000108.1:0-3730 GCA_035997675.1 Solirubrobacteraceae bacterium
GTGTGCTTCGCGCTGATCCTCGGCTGGTCGCTGACGCGGCTCGTGCGCACGTGGTGGGCGCGCGCGTTCTGGGCCGTGTATCCGCTGATCATGACCTTCGTCGTCATCTCGACCGGCAACCACTTCTGGTTCGACGCGTTCACCGGTGCGCTGACGGCCGGCGCCTCGGCGCTGATCGCCTGGACCCTCCTCGCGCGCGTGCGCCCGGACGTGTGGTCGTTCGCGGCGCAGCCGGCCGTGGCTCCGCCGGCCGAGGCGACCGCGTAGATTTCCCTCCATGCCGGAGCAGGTGGAGCGGCCGCCCCGCGCTGGGCGCCGGCGCAACGGGGCGGCGAGCGGTGCGGAGATCTCCGCGCTCATGCGCGAGCGGCTGATCGAGTCGCGCCTGACGCCCAACACGATCTCGCTCACCGGCTTCGTGCTCAACGTCGTCGCGGCGGTCCTCGTCTGGGAGCGCTACTTCTTCCTCGCCGGGGTCGCGTTCATCGTCGGCTCCGTCATGGACACGCTCGACGGGCGCTATTCGCGCATGTCGGGCAAGGGCACGCCGTTCGGCGCCTTCCTCGACTCGACGCTCGATCGCATGGAGGAGGGGATCGTCCTCACCGCGGTGGCGGCGTACTTCGCCGCCCGGGGCGACGAGCTGGCCGCGGCCGCCACCGTCGCGGCCGTGCTGTTCTCGCTGATGGTGTCCTACACCCGCGCGCGCGCCGAGGCCCTCGGGGTGGAGTGCAAGGTGGGCATCGCCACCCGCGCGGTGCGGGTCGTGATCCTGTCCGTGGGGCTCGTATTCGCCAAGGGCGCGTCGCTGGGGGACTTCGAGCTGCTGGCGCCGGCGGTCTACGTGCTCGCGGCCCTCACCCTGGTCACGACCTTCCAGCGCATATTCCACGTGCGCGCCCAACTGCGCGAGCGGCCGCTGCCGGAGGCGTGAACTTGTAACCAGCCACGGGCGGTGGGGTCTGTTTGGCCTAGTGCATTCAGAGGAAGGACTGAGAGTTAAGTGAGCAAGAAGAACGGCAAGGCTTCGAACAACGGCAGGGCGAACGGAGTCGCTCGCTACCAGGAGGACAAGGTCCGCGTGGCCATCGTCGGTGTGGGCAACTGCGCCTCGTCCTTCGTGCAGGGCGTGCAGTTCTACAAGGACGCCGATCCGGCCGAAGATGTTCCCGGGCTCATGCACGTCGACCTGGGCGGCTACCACGTCCGCGACATCGAGTTCACGGCGGCATTCGACATCGACGCCGACAAGGTCGGCAAGGATCTCTCCGAGGCGATCAAGTCGGGGCAGAACAACACGCTCGAGTTCGCCGAGGTGCCGAACCTGGACGTCCCCGTGTACCGCGGGATGACGCACGACGGACTCGGCAAGTACCTCTCGCAGAAGATCACGAAGGCTCCCGGACCGACGGCCGACATCGTCGACATCCTGCGCGAGACGCGTACCGACGTCGTCGTCTCCTACCTCCCCGTGGGGTCCGAGCAGGCGACCAAGTGGTACGTCGAGCAGGTGCTCGAGGCGGGCTGCGGGTTCGTCAACTGCATCCCGGTCTTCATCGCGCGCGAGGACTACTGGAACAAGCGCTTCGAGAAGGCCGGCCTGCCGATCGTCGGCGACGACATCAAGTCCCAGGTGGGCGCGACCATCGTGCACCGCGCGCTGGCGCGGCTGTTCCACGACCGCGGCGTGAAGATGCTGCGCACGTCGCAGCTCAACGTCGGCGGGAACATGGACTTCTACAACATGCTCGAGCGCGAGCGGCTTGAGTCCAAGAAGATCTCCAAGACCAACGCGGTGACGTCGATCATGGGCCACACCCTGCCCGAGGACGACGTCTACATCGGCCCCTCGGACTACGTCCCGTGGTTGACCGACCGCAAGTGGGCGCACATCCGACTCGAGGGCCAGTCGTTCGGCGACGTTCCCCTCAACGTCGAGATGAAGCTCGAGGTGTGGGATTCCCCCAACTCCGCGGGCATCGTCATCGACGCCGTGCGCTGCTGCAAGCTGGCGCTCAACAACGGCCTCGGCGGCCAGCTCGACGGGCCGAGCTCGTACCTCATGAAGTCGCCGCACAACCAGCGGCCCGACTCCGAGGCCCGTGAGCTGACCGAGGCGTTCATCGCCGAGCACGCGCGCAAGCCGATGCCCAAGAAGGCGGCCAAGGCGAAGGCGCGAGCGCGGGCGAAGAGCTCGTAGTCGCCAGTCGCTAGTCGGTACTCACTAAGGACGAGGCGAGAGCCCACCTCGTTTCTCGGGCCCTTCCTTCGGCCCGGACTATCCTGACCCTCGGTGCCGGAGACCTTCTCGATCGCCCAGGTCACGCCGTACGCCTGGGAGGCGCGGCACGAGGTGAACGACTTCGTCGCGCGCGTCGCGGAGGAGCTGCACGGGCGGGGGCACCGCGTCGCGATACTGGCGCCTTCGGACTCGCAGAGCCGCGTACGCGACTCGCGGCGTGCGATCCGGGCGGCGGCCGACGACCCCGACGCGCTGTTCGGCGAGGGCGGCGAACCGGCCGTGCTGGCGGTGGGCGAGGTCCTCGCGCTCACGTCCGCGAGGCGACGGCGGCTGCCGATCGACGTCGCGCGCACGATCGAGGAGGCCCTGGGCGCGGCGCCCCTGGATTTCGTCCATGTCCACGAGCCCTTCGCCCCGGGTGCGTCGAGCGCGGCGCTGCGTCACTCGCGCTCCCTGAACGTGGGGTCGTTCCACGCGCCGACCGAGCGGCTGCTGTCCACCCAGATCGGGCGCCGCGTGGTGGAGCTGTTCTTCGGACGGTTGGACGCGCGCACGAGCTCGTACGACGCGACGGCCGCGTTGATGCGCGAGTTCTTCCCGGCGGACTACCGCGTCATCACTCCCGGCGCCCGCGCCGTCGCCGCGACCGGATCGCGCGGCGAGGGCCCGGTCCACATCGCGTTCGTGGCCGGGGAGGAGCGCGCCGCGCAGCGGCTGTTCCTGCGGGCGCTGCGCCGGCTGTCGCCGGAGGCGAACTGGCGCGCGACCGTGTGGTCGCCGCGGGGCGCCGCCCCGCCCGCCGCGCTGCGGCGCGACGTGCGCGAGCGCGTCGACTTCACCGGCCCCGAGGACGGCTCGGAGGACGAGCTGCTCGCGAGCGCCGACGTGGCCGCCTTCGCCTCCGACGGAGTCGCGCCGACGCCCGGGCTCCTGTTGCGCGCCGTCGCCGGGGGCGCCGTGCCGGTGGCGACCCGGCTGCCCGTGTACGAGGAGGTCCTCGGCGAGGGCGAGCGGGGACTGCTGTTCGAGCCGGCCGACGTGCTGACGCTGACGGCGCAGCTCGCGCGCCTGGTCGATGAGCCGGAGCTGCGGGCGCGGCTGGCCACCGCGGCGGCGCCGCTGCGCGAGCGCCTCAGCTGGACGCGCGTCGCCGACGAGATCGAGGCGGTCTATGCCGCCGTGGCGGGCCGCCGCCACCCCGCCGACGGGGACGCGGCCGTGCACCGGCGGCTGGGCGAGCGGCCGCTCATCGACGTCGACCTGCACATGCACACCGACCACTCGCACGACTGCGCCACCACCGTGGAGGAGCTGCTGGCCACGGCGCATGCCCAGGGGCTCGGTGCGATCGCGGTCACCGACCACAACGAGATCTCCGGCGCACAGGACGCCCTGGCCAAGGCCGACGGCGTCAAGGTGATCGTGGCCGAAGAGGTCAAGACGGCGAGCCAGGGCGAGGTCATCGGGCTGTTCCTGTCGGAGAAGATC
>DASYIJ010000163.1:0-17737 GCA_035997675.1 Solirubrobacteraceae bacterium
AGGCCGCCGAGGTCGGTCGCGCCCGCGGCCACGAGCTCCGGCCACCAGTCGGCGAGGTTCGGCGGGACCTGGACGCCGACGTCGGGCATCAGCCGCCGCGCCTCGCCGATGAGGCCGCGCATGTCGTCGATCGACACCGACGTGGCCCAGTCCGGCAGCGGCAGCTCCGGGCGCTCGCCCACGCCGGTGCGCCAGAACTCGTCGGCGGCGGCGTCGGCGATGTCCGCCGGCTCGCGGCCGTAGTAGCTCTGGTGCGGGACGAAGTTCTGCAGGATCACCTCCTGCAGGTGACCATGCTCGGCGTGCACCTCGGCGAGGGCCTCCAGCGCGGCCACACGCTCCTCCGGCGACTCGCCGATGCCCACGAGGATCCCGCTCGTGAACGGGATGCGCAGCTCGCCCGCCGTCCGGATCGTCTCCAGCCGCCGGACCGGGTCCTTGGTCGGCGAGCCCTGATGGACGACGAGGTCCGGGTTGACGGATTCCAGCATCAGCCCCTGCGAGGCGGTGACCTCGCGGAGTCGCAGCAGGTCCTCGCGCGAGAGCACGCCGAGGTTCGTGTGGGGGAGCAGGCCGCGCTCGAGCGCGCGCTCGCACGTCCACACCACGTAGGACGTGAAGTCGTCGTGGCCCCACTCGCGGAGCCGCTGCGCCACCTCGACGTTGACCTCGGGGCGCTCGCCCGTGAGCACGAGCAGCTCCTTGACGTGGCGCTTCGCGGCTCCGTCGAGGGTCGCGATCACCTCGTCGGGTTCGTGCAGGTGCGCCTGGTGCGTCGCGAACGCGCAGTACTTGCAGTAGCAGCGGCAGGTCCGCGACAGCGACAGCGTCAGATTGCGCGAGAAGGTGACGCGGCGACGCATCCGCCCGAAGTCTAAGGAACGCGATGGCCCGGCCGGACGGGGCCGGGCCACCCGGTCAGGAGAGCGTGTCTATCGGACGCTTGGTCACCTTGTCCTCGGGCCGGATCACGACATAGTCGTAGACGAGGCCGGCGAGCAGTCCGCCGACCAGCGGGCCGACGATGTAGATCAGCCAGTTCCCCCACTCGCTGCCCACGACCGCCGGGCCGAACCAGCGCGCCGGGTTGAAGCCGGCGCCCGAGACGGGGGCGAAGGTCATGACGGCGAACCCGAGCGTGATACCAATCACCAGTCCGGCCCAATCCCGCTGGCCGCGGGGATTCACGGCGCAGGCCATGATCGCGAACATCAGCACGAACGTCCCCAGGATCTCGGCGAACAGCCCCGGCAGGGCATGGCCGTGCACGATCTGCGAGACGCTCGTGGCGCCGTAGTGGACGCCCTTGCCGGCGTCGGTCAGCAGCGCCTTGCAGACGAGCGCGCCGGCCACGCCACCGGAGAGCTGCACGAGCACGTAGACGAGCGCGTCGCCGGGCTTGATCTTGCGCAGCGCGAGCAGCGTGGTGGTCACGGCGGGGTTGAAATGAGCGCCCGATGCTCCGCCCAGCGCGTAGATCAGCATCGCGAGGACGAAGGCGTGCAGCAGCCCGATCACGGCGAAGTCGGTCACCCCGATGCCGCCGGAGGAGTTGATCGACACGATCGCGCAGATGAAGAAGACGAGCAGGAACGTTCCGATGAACTCGGCGACGTACGCCGGCCATTCACGGTCTTCCACGGCGGACCCCTTTTCGGTCGGAGGGCTCAGAGCGGCGGCGATTCTATGCCGCCGGCCGATTCGAGGTCTGCCGCGGGCGGATGGTGAACGTCCACCGGGCCTTGCTCTTGCCGCCCACGTACCAGCGAACGTCGATGCGGGCCGCGGTCCCGGCCTGAAGATGGATGACGCTGGGAACGTTCCGGCCCTTCGTGCGGCGGCGGTAGGTCTTCGCGCGCGGGAAGTCGAGGTGCTTGTAGACGACGGTGTACCGCGTGTTCGAGCGCACCCGATCGACGAACACCAGGTCGATTCCCCATCCCTCCCGCACCACGTGCTCCTGTGATCCCGCGGCCGACGCCACGTACCCGTCGAAGCGCTTGTTCGCGCGGAACAGGACGAGCAGCCCGAGCACGACCAGGAGCCCGGCCGCGGCGGCCGGCCAGATCCAGCGCCGGGCGCGGGCGCCCCGCTCGCCCTGCTGCGGTTCGTTCGCGGTCACGGCCGCGGCAGTGTACGCGCCGGCGATCGCCGGCGGGCCGAGCGGCCGCGACGGAAATAGACTGCCGCGCGTGCGGACCGCTCGTCCCCAGCCCGCCGGTCCGCCCCTACGTGCCGCCCTGACGCGGGCACGCAGTTCCGGGCTCGGCGCCGGCCTCGCGCTGGCCGCATGGTTCGGCCTGGTGGTGGCCGGCCGCCTGCTCGTCGAGCCGCTGAACCAGAGCGACCCGTTCGTGCACATCGCCAACGCACCGCTGGTGGGCCGCTACTACCCCTCGACCACCTGGCTCATCGTGTTCCCGCTGCTGCTCGGGATCGCCGCGATCGCATGGGGCCCGATGCTCGCCGAGCGCCTGTCCTTCCGCGGCGTCCTGCTCACGGCCGGGGGCGCCGCGTTCGCGTGGGTGTTCCTGCTCGCCATGTCGGACGGGCCGGACCACGTGATCGCTCCGCTGGTGACGCGCTACGAGATCCTGCACGACGTTCCGTTCGCGGTCACCCAGCAGCATTTCCTCAGCACGTTCACCGCGCTCGCGGCGGGCTATGACTTCCATGTGCACGCGCATCCTCCCCTGCTGCTGATGGTCTTCATGGGCCTGCACCAGATCGGTCTCGGCGGCGGGTGGCCGGCCGCGGTGGTCGTGATCGGGGTGGGCGCGCTGGCGGCCCCGGCCGCGGTGGCGGCCGCACGCGCGCTCGCCGGTGAGGCGTTCGCACGCTCGGCCGCGCCGTTCCTCGTGTTCGCTCCGGCGGCGGTATGGATCGGCACCTCGCCCGACGCGTTCTACATGGGGTTGGCGGCGGTCGGGGTGGCGCTGTTCGCCATCGCCGCCAGCCGTGCGCCCGACGGGTGGGCCGACGCCGGCGCGCTGGCCGGCGGGCTGGTGCTCGGAGCGGCGCTGTTCACCACGTACGGGATCGCGCCCCTGGGACTGATCGTGCTGGCGATCGCCGTCTACCGGCGCGCCTGGCGGGTGCTGGCGCTGGCCGCGGCCGGCCTCGTCGCGGTCTTCCTCGCGTTCTACGCTCGCGGCTTCTCCTGGTTCGACGGCCTGCAGACGGCCCGCGAGCTTCAGCTCGCGGGCGTGTTCGGCCATCGGCCCTACCTCGAGTTCCTCGTCGCCAGCCCGGCCGCCTTCGCGCTCGTCGTCGGCCCCGCGGTCGCCGTCGGGCTCGCGCGCCTGCGCCAGCACGGCGCATGGATCCTCTGCGGGGCCGCGCTGGCCGGCCTGCTGCTCGCCGACCTCTCCGGGTACGCGCGCGGCGAGACCGAGCGGATCTGGCTCCCATTCGCACCGTGGCTGCTGTTGGCCGCGGGCGCGGCATCGGCCCGCGTGCGCGGCCGCCAGGGGTGGCTCGCGGTTCAGGTGACCGCGGCACTTACCCTGCAGGTGACGGCGAAGAGCCCCTGGTGAGCGGCATGCCGAGCGAAGACCCCACACCCTTCCTGCACCGCGTCGGCTCGGCCGGGGCGTCCATGGCCTCGCTCCAGCCCGCGCACCGTGGCCTGCGGATCGCCGTGGCGATCGGCGTGCCCGCGATCATCCTCGCCTGCCTCGGCGCCGCGGTCGCCACCCAGTGGTCCAAGCTGCCGTCGTTCAACTGGCACTTCGAGCCCGGCTGGCTCGTGCTCTCGGTCGCCGCCTTCGCGGTCTTCGAGTTCGTGCAGGCCCAGCTGTGGGTGACGATGATGCACGCGCTCGGCTCCCCGATCCAGGCCAGCCGCGGGCGCGCGATCTGGTGCATGACCCTGCTCGGGCGCTACGTGCCCACCAGCGTGATGATGGCCGTGAGCCGCATGGCGCTGGCCGAGCGCGAGGGCGCGCCGATGCGCGTGTCCTTCGTCTCCTTCGTCTACGAGATGGGCCTCACGTTCACCGCGGCGGTGACGGTGGGGGTCTATTTCGTGCTCGAGCTCCCCGCGCTCCAGGACGAGCCCTGGCGTTTCGCCGCGCTCGTGATCCCGATCATCGGCGTCGCGGCGCTCGACCCCCGCGTGTTCCACCGCATCGCCGACTACGCGTTCCACCGGCTGGGACGCGAGCCGCTGCCGCTCTCGCTCTCTCGCACCCGCGTCTTCGAGTTCCTCGTCCTCTACGCGCTCACGATGTTGATCGCCGGCTTCGGCACGTACGCGCTGGCCCACGCGATGCACGCGATCCCGAACAGCCACATCGCCACCTGCGTGGCGGCCTACTCGGTCGGTTTCGCGGCGTCGCTCGTCGCGTTCATCCTGCCGGGCGGACTCGGCGCCCGCGAGACGGCGCTCGCCGCCGCCCTCGCGCCCGCCCTGCCCTTCGCCGTGGCGATCGCGATCGCGGTCGCGGTGCGCCTGGTGCAAATGGCGGTGGAGGTTGCCTTCGCCTTCATCACGCCGGTGCTCGCCAAGCGGGCGACCGGCCGCGGGATCCGCCTGGCCCCCCGGCCCGAACCGGAGCAGGGCGGCTCAGGTCAATAGCCGGTCGACGAGCGCCGCGCCCTCTCGCGCCATCCGGGAACGCGGCACGACCTGGTCGAACCCCGCCTGCTGCGCCTTGGCGCGGGTCTCGGCCTCGACGTGGGAGTAGAACGCGAGGGTGCGGATGCCCTGCAGCTCGCCTCCGGCGCGCATGGAGTCCACCAGCATCACCCCGTCAACGGCGTCGGTCGTGAGGTCCACGACGAGCGCGTCGGCGAACTCCGCCTCGGTCCGCGCCTCATCCTCGGCGCCCGTCAGCGTGACCTCGTGGCCGGCGGCCTCGAGCATGGACTGCACGCGCGACCCGAACATGAGGTCGGGGACCAACGCGACGACCCGGGCCATCGATTCTCCTATTGGGCTCGGAGCTTGCGGAACTGCTCGCGCACCGATTCGGGACGCCCCCACATCGGGGTGACCTCGGTGCGGCCGCTGCGGACCTCGCGCACCACCATCTCGCCGGCGATCCCGGCGTTGTCCAGCAGCGCGAGGCTGCCGTGCACGGTCGGGGCGGCGGCAGCGTGGCCGAAACGGTGGGCGACGAGCAGCCGCCAGTGCCAGTCGGCGTGCGAGTAGGGCTGGGCGTTGCAGGTGACGAGGTACAGGGCGGCCTCCACGTAGCGCCGCTCGTGGCGCACGCGCAGGTCCAACTCGAGGTCGGTCCAATCGTCGGGAAGCGAGTCGACGATCTCCTGGAACTGGTCGGCAAGGCCCATCCGGGCGAAGCCTACCTCCCGTGACCGGCCGGCTCTCGAGGGCGGCGGGGCTAGGTGAGCAGCTGGTCGTAGAGCAGGAAGCCGTTCAGCGCGATGATCATCGCCGCGACCACCGTCGCGGCCGCGGTGGTCACGCCGCGGTTCACGAGCGGGCCCATCACGTCGCGCCGGCGCGTGAGCATGACGAGCGGCACCAGTGCGAACGGGATTCCGAAGGACAGCACCACCTGGCTCAGGACCAGCGCGCGGGACGGGTTCAGGCCGATGGCGAGGACGATCAGGGCCGGCGTCATCGTCACGAGCCGGCGCAGCACGATCGGGATCGTGCGGTGGATGAAGCCCTGCATGACGACCTGGCCGGCCTGGGTGCCCACGCTCGACGACGCGAGCCCGGATGCCAGCAGCGCGAGCGCGAAGGCCAGCGCCGCCTCGCCACCGACCAGGTCGCCGAAACCGTTGTAGGCCCCCTCGATCGAGTCGACGTTCGTCAGCCCCGAGCCGTGGAACAGGGATGCGGCGATGACCAGCATCGACAGGTTGATCGCCCCGGCGATGCCCATGGCGATGACCACGTCGATGCGCTGGAACCGAAGCAGGCGACGACGCTCGCCGGCGTCGCGCGTGGGAATGCGGTTCTGCGTCAGCGCCGAGTGCAGGTAGATCACGTGCGGCATCACCGTCGCGCCGAGGATGCCGGTGGCGAGCAGGATCGACTCCGTGCCCGAGAAGGACGGAATGAACCCCCGGGCGACCTGGCCCGCGTCGGCGCCGATGCGCAGCGTGTCGTAGAGGAAGCCGAGCAGGATGACGCCGAGCAGCCCGATGATCACCATCTCGAAGCGGCGGTAGCCGCGGCTCTGGAGGGCGAGGATGGCGAAGGCGACGATCGCCGTGATGACCCCGGCCGCGAACAGCGGCACGCCGAACAGGAGGTTCAGCGCGATGGCCGCACCGATGAACTCGGCCATGTCGGTTGCCATCGCGATCAGCTCGGCCTGGACCCAGAGACCCCAGGTCACCGGTCGCCGGAAGTGCTCGCGGCACAGCTCCGGGAGGTTGCGACCCGTCGCGATGCCGACCTTCCCCGACAGGTTCTGGATCAGCATCGCCATCAGATTGGCGGCGAGGATCACCCACAGCAGCAGGTATCCGAACTTCGAGCCGCCCGCGATGTTGGTGGCGAAGTTGCCGGGGTCCACGTAGGCGATGGCGGCCACGAACGCGGGCCCGAGGAGCGGCAGCGCGCCGCGGATGGGGCCGCGGGCGCGGATCCCCTCGAGCACGCTCGGCGCGGGCGCGGGAAGTACCGCTGCGCCGGCGCCGGTGTCGACGGGAGGCGGCGGAGGCGGAGGGCTCACGACTTCAGCTCCACGCGCATGGCGCGCGCCAGCGCCCCGCCGAGCACGTGGACGTCGCCGCCGCCGAAGCGCGCGAACAGGGGGCCGCCGAAGGGCTGGCGGTCCACGATCTCGAAGCCGTCTCCCGGGGCGATGCCCCGCTCGGCCAGGTAGCGGAGCATCTCGGGATCGGAGTCCGACACCCGCACGAACGTGCCTCGCGCGCCGGTCTCGAGCGCGTCCAAGGCGAGGGTGTCCGGCTCCACCAGGCGCAGGTCCGGCGTGGGGATCGGGTCCCCGTGCGGGTCCCGCGTGGGGTTGCCGAGCTTGGCGGCGATCAGCTCCTCGAGCTCCTCCGACAACACGTGCTCGAGCACCTCGGCCTCTTCGTGCACGCGGTCCCACGGCACGCCCAGCTGCTCGGCGAGGTACAGCTCGAGCAGCCGGTGGTGGCGAATGACCTCGAGCGCCAGCCGGAGGCCGTCGGGCGTGAGCTCGACGCCGCGGTAGGGCTCGTGGCTCACGAGGCCCATCTCGTCGAGCCGCTTGACCATTCCCGAGGCCGAGGCCGCGGTGACGTGGAGGCGCTCGGCCAGGGCATTCGTCGAAACGGTGCCCTCGCCGCGCCGCTGGAGCGCATAGATCGCCTTGGCGTAGTCCTGAACGGCCGAGGACGTCTCGTGAGGAACGGGTTTCGGCGCCATACGCAACCATGATTATGGCATACCTAAAACTCAGTTGTGCCGCGAGGAGGATCTCCCACGGACGCTGGCTATAGTCGAGGCGTGGCCGCCACCGACCGCACCGTCGTGGACTACCGGGTCGTGACCGAGGCCTGCGGCCTGCTCGACCGCTCCGAGCGCGGCAAGCTCGCCCTGACGGGGTCCGGTGCCAAGGAATTCCTCGAGGGACAGGTCACCAACGCGGTCGAATCGCTGCATCCGGGGCAGGGCGCCTACGCCGCCTTCCTGTCCCCCAAGGGCAAGATGCTCGGCGATCTGCGCGTGCTCGACCTCGGGGACGAGCTGTTTCTGGACACCGAGCGGTCCGCGCTTCAGGAGCTGTTCAACATGATCCGCCGCTACCGGATCGGCTTCGACGTCGAACTGCACAAGCGCACGGTGGAGCGCGGCCTGCTGTCGCTGATCGGCCCGGAGGCTCGCGCGGTCGCCGGCGCCGACGACCTGCCGGCGCAGGAGCACGCGAACGCGCCGGCCGAGGTGGACGGGACCGACGTGCGCCTCGTCGCCACCGACGTGGGCGTGGATCTGATCTGCGACGCCGCCGACACCGAAGCGCTGGCGGCCGCGCTGCGCGCCCGCGGCGCCGTGGACGTCGACGAGGGCGCCGCCGAGGTGGTGCGCGTGGAGGCCGGGCGCCCGCGCTACGGCGTCGACCTCGACGAGACGGTCATCCCGCAGGAAGCGGGCCTCAACGAGCGGGCGGTGTCGTTCACGAAGGGCTGTTACGTGGGCCAGGAGACGGTCGCGCGCCTGTACTACAGGGGCAAGCCGAACCGGCACCTGCGCGGCCTGCGCCTCTCGGCCCCGGCTTCGGCGGGAGGCGAGCTGCGGCTGGGCGAGCGGGTCGTCGGGAAGGTCGGCACGGCGGTCGTCTCCCCGCGCCTGGGGCCGGTCGCCCTGGCTCTCGTGCGCCGCGAGGCCGAGCCGGGCGCCACCGTGACGGTCGGCGACGGCGGCGAGACCGCCGAGGTCGTCGAGCTGCCGTTCGCGCGGTAGTTCGCGACGACCTTTCTCCACTCGCCGTCAGCCGGCATCGAGGGGATGGGTCCGAGGCCACCCCGGCGACATGCACGACGCAACACACCCTCACTGAAAGCGGACGTGTGTTGCGCTGTGCATTACATACGCGCACAGCGCAACGCACCCCTCCCGGAGGCCGACGAGTGTCGCGTTGTGCAGGTCCAAGAGCGGTCCCACCCACCCCCTCGGTGTCTGCTGTTCTGAGAACTGAGAACTGAGAACTCGGCCCCCTTCCCGCAAGCGATTCGCACTTGCGACCCGCTCGCAAAAGGGGGCCGTTTGCAGGACTTTTTAGCCGCTCCGGGCTGATCCGCGCCGGCGGCGTCGCGCGCAGCAACGCGTAATGCCAGCCAAACCCCAGCAAGGAGTGACGATGCGGATCTCAAGACGCCTGACCGGCGTTCGATTCCTGGCGCTGCTCGCCGCGCTCGCCGCCGGGACCATCGCGGTGTCGCTGAGCTTCGGCTCCAGCCATCGCGAGGCTCCCGGCACGATGCTCGACCCCAGTGCCGACGACACGGACGTGTACGCCTTCGTGGCCAACGACGCCCCGAACAGCCTGACCCTCGTGGGGAACTGGATCCCCTTCGAGGACCCGGCGGGCGGTCCGAACTTCTACCGGTTCGACGACCGCGCGAGCTACTACCTCAACGTGGACAACACGGGCGACGGACGTTACGACGTCCGCTACAAGTTCAAGTTCCGGACGGTCTACCGCAACAAGAACTCCGGGATCTACGCGCTGCCCGGCGTGAGCGGGATCTCAGATCCCAAGCTGCAGGTCATTCAGCGCTACGACGTCACCCGCGAGGTGTACAGGCCCAACGGGAAGCTGCGCTCGGCAAAGGTGATCGCGCGCAACCTGCCGGTCGGCCCGAACAACACGGGCTCGAAGAACTTCCCCAATTACGACGCCGTGGGCAACCAGGCGATTCGCAGCCTGCCCGGCGGCGGGAAGGTCTTCGTCGGCCAGCGTGACGATCCGTTCTTCGTCGACCTCGGCGCGACGTTCGACTCGGTCCACCTGCGCAAGGGGACCGGGAACGTCGGTGGTGGCAAGGACGACCTGGCGGGCTACAACGTCCACTCGATTGTCCTCCAGGTGCCCAAGTCCAAGGTCACACGCAACGGGAGGTCGGTCTCCGGCCCGAAGGCGGCGAACGCCGTCGTCGGCGTGTGGGCGAGCACGTACCGTCCCGCGCTGCAGGTCAACGGCCTCAACAGCGTGACCGGCCAGGCCGCGAGGAAGTCGCGGCGAGCGTCGAGCGTGCCCGAGGTCCAGGTCAGCCGCCTGGGCAACCCGCTCATCAACGAGCTGGTGATCCCGATCGGGCTCAAGGACAAGTTCAACGCCACCCAGCCGGCAAACGACGCCGCCAACTTCGGCGCGTTCGTCGTCAAGCCCGAGCTGGCCAAGGTGCTGAACATCCTGTTCCCGGGCCTGAACGTGCCGGAGACCAACCGGACCGACATCGTCCAGGCGCTGCTCACCGGCATCCCGGGCGTGACCCAGATCGGCAAGAACCCGGCCGCGGCCGACACGCTGAAGGTCAACCTCGGCGTGCCGCCCACGACGACACCGAACCGTTTCGGCGTCATCGGCGGAGACAACGCCGGGTTCCCGAACGGGCGGCGCCTCGGCGACGACGTGGTGGACATCTCGCTGCGTGTCGTCGGCGGGTTCCTGAAGGGCAACAAGCTGCCCCTCGGGGACGGCGTGGACGCCAACGACGTCCCGTACCTGTCGGCGTTCCCGTACGTGCCCTCGCCGCACGCCGGGTTCGACTCCGCCCTGAAGCGGAACGAGCCCGACCACGCGGCGACGCCCGGCGACCTCAACCCGCCGACGCCGTAGGGACGCACTCGACCGAGCCGCAGGAGGGGGCCCCGCTCACCCGAGCGGGGCCCCCTCCCCGGCCCGACGGCGCCATGGCCCTCGCACGACCCAACCTCTTCAAGCTCCTCGCCGTCGCCGCGACCTTCGTCGCCGCCCTCGGCGCCTTCGCGCTGATCACACGCTCGGGCGACGGGGCGGCGCGGTCGGGCCCGTCGATCTCCGACGGCAAGCTTCCGCGCCCGGGCGCGTCGACCGACGAGCGCATCCGCGGTTTCCAGGCCGCCGTGCGGGCGGCCCCGGGCGACGCGGCCCTCGGCGCGGCGCTCGCCGGCGCGTATCTGCAGAAGGTCCGGGAGACCGGCGATCCCGGCTACTACGCGCGGGCCGACGTCGTGCTTCGCCGCGCCCGCTCGCTCGCGCCGCGGGACTACCGCGTGCTCGCGGCCTCGGGCACGCTCGCCCTGGCGCGGCACGACTTCGCCGGGGGCCTGGGGTACGGCCTCGCCGCCCGGCGCGCCAACCCCGACGCCGACGCGCCCTACCCGGTGATCGTCGATGCGCTCGTCGAGCTGGGGCGCTACGGCGCCGCCGCGCGCGAGCTGCAGCACTTCGTCGATGCGAAGCCGGCGCTCGCGAGCTATTCGCGCGTCTCCTACTTCCGCGAGCTGCACGGCGACCTCGACGGGGCCGCGCAGGCCATGGCGCTCGCGGTCTCGGCGGGAGGGGACACGCCCGAGAACGTGGCCTACGTCCAGACCCTGCTCGGCACCCTGGAGTTCGACCGGGGCCGGCTCGGCCCCGCCCGCCAGGCGTTCGGGCTCGCCCTCGTGCGCTTCCCGGGCTACGTCCCGGCCGCCGCCGGCGTGGCGCGCGTCGACGCAGCCGAGGGCCGCACCGGCGCCGCCATCCGCCGGTACCGCGACGTCGTCGCACGCCTGCCGCTGCCCGAGTACGTCGTCGCGCTCGGCGAGACCGAGCTGGCCGCCGGACGACCGGCGGAGGGCGGCCGCGACCTCGGACTCGTCGGCGCCGAGGAGCGCCTGCTTCAGGCCAACGGTGTGAACACCGACGTCGACCTCGCGCTGTTCGAGGCCAACCACGGCAGCGCCACCCGCGGCGTCGCACTGGCGCAGCGCGCCTGGTCCGCCGCGCCGAGCGTGCGCTCGGCCGATGCGCTGGGCTGGGCGCTGACGGCGGCGGGCCGGCCGCGGGACGGCCTCGCTTGGGCCCGGCGCGCGCTGGCGCTGGGCTCGCGCGACGCCGTCCTGAACTACCACGCGGGCATGACCGCGCGGGCCGCGGGCGACGGCCGAGCGGCCCGCCGCTACCTGCGCGTCGCACTGGCGGGCAACCCGCGCTTCTCCCCGCTCTACGGGCCACGGGCCCGGCGCGCTCTGGAGGCTCGGTCGTGATTCGCGCCCGGCGCGCGTCGCTGCTCGGCATCCTGGCGGCGCTCGCGGCGCTGGCGCTCCCCGCCGCGGCCGGTGCCCACCCGCTCGGCAACTTCTCCATCAACCACCTGACCCAGGTCAGCGTGTCCCGCGATCACATCGACGTCCGCTACGTCCTCGATCAGGCCGAGATCCCCACCTTCCAGGAGCGCGGCCGCTCGGAGGCGGCGGTCCTCGCCGCCAAGCGGACCGAGATCCAGCGGCGATTGACGGTGACGGTCGACGGCCGCTCCGTCGGCCTGACGGTGACCGGCGCGTCGCTGGGCCATCCGCCGGGCCAGGGCGGGCTGGCGCTGACGCGCGTGGAGTTGTCGCTGCGGGCCGCCGTGCGAGCGGCCCGGCGGGTCGCGGTGCATGACGGCACGTTCCCGGGTCGCGTCGGCTGGAAGGCCATAGTGACGCGGCCGGGTGTGGGGACCGACGTCCGCTCCAGCGCCCCGTCGAGCGACCCCACCGGCGGCCTGCGCCACTATCCGCAGGACAGCCTCTCGAGCCCGCGCGACGAGCGCACGGCGACGTTGGGCGTCCGCCCCGGCGCCGGCCGGCTCACCGCCCCAAACGCACCCGGCGACCGCGTACGGACGACGGACAACCGCGCGGGCGACGGCTTTGCGGGCGTCTTCGCCGACGCGGCCTCGGGTCACGGAGTCCTGGTCTTCCTACTCCTCGCGGCGCTGGCCTGGGGAGCGGTCCACGCGCTCTCACCCGGGCACGGCAAGACGATGGTGGCGGCCTACCTCGTCGGCACGCGCGGCACGGCGCGGCACGCGGTCGCGCTCGGCGCCACCGTGACCGTGACCCACACGATCGGCGTGTTCGCTCTGGGGCTGGTGACGCTCGCCCTGTCGCAGTACGTCCTGCCGGAGCAGCTGTACCCGTGGCTGAACCTCGCCTCGGGTCTGCTCGTGGTGCTCGTCGGCGCCGGCGTCCTGCGCGGCCGCCTGCGGCGCCTGCGCGCCCACGCGCACCCGCACGCCCATGCTCACAGCCACGGCCATCACGGTCACGACCACGGGCCCGAGGATCTGTCCTGGCGCGGCCTGCTCGGCATGGGCGCGTCGGCCGGCCTGATTCCCTGCCCCTCCGCGCTCGTCGTGCTGCTCGCCGCGGTCGCCCAGCACCAGGTGGCACTCGGCCTCCTGATGATCGTCGCGTTCTCGCTCGGGCTCGCGGGCACGCTTACCGCCCTCGGGCTGCTCGTCGTCCTCGGCGGCCGCATGGCCAGCCGCCTCCGGGTACCGCCGGCTTTCGGCGCCGCACTGCCGGCCGTGTCCGCCGTGGTGATCGTCGCCGCGGGCTTCGTCCTGACCGTCCACGCACTGCCCCAGCTGACGTGAGTCGCACCGATGCTCGTCGATCGCTGATCCACCACGGCGCTCGCCGCGAATCCAATGGTGGAAGTCCCCACCGGACTCCGTGCCCCTCCATCACCATGACCGTCATCCGCGACGCAGGGCCGCCGCTGCCCGCGCCGACGCTCGACGCCGCGATCGCGGCCGTGCGCGCGCGCGGCCTGCGGCTGTCCGCCGCCCGCCGCCTCGTGCTCGAGGCACTGTTCGCCGCCGGCGGGCCGATCACCGCCGAGCGTCTCGCGAGCGGCATCGACGGCGACCTTCCGCCGAGCGACCTGGCGTCGGTGTACCGCAACCTCGAGATGCTCGAGGCGGTCGGACTGGTGCGCCACGTGCACATGGGCCACGGCCCCGGGCGCTACGCGCTGGCGGGCGCGCACGCGGCGGAGTACGTCAGCTGCGATGGCTGCGGGGCCTACCAGAGGCTGGCGCCGGAGGCGCTGGACGGCGTGCGCGCCGCGGTGCACGAGGCCTGCGGCTACGAGGCGCGGTTCACGCACTTCCCGGTCGTCGGCCTGTGCCCGCGGTGCGCGGGCGAGGACCGCTGACGCTCTGAAGCCCCGCCGCGAACTCGTCGAGGCGCGCGCCGTCGGGGGGCGGATCGAGGGTGAGCGTCGCGACGTCGTCCTCGTGATGGGCCAGCCAGGTCGAGACGATGCGCACCTCGTCGATCTCGTCGGGCGGGACGTGCGCCGCCGCCGCCGGCCGGCCGGCGCGCGCCAGCGCCGCGTCGGTGCGACGTTCGAGCTCGGGTCGCTCGTCCGGGAGCTCACCCCAGTCGATCAGCCTTCCGCCGGCGAGCCAGAAGGCGTCGGCGCCGCCGGCCTTGGGCGCAGAGGCGGCCACGAGCCGCGGGCGCGCGTGGGTGGCGCGCAGCACGCCGCCGAGGCGATCGAGCAGCACGCTCATCCGGTCGCGCCGCCGGCGAAGGGTCGCGGCGCGCTCGTAGCGTCGCGCGTCGGCCGCTCCGCGCATCTCGCGTTCGAGGTGGGCGATCAGAGCGTCACGGCCGTCGTCCGAGCCGGTGAACACACCCAGCGCCTCGTCGAGGCGGCGCCGATAGAGGTTCGGGTCGAGGTCGCCGAGGCAGGGCGAGAGGCAGCGCCCCATCTGGCCGTAGGCGGACGGGTGCTGGCGGCGCCGCAGGCGGCGGCCGCAATGGCGTAGGCCGAAGAGCGAGTTGAGCTGCTCCATCAGCTCGACGGCAGAGGCCCGTCCCCGCAGTGGGCCGATGGTCACACCCAGTCCGGGCGCCGGCTCGCGCGCGACCTCGAGGACGGGGAACGGGATGTCGAGGCGGCAGCGCAGGTAGACGAGCGAGTCGGTGCGCCGGAGCCGCACGTTGCCCGGCGGGCGCAGCGCCTTGATGAGCCGGTTCTCGAGCACGAGTGCGCCGAGCTCCGAGCGCGTCTCGCGGTGGTCCACGAGCGCCGCGTGCGCGGTCCAGCCCGCGCGCTCGGCGCCGGGTTGGAAGTGGGCTCGTGCCCGTGTGCGCAGCGACACCGACTTGCCGACGTACAGCGGCCGGCCGGCCGCGTCGCGGAACACGTACACCCCCGGCGCCGAGGGCAGGGCGGAGAGATCGAGGCCGGCCGGCACGGAATCGCCGGCGAGGCGCCCCGGCGGCGGACCGCGGCGGGTCCGGCGGCGCCGCCGCGGCTTGAGCAGCGCGATCCCCTCCCCCACGGTCGCGGCGTTGGCGCACAGGCGCCCGAACAGCGCGCAGAACACGCGTGCGCAGGTCTCGGCATCCGCGAGCGCGCGGTGGCTGATCTCGACGTCGATGCCCAGCGACGCGGCCAGGGCCGTCAGCTTGCGCTGGCGCACCAGCGGCGCGAAGCGGCGAGCGAGAGCGACCGTGCACAGGACCGGCGGGTCGGGCCAGTCCAGGCCGGCGCGCTCGAAGGCCTGACGCAGCACGCGCCGGTCGAACGACGCCGAATGGGCGACCAGAACCCGGCCGGCGAGGCGGCGCTCGAGCTCGGGCAGGATCCGCGCCGGCGGCGCCGCGTCGGCCACCATGTCCTGGGTGATTCCCGTGAACCGCTGGATCCCGCGCGACAGCGGGCGTGTGACCCGCACCAGCGACTCGAAGCGGTCGTGCAACTCACCGCCGCCGACGAGCACGGCACCGACCTCGGTCAGCTCGCAGTCCTCACCGGGCGCGCCGTTGGTCTCGACGTCGACGGCGAGGAACTCCGCGGTGGCGAGCGGCATCTCGGCGACGGTCATAACCGAACCGGTACGCCCTGGCCCGGACGGCATGCAATCCGGCGTGCGCGCATCGGCGAGGGCGTCGCGGGGTAGGAGTAGCATGGATTCAAGCCCACGACGGATCGGAGGAGCTCGATGAACATCTCCGCACCACGGCGTGACGAGAGCAGGCTGAACGAGCTCGACGAGCGCACGCATCGCGCATGGAACGCGTACCGCGACTCGCTGCGCGACCTGTCAGGCCGGGACTACGACGAGGCCGAGCACCGTTCGTGGGAGCGCCTCCAGCGCAAGCTTTCGCAGGTCGAGGACGAGCGCACCGCGCTGCGCACCGGCGGCGGCGCGGACAACGCCACGCGCTGACCGCCATTACTCCGGTTCGACGCGAAACGGCGTCGTGGGTTAGGGTTTTCGACCCGGGCCGCGGGTGAGCGGCCGTCGCGGCCTCCGGGTCACAGGGATGGAGATGAGGAGAACGAGAGAGCGGACGGGCCGGCGGGCGCGCGCCCCGGCCGTACTGACAGTCGCGGCGCTCGTCGCGGGCTGCGGTGGCGGCACCACCTACAAGAACAACCCGCGACCGCCCGCGCCGATCAACATCACGGCGTCCGTGTCCGGCGCCGGCATCGCCGTGTCGCCGGGGAGCTTCGGCGCCGGCCCGATCGTCCTCATCGTCACGAACCAGACGGGCGCGTCCCAGGAGATCACCTTCGAGAGCAACGAGCTTGGCGCCTCAAAGCCCGGGGTCACGCAGACGACCGAGCCGATCAACCCGCGCGGGACCGGCCAGCTCAAGGTGAACGTCACCGAGGGCCGCTACCGCGTGCGCGCGGCGAACGCCGACATCGCTCCGGCCCAGATCACGGTCGGGCCGTCGCGCCCGAGCGCGCAGAACGACCTGCTGCAACCGTAACTGCCACCAGCGGCGGAGGATCTGCAGCCGCTCGCTGGCTCGGGCGCGTTGACCTTGAGCCGCGTGGACGCCGGATGGGCCTGCAAACAGCAGGCCCTCCGGCGGTTTTGTGACCGGGCGGCTTCGCCGCCCTCCCGCCCCCCGCAGCTCCGGATCTGCAAACAGCAGATCCTCCGCTGCCGGTGGCAGTTACAGTTGTGCAATACTTGCTTGCGTGCAAGTAACAGCTGCGGCAGCGAAATCATCCGAGGCTCAGGTCGCCGATGGCCTGTACGCCGTCCTGCACTACCTGATGAGGAGCTCGGGGCGGGACGTCTTCCAGGCGATGGCCGACGCCGATCTCACGCTGACCACCTACAAGGCCCTGCACGCCCTCGGCGAGCGCGAGCTCGGTGACGAGGTCTGCGTCAAGCACGTCGCCGAGGACCTGGTCATGTCGGTGCCCGCCGCCAGCCGCATCGTCGACGGACTCCACCACCGTGGGTACGTCGAGCGCCGCGAGGACGAGAACGACCGCCGCATGAAGCGCGTCCGGATCACCCCCGCCGGTCGCGAGGTGATGGCTCGCGTCACCGCCACGCGCCTGGCCGCCGGCAAGCAGTTCGCCGCCACCCTGACCGAGGCCGAGCGCAAGCGGCTGGCCGCCGCGCTCGCCCCGCTGCTCGAACGGCCGGAAGTCGCCGCCTGCCTCCCGGAGGCGGGCTCCTCGTGACCGCGCGCCTCGCCGCCATGCGCGACGCCAACCGCCGCTGGTGGACCCTCGGCGCGATGTGCTTCGCGCTGTTCATGATCATGCTCGACAACACGGTCGTGAACGTCGCGCTGCCCTCGATCCAGCGCGACCTGCACGCCTCGTTGTCGGCGCTGGAGTGGACGGTCAACGCGTACACACTGACGTTCGCCGTCCTGCTGGTCACCGCCGGCCGCCTCGGCGACATCTTCGGTCGCCGCCGGATGTTCCTCTTCGGCGTGGTCGTGTTCGCGGTCTCGAGCGCGACCATCGGCTTCTCCCCGAACGACGCGTGGTTGGTCGCCTGGCGCGCCGTCCAGGGCATCGGCGCCGCGTTCATGATGCCGGCGACGCTCTCGATCATCACCAACGCCTTCCCGCCCGAGGAGCGCGGCAAGGCGATCGGCACCTGGGCCGGGGTGTCGGCCATGGCACTGGCGATCGGACCCGTGGTCGGCGGCTTCTTGACCGAGAGTGTGAGCTGGCGCGCCATCTTCTTCCTGAACCTCCCCGTGGCCATCGCGGCGGTCCTCGTGACGCTGTACTCGACGCGCGAATCGCGCGACGACACGGTCGAGAAGGTCGTGGACATCCCGGGCATCGCGGCGCTCACCGCCGGGCTGACGGCCATCGTGCTGGCGCTCGTGGAGGGCAACTCCTGGGGCTGGGGCTCGCTGCCGATCCTGGGGCTGTTCGCGTTCGCCGCTGCGTCGCTCGTCGCCTTCGTGGTGATCGAGCGGCGCGTGCGCGTGCCGATGGTCGACTTCACCTTCTTCCGCGAGCGATCGTTCCTCGGGGCCAACCTCGTCGCGTTCGTGGTCACGTTCTCGATGCTCGCGATGTTC
>DASYIJ010000167.1:0-9215 GCA_035997675.1 Solirubrobacteraceae bacterium
GGCACGGGTGTAGTGCGGGAGGACCGTGTCGCGGTCGGCCGTCTCCGCCGCGGCCGCCAGGCGGCTCAGCTGACGGCCGTCCAGACGGTGCAGCGGCGACTCGTCTGCCGGGACCGCCGCCCCGGCCGCCCGCAGCTGTGCCCGAAATCGTACCGCGCCGCCTCCCACGGCCAGCGGGGCCTCCAGCGTCGCCGCGAGGTCCGCGAGGGCGGCCGGCGCAAGCGCGGCTGGCTTGGCCAGCGGACGGGCGTCGCGAAACGCGGCCGCGAAGCCCTCGCCGCGCCCGGCGTCGATCACCGCGAGAACGGCGCGTTGGGGCCCGCCCTCGTCGGCGGCGCCGGCAGCCAGCGCGGCCAGGGTGCTGACGCCGGCGAGGGGGACGCCGGCCGACTGGGCCAGCGCCCTCGCCGTGGCGATCCCGATTCGCAGGCCGGTGAACGAGCCGGGTCCGACGCCGACGCCGAGCCGGTCGAGATCGCCGAGCTCGAGCTCGACCTCGGCGAGCGCCTCGTCCACGAGGCCGAGGAGGCGGGTGGCGTGCCCGGGCCGCTCGCCGGAAAGCGGGTCGTGACGCCGCTCGGCGTGGCGTTCGCCGCGCACGGCGCCGACCACGGTCGCCGGTGTCGCCGTGTCGAAGGCCAGGAGGTTCACCGTGGTCGCCGGTCCTCGACGGTCACCGTGCGGCGGTCGCCCCCGGCGTGCTCGAGCCGCACGCGCAAGGCCGGCTCATCGGCGCTCCACGCCACCCGCTCCGGCCATTCGACGAACGCGACCGTGTCCGGCGTGATGTAGTCGACCAGCAGCGCCGGGTCCTCGGCGCCGATGTCCTCGAGCCGGAACAGGTCGAGATGGGCCACCGGAACCCGGCCGGGGTGCCGGCTGCCGATGGTGAACGTCGGACTGGTGATCGGGCCGTCGACGCCGAGCGCGCGCGCCGCGCCGCGCACGAACGTCGTCTTGCCGGCCCCCAGCTCTCCGGATACGAGGACGACGTCCCCGGGGCGCAGGGCCGCGGCCAGCTCGGCGCCGAGCGCCTCCGTTTCCGCCGCGCTCGCCGACTGGTGCACCCGCGGGGAGGGGGCGCTCACCCAGCCGCGGGCGTCCGCGCGCGCCCGGCCACGCGCAGGCGGAGCCCGAACCCCGTGCAGAGCAGGCCGAGCCCGAACGCCGCAATCAGCCCGGCGTCCGCGCCCGTCGCCGGGAGTTGCGCGCCGGTCGCGGACACGGTGCTCGCCGTCGACGCCGAGCCCGCCGGCGGGCCGGCCCACTGCGCGGCGTTGGACCCGGTGCTCGCCGAGGCTGCGAGCAGCGCCGTGTTGGCCCCGGCGCTCTGCGCGGCCGCGGTTGCCGGCAGGCCGAGGGCGGCGACTGCCCCGGCTGCGAGGGCCGATCTACGCAGGCGCTGCATCCTCGTCCAACTGTAACGGCCGGGTCGGCGAGCTCGCCGGGGACTGGCGGCGGGACCCTCCGGTAGCTTCTCGGAGATGGACGACGCCGCGGCGGCGGAACCCGAACCCGAGTCGCGCGGCGACGCGCTGCGACGCTCGCAGACGGCGAAGGCGGCCGGTCTGGCGCTGGCGTCGATGGCCGCCAACGCCGTCCAGGCGATCTTCGTCGGCGCGTTCGCGCACATCCTCGGCGCGGCCTCGTACGGCTCGCTCGCGCGCCTGGTCACCGCGATGGTGATCCTCAACGTCCCCGGCATCGCCCTCCAGGCGGCGGCCGCCCGCGAGGTCGCACTCGGGCGGCTGGGCCACGGCATGCAGCTCGCCGCCGCCCTCGCCTCCTGGAGGCGGCATCTCGCGTTCGCGTTCGTGGCCCTGTTCGTGGTGTCGGTCCTCGTCCGCCACCAGCTCGCGGCGATCATGAGCGTGGACCAGGAGTGGGCGGCGGCGACCACCCTCCCGATGTCGATGCTGTGGCTGTTCCTGTCGCTGGAGCGGGGCGTGCTCAGCGGCCTGCACGCCTACCGGCCGGTGGGGCTCTCGATCCTCGGCGAGGCCGCGGTGCGGCTCGGCTCGGCCCTGCTGTTGACCCTCGCCGGCGCGGGAGTCACCGGAGCCTTCCTCGGGCTCCCGATCGGCTGGCTGGCCATGTCGGCCGCGCTGGCCGTGGCCCTGCGCCACCGAGTCGGCGCCCCCGAGGGCGCGCCGCTGCGCACGCTCACGGGCCTGATCACGTCCGCCTGGGCTCCGCTCGCCGCCCTCACGCTCGTCTTCGTGATGCAGAACCTCGACGTGTTCATGATCCCCCTCTACGCGACGAAGAAGGCGGCCGGGGCGTACGCCGGCGCGGCGACCGCGGCCAAGGTGGCGATCTGGGTCGCCGTGGGGATCGCGGTCTACCTCCTCCCGGAGGCGGCCCGGCGTGCCGCCGAGGGACGGGATCCGCGGCCGGCGCTCGCGCGGGCCGTGGGGATCGTGGGCGCCGTGGCGCTCCCGGTGCTGCTGATCTTCGCGACCGTGCCGGACCTGCTCCTGCGCGTCGCGCTCGGACCCGACTTCGAGCGCGCGTCGAGCGCCCTGCTGCTGCTCGGATTGGCCATGAGCCTGCTCGCCCTGGTCAACCTCGGGTCGCAGTACATGCTCGCCCTGTTCCAGTACAAGTTCCTCTACCTGCTCGGGGCGGTGGTCGCCGTCGAGCCGGTGTTGCTGGCGTCGGCGCCGGCCGGGCTCGAGTCCTTCGCCTCCATGGTGCTGCTCGTCCAGGGCGTCGCCGCGGCCGGCATGCTGGTGCTCTGCGTGCGCATTCGCACCTCGGCGGCCTCGCACGGCCCGGGAGCCGGCCTGAGCCCGACGGCGGTCGCGTCAGGCCTGCAGGACTGAGACCAGGCGCGCGAGCAGCTCGTCGTCGAAGGACCGGTCCCAGTCGCGACTCCAGCGCACGTCGCTGCCGCGGGCCCGGCCCTCGTAGTCCTGCACGCCCGCCGCGGCCCGCGCCACCCCCTCCGCCAGGGCGTCGATGCCCGGCTCGACGGCCCGGAGGTTCGGGGAGATCTCGGCCATCGCCTCGGCCGTCTTGTTCTCGAAGGTGTTGGTGACCGTGAGCATCCCGGCCGACGCCATCTCGATCGGCACCAGGCTCGGATGTGGCGTGTACATGAGCGCGAGGCCGACGTCGTGGTCGCGCAGGAGCTGGGCGTAGGCGGCCTGGTCGGCGCGGCGCAGCAGCTTGAGGGTGACGCCGTTGCCGAGGTCGACCCGGCTTCCGGACGCCAGCGTCCCGATCCCGTGCAGCTCCCACCCGGCCGCGAAGGCCCCGAGCTCGACCGCGCGCGTGAGCGCCAGCAGGCCCAGGTCGTACATGTTGCGCGCGGCGTGGGGCTCGGGCCGCGCGTAGAACAGGAGGCGGCGGGTCCGCCGGCCCGCGAGGTCGTCGACGCGCGGCGGCTGGATCGCGGTGATCGCGTTCTGGAAGGACAGCGACGCGCCGTCCCCCCCGTCCGGGCCGTCCGCGTAGACGCCGATCCCGTGGCGGCGAAAGTAGTCGCGCAGCAGCTCGGTCGAGAAGAGGGCGAAATGCGGGAGGCGGTAGGACTCGGTCGCCAGCGCGGCCCAGGTACCCATCGGGTACGTGAACGGCTCGTACTCCTGGATCAGGTACACGAAGCGGCCGCCGCCGAGTGACCGCACCGCGCTGGCGGCGACGTGCGCGCTCCACCACGTGCTGGCGAGGAAGCGGTCGGACCGGCTGACCTCCATCCCCGCCTGCGCCTCGCGGCCGAACACCACCTCGACGCGGTCGAACAGGCCGGGGAGGCCGCTGTACGCCTCGAGCTGGCGCCGCCACGACCGGGGGAGCGCCGTCGCGCGGTCGACGGTCACGATGCGCGTCCGGACACCCCGCTCGGCCAGGCGCCGGGCGAGGTTGAACTTCGCGATGTAGCCGCCGAAGAAGTGCTCGAGGTCGATCGACGGGATCAGGATGTTGACCCGCTCGGGGGCGTCGTCGCGGACCGCGAGCTCGAGCGGGGCGATCTTCTCCACGACCTCCCGCGGGCCGGCGACGCTGGGGCTGCGGCGCACGGACGTCGGAGTGAGGCTCGGCGGAGGCAGGGCGTCCAGCGCCAGCCGCTTCGCCGGCCGGCTGCGGACCGTCGCCGCCAGCGCCCGGCGCCAGGTGAAGGCGTAGGCGAGCCGCCACTCGGCGCCCAGCGTCTCCGGGCGCCGGAACAGCTCACGGACGCCGCCGAGCCACAGGCGGGCCGCCCGCAGGCCGGAACCGTCGATGCGCAGGAAGCGGTCGACCATGCGGCGCTTGGCCGGGGTCATCCGATCGCCGCAGCGCATCCTCAGGATCGTCGCCACCTGGATCAGGCGGCAGACGTCGAAGAAGTACTGCATCTTCCACACCCGAACGCGCTCGCGCGGGCTGCTGCGCAGCGAGCCGAAGCGGTCCCGCAGCCTGGTGACCCTCGTGGACTCGGCGTGCCCGATGGTCGCGTCGCCGTGCTGCACGTAGTCGTAGAGCGGGCGCTCGACGAAGGCGATCCTTCCGCGGGCGAGTGCGGCGAGCCCGATCCAGTGGTCGTGGTAGTGGGCGAACTGTGCCGGCGGGAAGGGCAGCGCGTCGTCGAGCAGGTCCCGCGGGAACAGCGATGCCGCCCCCATCACCGAGTTCGCGAGCAGCAGCGAGAGCAGCCGCGAGTAGTTGTTGCGCCGGTAGAACCAGTAGGAATCGGAGGTGATGTCGCCGCCCCGCTCGACGATCCGCGCGTCGCTGTAGACGAGCTGCGCGCCGTCGATCTCCCGCAGCAGGGTCTCGAGCTTGTCCGGGTGCCAGACGTCATCCTGATCGGCCAGGGCGACGTAGCGCGCGCCGGCCGGGACCATCGAGAGCGCGCGCTCGAAGTTGCGATAGAAGCGAAGCCGGCGGGGCGAGCGCGAGACGACGAAGCGCGGGTCGTCCCCGATGGCCTCCCGCATCGCGGCGAACCGCCCCGGGCTCGAGCAGTCGTCGCTCACGACGCAGACCCAGTTGCGGTGTGTCTGTGCGCGGATCGAGTCGAGCTGACGCTGGAACAGGTCCATCGGCGCGTCCCAGGTGGCCATGCAGATGGCGACGAGCGGCCCGGCGGAGGGATCGGGCTCCGCCACCTCCGTCGGCTCGGGCAGGGCCACCACCGGGATCCGACCGAGCTCGGCGACGGCCGCGCCGCCGCCCTCCAGCTCGGCGCGCACCTGAACCTCGCACACTGCGCCGGGCGGCGCGCGCTCGATGCGCGCCATTCCCCAGAACCCGCTCGTATAGCTCAGGAGGAGGGGGTCGTCCCCGGAGTCGGGATCGGAGGTCATGCCCGCCGTCGCGTGGACGTCGAGCCCGGGATGGAGGGCCTTGAAGACGTCGAGACGCGGCATGCCGTGGGCCAGGACCGGCTGCGCCTCGCCGTCGACGACCAGGCTCAGGGCGCGGATCCGGGCGTCCGGGTGAAAGCACCAGCCGAGCACGAAGATCGCCGTCCCGGAGCCCACGGCGACCTCGCTGGGAAGCGGCGCGTCGAGCTGCACCTGAAGCCCGCCGTCGGTCCCGGGCCGGGGTGTGGACGTCCGGTGCGCGGCCGGTCCGTCCGGCGCTGTCGTGGAGCGGGCCATGTCCGGCGCCACGTTATCTGGCCGGTAGCCTGCGGCCATGCCGACCGGACCCTTTCCCGACGCCACCTCCGAGCTCGATCTGCTCCGGCGCGAGTACGAGTCCTCCCTCAGCTGGCGGGTCACACGACCGCTGCGCGCGCTCGGCCACAGAGCCCGCGGGCTGCGCCCACGCCCGTCGACCGACGCCGGGGGCTGGACCCCGCCCGCCACCTTCACGCCCGGCCGCTACGACTCCTGGCTGGCGGATCTCCACGGCGAGCGCCTCGACCGCATCGACGCGGCCTGCGCGGACGCGGGCGGGCCCGGCGCCTTCGCATTGTTCCGAGACCTCGACGCGGACCTCTGGGCGCTGCTGCTGACCCAGGACTACGAGGTGTACCCGAACATCCGCGCGCTGCTGCCCGACGTTCCCGACCCGTCGCTGCAGCAGCTCTGGAACGGGGCCAGCGGCGCGCGGCTCGCCGAGCAGAGCGGCTCCTTCTACTCCAAGCTGTGCCAGCGCTTCCGGGCCCACGGCGCGACGTCCCTGCCCGAGGCTCGCGTCCTCGACTTCGGCTGTGGCTGGGGCCGCCTGACGCGCTTCCTCGCGCGCGACGTCGAGCCCGGCGCCCTGTACGGCTGCGACCCGGTCGAGGCGATCCTCGACGTCTGCCGTGACAGCGGCGTGCCCGCGACCCTCGCGCGCACGGACTTCGTCCCCGACCGGCTCCCGTTCGACGAGCCGTTCGACCTGGCCTTCGCGTTCTCGGTCTTCACGCATCTCTCCGAGACGGCGCACCTGGCCTGCCTGCGCGCACTCCACGCGGCGCTGCGCCCCGGAGGAATCCTGGTCGTCACGGTGCGCCCCCCGGAGTACCTGCAGTTCTGCGCGCTGCTGCATCCCGTCCTGCGCTCCCTGGGCCCCGACTACCGCGCGCGGGTCCAGGAGCCGCGGTACCTGTTCGCGGCGCACGACGCGTACCCCGGCCACCCGCAGTACACGCGCGGCGAGATGGCCTACGGCGAGACCGTCGTCACGCTCGGATACGTGCGCGAGCGCTGGGCGGAGATGTTCGAACTGCTCGACGTCGATGTGCTGATCGGCGACCTGTTCCAGGTCGCGCTCACGCTGCGGCGGACGCTCTAGACTCGCCACCCTCGTGGAGCAGCTTCGCGTGGAAACCGACCCCTACGTCAACGACCCCGGCCGCTGGGCCCACTCGCTCGTCAACCTCGCCGAGATCATGATCCCGTGCCTCGACGCCGCCGGGGCACGGTCGGTCGTCGAGGTCGGCGCCTACGCCGGCGATCTGACGGAGGTGCTCGTCGAATGGGCCGCCGGCTCGGATGCGCGGGTCTGGGCGATCGACCCCTCGCCGCAGGACCGGCTCGTCCGCCTGGACGAGCGCGCCGACGAGCTCGAGCTCGTGCGCGAGACGAGCCTCGCCGCGCTGCCGCACATCCCGCTGGCCGACGCCGTCGTCATCGACGGCGACCACAACCACTTCACGGTCAGCGAGGAGCTGCGCCTGGTCGCGGAGCGGAGCGCCGGCGGCGATCTGCCGCTGCTCATGTTCCACGACGTGGGCTGGCCCCACGGCCGGCGCGACGATTACTTCGCCGCCGAGCAGATCCCCGAGGAGCACCGCCAGCCGATCGCCGAGGGCGGCGGGCTGCACCCCGACGAGTCGGGCATCCGACCGGGCGGGCTGCCCTACCGCGGCGCGGCGGCGAAGGAGGGCGGTCCCGCGAACGGGGTGCTGACCGCGGTCGAGGACTTCGTCGCCCAGCACGAGGGCCTGCGCCTCGCCATCGTGCCGGCGTTCTTCGGGCTCGGCGTCGTCTGGGACCGGGACGCGCCGTGGGCCGACGCGGTCGCCGACGTCCTCGATCCATGGGACCGCAACCCCTTGGTCGCCCGGCTCGAGGAGAACCGGGTCTTCCACCTCGCCGAATCGCATTTCCAGCTCGTCCAGGCGGTGATCGCCCAGCAGCGAAACGCCCGTCAGGAGGTCGTGCTCCGGCGCCTGCTCGCCTCGAGCGCCTTCTCGGTGGCGGAGCGCCTGTCGCGCCTGCGTGACCGCCTCGGCATCGCCACCAAGGAGTCGGTGGTGTCCAAGGACGAGATCCGCCGGGCGCTCTCGGACTAGCGCCGTCGGAGCCGCTCGCGGGCCGCGCGGCGCCACGAGTTGGCCCGCCGCAGCGGGGCGGTGGCGCGCCACCCGATGCTCTCGGTCATCTCGTCGATCTGGCGCTCGCGGGCATCCCACTGAAGCTGCTTGGAGACCGCGGCCGCCCGCGCGGCCTCGGCCTCGGCCTCGGCGCGGCGGGCCCGGTGCTTCCAGTCGCCGCCGCCCTGGCCCACCCCGGGCATGCGGCCGTCCCACTTCTCCGCGATCAGCATGTGCGCCTCGACCCACCCCTCGGGGTCGCTCACCAGGTCGAGCGAGTGGTTGTGGATGGCGCGGAAGTCCTCGGTCATCACCTTGCGGCCGGCCTCGCGGACCTGCAGGCAGTAGTCGACGTCGTAGCCGTGCAGGCGCCCGAGCGCCTCGTCGAACCGGATGTTGCGGACGGTCCACGGCGACAGGACCATGAGGAAGCCGTCGACCATGTCCACCTCCCCCGTGCGCGCGTACGGCGGCATCTCGGACGACTTCCACGCGAACCCCGGGAGGTCGCCGCCGCCCGACTCCCAGTAGCGATGGATGAACGATGCCCACGTCACCGAGCCCTCCCACCAGGCGATGCTGCGCACCCCGATCGCGCCGATGCAGCCGACGACGCCGACGTCCGGGTCGCTGAGCGCACGCCTGACCTTGGCGCAGAACTCGGGATCGACGATCTCGGTGTCCTGGTGGACGAGCACCAGCGCCTCGAGGTCGTCGAGGGCGCCGGCCTTCTCCAGCAGGAGGTTGTAGCTGCGAAAGATCGAGCTCGCCGCCCGGTAGGCGAACACCGGCGAGTCCGGCTCCGCGGCGAAGCGGATGCCCGGCTCCGCCCAGCGCTCGTAGATGTCCGGAGCGATGATGGGACATCCGAAAGCGATCATCGCGAGGGCCTCCTCATCCGCCGGGATTGCCGATCCGGGTCAGGACCGGCCGCGACGGCGGGCCTTGCGGAGGATGTTGAGCCGGCGCAGCGGTCCCGTGAGCCGCCAGCTCGCGCTCTCGATGACCTCCTTGTAGCCGCGCTCGAGCTCGGCGGTGCGGGCCTCGGCCTGGAGCATCGCCGCGACGGCCTGCGTCCGCGCCACGGCCGCCTCCGCCTCGGCGCGTCGCGCCCGGTGCTGCCAGTCCCCGCCGGCCTCGCCGACGTGGGGCATGCGGCCGTCCCACTTCTCGGCGATCCGCATGTGCGCCGCGACCCAGGTCTCGGGGTCGCTCACCAGGTCGAGCGAGTGGTGGTGCACGACGCGGACGTCCTCGGTGACCACCTTGCGGCCGGCGTCGCGGACCTGCAGGCAGAAGTCGAAGTCGTAGCCATGCAGCGACTGCCCCAGCCCTTCGTCGAAGCGGACGTTGCGCACCGTCCACGGCGACAGGGCGAGCACGAAGCCGTCGACCGTGTCGACCTCTCCGGTCTGGGCGAACGCCGGCAGCTCGTCGGTCTTCCACGACAGGGCCGGAAGCTCGCCGCCGCCCA
>DASYIJ010000212.1:0-7760 GCA_035997675.1 Solirubrobacteraceae bacterium
GGTCTGAGCGCCGGCCGGTTCGCGCTGATCAGCAAGACGCACCACGCGCTCGTCGACGGGGTGTCCGGCGTGGACGTCACGACCGTGCTGTTCGACACCTCGCCGGACCCGGTGCCCACGCCCGCGCCCGCGCCGTGGATCCCCGGCCCGGCGCCCAGCGGCGCCCAGCTGTTCGCCGACGCGCTGCTCGAGCGCGCCACCGTCCCCGGTGAAATCGTGCGCGGGGCCCGCGCGGTGCTGCGGGGCCCGCGTCAGGTGCTTGGGCGGGCGCGTGAGAGCCTCTCCGCCCTCGGCGCCTTCGCCTTCGCCGGCGGGGGCGCGCCGTCGAGCCCACTGAACGTCAAGATCGGGCCGCACCGGCGCTTCACGTGGGTGGAGGGCGACCTCGAGCGGTTCAAGGCGATCAAGAACGAGCTGGGCGGCACCGTCAACGACGTCGTGCTCGCCGGCGTCTCGCTCGCGCTCGGGCGCTTCCTGCGCGGACGCGGGATCGACACCGAGGGGATGCGGCTGAAGGCGATGGTCCCGGTATCGGTCCGTGCCGATGCCGAGCGTGGCGCGCTCGGCAACCGCGTCGCCGCCATGTCCGCACCGCTGCCGGTCGACCTGGCGGACCCGATCGAATGCTTCTCGGTCGTGCACGAGGCGATGGGCGGCCTCAAGGACTCCGGTCAGGCCGTCGGCGCCCAGGTGCTCACCGACCTGGCCGACTTCGCGCCGCCGACGATCATGTCCCAGGCGGCGCGGCTGCAGGCCCGGCAGCGCTTCTTCAACCTCGTGGTCACGAACGTCCCGGGGCCGCAGTTCGAGCTGTACATGCTCGGGCGGCCCCTCACGGCGCTGTACCCGCAGGTGCCGCTGACCCTGAACGTGGCGCTGGGCATCGCGATCATGAGCTACAACGGCCGGCTGAACTTCGGCCTGCTCGGCGACTTCGACGCGATCCCCGACCTCGAGCAGGTGGGCCAGGACCTGGAGGGGGCGATCGACGAGCTCGCCCTCGCGGCCGGCGTGCCGCCCGCCGGGACGGCGGCGAAGGAGCCCCGGGCCGGGGACAGGACCGAGGCGAAGGCGGGCAACGGGCGCCCCGTGCTGGGCATCGACATGCCGCGCGCGCGTCCCGGCGCCCGGCCGCGAGCCCGCGGGCCGGCACCGCGCTCGGCCGGCTGAGTGCGGCGCGCCGCAGGCGTCCTGGCCGCGATCGTCGTGGCGGTGGCGGGGGTCGTCGGACTGATCGCGTTCTTCTCCGGCCGCGACAGCGCGCCGGTGTCGCGGACCACGGCCGGTCCCGGTCAGGTCTTTGCGGATCAGGGCACGGCGCGCCTGGCACCCGGGCAGCGCCCGCCGCAGCCCTACAACTCGGATCCGCCGACCAGCGGTCCGCACGTCCCCGTGCCCGTGACGCGCGACGCCAGCCGGCTGTCCAACGACCAGATCCTGACGGCGCTCGCCGCCGGCAACGTCGTGCTCTTCTACGGCACGCCCCAGCCCCCGCCGGTGCTGCGCTCGCTCGCGACTGCGGAGGCCGGACCGTTCGACCCGCCGCTCGCGCAGACCGGGCAGGCCGTGATCCTCGCCTCGCGTCCGGGCACCCAGGGGATCGTCGCGGCCGCCTGGCGGCACCTGCTGCGGGTCCCCTCCCCCAGCGACCCGGCGCTGCGCACGTTCGTGGACGCGTGGCTCGGAGTCGGCCGCCAGTAGCGCGGGCCGCGATAATTTCGAGGCATGACCGCCCCGCTCCGCCTCGCGCTCGCCCAGCTCGATCTCGTCGTCGGCGACATCGCCGGCAACGAGGCCCGCCTGCGCGATCACCTCGACCGTGCCCGTCGGGCCGAGGCCCAGCTCGTTCTGTTCCCGGAGCTGGCCGTCACGGGCTACCCACCCGAGGACCTGCTGCTCAAGCGCCACTTCCTCCGGGACGCGCGCGCTGCCCTGGACCGGCTCGCCGCGGATGCGACGGACATCGTCGCCGTGGTTGGCTTCCCGGAGCTGGCCGAGGACGTGTTCAACTCCGTCGCCGTGCTCGCGGAGGGCGAGGTGAAGGCCGTCTACCGGAAGGTCTTCCTGCCCAACTACGGCGTCTTCGACGAGCAGCGCTATTTCGCCTCGGGCGCCCGCGGCGGAGTCATCGACATCGACGGTGTGCGCGTGGGGCTGACCGTGTGCGAGGACGTGTGGGAGCCCGGGCCGCCGCTGAGCGACGAGGCGCTCGCCGGCGCCACGCTCGTCCTCAACGCCTCGGCCTCGCCCTACCACGCCGGCAAGGGCCACGATCGCGAGCTGATGTTCGCCCAGCGGGCGCGCGACTCCCTGGCCGTCGTCGCCTACTGCAACCTCGTCGGAGGCCAGGACGAGCTGGTCTTCGACGGCCACTCGCTTGTGGTCGACCACGAGGGCCGGACGCTGGCCCGCGCCGCGCAGTTCGCCGAGGAGCTGCTGGTCGTCGACGTCGACGTCGAGACGCCCGCGGCCGCGCGCCTGCGCGACACCCGCAGCCGCGCGGCGGCGCGTCGCGGGTCGGCCGAGGTGGACGTGCTGGCGTCCGTGGCGCTCCCTCCCCCACCCACGAGCCCGCCGCCGCCGGGCCGGATCGCGCCCGAGCTGGACGTCGACGCCGAGGTCTACACGGCGCTGACCGTGGGCCTGCGCGACTACGTGGAGAAGAACCGGTTCGGCGACGTCGTGCTCGGCCTCTCCGGCGGGATCGACTCCGCGCTGGTCGCGTGCATCGCCGTCGACGCCCTCGGCCCCGAGCGTGTTCACGTCGCCGTGATGCCGTCGCCCTACTCCTCCTCGGAGACGCAGGCCGACGCGCGCGCCCTGGCCGCCAACCTGGGAGTCGACATCCTCGACCTGGAGATCGGCCCGGCGATGGAGGCCTACGAGAGCATGCTGGCGGGGAGCTTCGACGGCCGCGACCCCGACACCACGGAGGAGAACCTGCAGGCGCGCATCCGCGGCAACCTGCTCATGGCGTTGTCGAACAAGTTCGGCTGGCTCGTGCTCACCACCGGCAACAAGTCGGAGCTCTCGGTCGGGTACTCGACCCTGTACGGGGACACCGCCGGGGGCTTCGCGGTGATCAAGGACGTGCCCAAGACCATGGTCTACCGCCTCGCCCGCTACCGCAACGCCGCGGCCGAAGCCGCCGCCGAGTCGCCGCCGATCCCGCAGAGCATCATCGACCGCGCGCCGAGCGCCGAGCTGCGCCCCGACCAGCGCGACGAGGACTCGCTGCCGGTGTACGACGTGCTCGACCCGATCCTCGCGGCCTACGTCGAGCAGGACGCGGGTCGCGAGGCGCTGATCAACGCCGGCCACGCGCCCGAGGACGTCGACCGCGTGCTCGCGCTCGTGGACCGGGCCGAGTACAAGCGCCGACAGGCGCCGCCCGGGATCAAGATCACGCCGCGCGCGTTCGGGCGCGACCGGCGCATGCCGATCACGAACCGCTACGGCGGCTAGCCGCCCGCCCGGCCGCGCCGACCCGGCGTCAGACCGGATCGCGCACGGCGATGGTCATGCGCGAGAGCGCACAGAGGCGCTCCGCGTCGTCGAGGAAGTCGACCTCCCACACCCAGGTCGTGCGGCCGCGGTGCCGCGGCCGGGCGATCGCGTGGATCGCGCCCTCGGTGATGGGGCGCAGGAAGCTCGTCTGGTTGGACAGGCCCATCGCGATCGCGCCGCGCTCGGCGTTCACCGCCATGAAGGTCGCACCGGAGCACACGTCCTCGGCGATCGTCGCGTACACGCCGCCGTCGACCAGCCCCGCCGGCTGGAGCAGATCCGGGCGCACCTCCACGCGGGCGTGGACCGCGTCCTCGGTGGCCTCGGTCACCTCGATGCCGACCAGCTTGGCGAAGCCCTCGGTGAAGCGCTGCGGAGGGATCGTGGGCATGGGCGGGGACTCTAGTCGCCTCGCGCCGCCCGGCGGCGCGGCACACCCGGTGGCTTCATTAGGCTTGGCGCGTCATGACCGAGATCGACGACCTCCCCGCCGACCAGCGCGCGGTCCTGCAGCTGCTGGTCAAGCAGGGCCAGACCTACGAGGACCTCTCGGGGCTTCTCGACATCGACCGCGCCGCCGTGCGCGAGCGTGCGCGCTCCGCGCTGGAGGCGCTCGGGCCCGACGCGGGCCGGCGGCTGGCGCCCGAGCGGCGCGCCGAGATCTCGGACTACCTGCTCGGCCAGCAATCGGCGTCCGAGCAGGCGGCCACGCGTGACCACCTGGCGGGGTCGGCATCGTCGCGCGCGTGGGCGCGTGTCGTGGCCGACTCCCTGCGGCCGCTGGCCGGCGGCTCCCTGCCCGAGATCCCGGCCGAGGCGCCCCAGGCCGAAGCACGCGACGAGGAGCGCCCGGCCGCGGCGCCGGCGGCAGGCGTGGCCGCCGCGCGCGACGAGCCGAGCCAGGCGAGCGCAGCCGCCGGGCCCGAGCCCCCCCGCGACACCGGGCGCCAGCCGCGCAGCTCCCGTCTCGGCGGGGCCCTGCTGCTTGGCGGCATCGGCGTGCTCGTGGCCGTCGTGGCGATACTGCTGCTCACGAGCGGCGGTGGAGGGTCGAAGAGCAAGGCGAGCACGCTGTCGAGCACCCCGACCACGGGCACCGGCACCACGGCCCAGGCGACGCCCGTCGCCCAGATCAACCTTCGCCCGCCGAGCGGCGGGAAGGCGCTCGGGCTCGCCCAGGTCTTCGCGCAGGGCAACCGCCGGCTGTTGATCGTCGCCGGCCAGGGCGTGTCGCCGGGCGCCTACGCGCTGTGGCTGTACACCTCGCCGACCAAGAGCCGGCTGCTCGGATTCGTGCCCTCCCGGGTCGGCAAGGACGGGAAGTTCGTGACCCAGGGCGTGCTGCCCAGCGACGCCACCGGTTTCCAGAACCTCGTCGTGACCTCGGAGAAGGTCAGCGGCAGCAAGCCGGCACTGCCCAAGCAGCCGGGCGCGATCATCCTCCAGGGCAAGCTGCAGACCGGCTAGCTAGTCGTCGGGCAGCAGCTTGCCGGGATTCATGATCCCGGCCGGATCGGCCGCCGCCTTGGCCGCCCGCAGGACGTCGACGCCGAGCGCGCCGGTCTCCGCGCGCATCCAGGGCACGTGGTCGCGACCGACCGCGTGGTGGTGGGTGATGGTCCCGCCGTTGGCCACGATCGCGTCGCTGGCCGCGCGCTTGGCCGCCCGCCACTGGTCCAGCTCGTGGCCGGCCTCCTGGCGGGCCATGAAGGTGAAGTACAGCGAGGCCCCGGACGGATACAGGTGGGAGACGTGGCAGAGCACGAGCGGCGGCGTGCCGCGGGCGCTCAGCGCCTCGTGCAGCGCGCTCCGCACGGCGCCGTGCAGGTGCAGCAGGTTGGACCAGTTCGTCGCCGTTTCCAGCGTCTCCACCATCACCCCGCGCTCGAGCATGTCGTCGCGCAGGTAGGGCGTCTCGAAGCGCGAGCGCTCCCACGCGGCGCCGGGCCCGCGGCCGAGGGGCAGGCCGCCGGCCTTTCGCAGGATCCGCGCGCCGGCGGCGCGGCGCCGAGCCACCTCCACGTCGGTCCCGTCCCACCCCGTGACCACGAGGCAGCCGCCGGCGTAGCCGCGCGCGCGCAGGTACGCCCGGCCCAGGAGGTCGCGCGCACCACCGCCGCCGGCGAAGGCGAGGGCCGAGCGCGTCTCGTCCTCGTCGGATAGCCGGGCCACGTCAGGCGCGGCGTGGCGCTGCTCGAGCTCGCGGAACGCGTCGGCGCCCTCGGCGAAGGAGCGGAAGAACCACCCCTCGAAGCGCCGCTCGGGCGGTCGCGGCCGCACGCGCACGGTGAGCTCGGTGATCACGCCGAACGTGCCCTCCGAGCCCACGAGCACCTCGCGCAGCGACGGCCCGGCGGCGGTCGCGGGGAAGTCGGCCGCGGCCCTCAGCTCGCCGGCCGGCGCCGCGCAGTGCAGCCCGAGCACGAGCGCGTCGAAGCGCCCGTAGCCGGTCGAGGCCTGCCCGGCGGATCGCGTGGCCGCGAAGCCGCCGAGGGATGCGAACTCGTAGCTCTGCGGGAAATGGCCGAGGGTCAGTCCGCGCCGGCCGAGCAGCGCCTCGGCCTCCGGGCCGCGGATGCCGGGTCCGAAGGTCGCGGTGAGCGAGCGTTCGTCGAGGGCGATCAAGGCGTCCATGCGGCCGAGATCCAGGGAGACAACCGCGCCGAAGGGGCCCCGCTCCGGGTCCACGCCGCCCACGACGCTGGTGCCACCCCCGAAGGGGACGACGGCGAGGCCCGCGTCGCCGGCGGCGTCGAGCACCGAGCGCACCTCCTCGGTCGAGCCCGGCGAGACGACGGCGTCCGGGGCGCCCTCGCACAGACCCGCCCGCTGGCGCACGAGGTCGGGGTAGCTCTTGCCGGCCGCGTGCACGACCCGGCTGTGCGGGTCCTCGCGCACGTGCTCCTCCCCCACCGCCGCCGCGAGGCGCTTCCTCGCCGGCTCCGGCAGCGCGGGTTCGCCCAGGCGCACGTCCTCCAGTGCCACCGGCCGGCGCGGCTGGTCGGCCATCCCGACCTCGTCGCGCAGGAAGGCGACGGCGTGGTCGGGCAGCTGGGGCCGGTGGTCGGGGTCGCCCCAGCCCCACCACTTCATCTCCCGCCGCGCGCGGTCGTCGCCGGACGGCTCGTCAAGGGCCACTGACGCGCTCCAATGCGTCGAGCGCCTCGTCGAGCACGCGCGTCGACGCGCGCCGCAGCAGGAAGCCGCCGAGGCGGTTGATTCCGCGCAGGCGCTGATGCAGGACGAGGGTGACCCGGGTTCCGCCGCCCTCGGGCTCGAGCAGGACCTCGGTCGTCACCTCGCGGAACATGCGCTCGAACGGCGTCTCCTCGAGGTCCTGCGTCCACGTGCGGCGCCGCGGCGGCTCGCTGTCGACGAGGTGCTCGTCGGCGCGCACCGACTTCCCCTTCTTGGTGCCGAACACCTTCGTCCAGCGGGCGCCGGCCACGCTTTCGACGCGGGTGACGCGCGGCCACCAGCGCGGCAGGTGATCCGGGTCCCCGACCACGCGCCACACGTCCTCCGGGGCGGCACCGACGAAGCGGGTGCGACGGGTCGTGGGCATGGCGCCAGCCTATTCGCCGTCATACGTGACGAGCGCGTGGACCTCATAGCCCGCGAGGGCTTGGCGCGCCCCGAGGAACGCGAGCTCGATCAGGTAGGAGCAGCCCACGACCTTCGCGCCCAGCTGCTCGATGAGCTCGATGGTGGCGCGGGTCGTGCCTCCGGTCGCGAGGAGGTCGTCGTGCACGAGCACCCGCGCCCCGCCCGCGAGAGCGTCGGCGTGCAGCTCGAGCACGTCGACTCCGTACTCCAGGACGTACTCCGCGCTGATCGTCTCCGAGGGAAGCTTGCCGGGCTTGCGGGCGGGCGCGAAGCCGGCGCCCAGCTCGCGCGCCAGTGCTCCGCCGAAGATGAACCCGCGCGCCTCGGCGGCCAGCACCACGTCGACGTCCAGCGGCCGCGCGTGCTCGGCGAGCGCGCCCACGGCATAGTCGTACGCGCGGGGCTCGAGCAGCAGCGGAGTGATGTCCCTGAAGACGATCCCGGGCTTGGGGAAGTCGGGGATATCGCGGATGTATTGGCGAAGGTCCAACGCTGCCGAAAGGATCGAGTTGTCAGTTGTCAGTTGTCAGATCGCGGCACTGACAACTGACCACTGACCACTGACAACTTCAACCGGCAATCTTCCGCAGATCCCGTATGAGCAGCAGATG
Organism: Solirubrobacteraceae bacterium; assembly: GCA_035997675.1. Classification (GTDB taxonomy): domain Bacteria; phylum Actinomycetota; class Thermoleophilia; order Solirubrobacterales; family Solirubrobacteraceae; genus JALYZC01. The sequence continues at coordinate 7,725 of DASYIJ010000212.1, forward strand.
CTTCAGATGCGTCGCGACGGCCACGAGGTTCTCGAG
>DASYIJ010000307.1:0-7067 GCA_035997675.1 Solirubrobacteraceae bacterium
ACGAGATGCGGCGGCGGAGCCAGGTGGGACTCGTAGGCGACGCCGCGCGAGGGATAGAAGCGCACCGCGCGGGGCTCCAGCCAGAGCTTCAGGTCCGCCGCGAGGTCGCGGGCGCTGCGGTCGTCGCCGGCGACGACGATCACGGGCTCGTCGGGCGCGGCGTCGGCGAGGGCGGCGAGCAGGTACGCGCGCAGGGACGGCGAGACGAAGGCGGTTCCCCCATCCCGCGCGAGCGCGGAGGCGGCCGGATCGTCGGCGGCGTGGGTGAGGAGGGCTCTCAGGGGCATGTGGACACGCGGAGCGACCGCGCGGGGCGCGGCCGGCTCCATTCTAGGCTGGAGCCGGCGGGGGTCAGGGCGCTTCGGCGAGCTCGACGTCCTCGAAGCGGGCGAGGTCCTCGCGCTCGCGTCGCAGCGCGGCGTCGGCACGCGGCGAGAGCGGCTCGAAGGGCTCGACGTCGAGCGCGAGGCGGTCTCCCCGGCGCACGGCCCGCCAGGTTCCCACCAGGCGCCCGTCGACCGCGGCCGCCGGCCCGATGAGCCCGCCCGCGTAGACCTTTGGCACGTGCTGGGCATCGACCTCGAAGGCGCGCTCCTTCCACCCCAGCAGGTACGGGTCGAAGACCGGAAGCAGCCGGGCGCCGGTGCGGCGGGCGGCTTCCGGGGCCGCCGCGAGGTCGACGAGGCCGTCGTCCAGCACGGCCAGCTCGCCGGCGATGCCCACCAGCCCGACCCGCGCGTCGCGCAGCGGGAGGCCGACCCAGTAGGCGAGGTCGCGCTCCGTCGCCGGCCCGTGGCCGGCGAGGTAGCGCCGGGCGAGCTCGGCCAGCGCGGCGTCGCGCTCGGCACCCTCCAGGCTCGACCGGGGCGCGGCGCCGAGCCAGTCGCGCGCCAGCACGACGGCCTGCTGCGAGCCGCGCATCGGGCCGAGCATCGCGATACCGCGCAGGACCGCGCGCCCGAGGAGGTGCGGCATCGCCTGGCCCTCGGTGCGGATGCCCTTGGCGGCGACGCGCTCGCGCAGCTCCCGGCGGGTCAGCGGGCCCTCGTCGGCCAGCGCGCCCTCGACGATCCGCATGGCGCGGTCGGCGTCGGCCTCGGAGACGCCCTCCTCCTCCAGCCGTCGGCGACTGTTCGTGGCCTGCGTCGGGGCCGTCAGGGCCAGCATCCACGGGTAGTCCTCCGCCGCGACCATATGCAGGGTCCCCCGCCCCAGCCAGCCCCTGACGATGGAGCGCTCGTCCGACAGGGCGGCGTTCACGTCCACGACCGTGAGCCCGCGGGTGCGGACGCGCAGCGCCCGCCGGGCCGCCGGCAGGTCCTGCGCCTGCACCGCGAGCAACCGGCGCACGACCTCGGTCGCCGTCAGGCCGGCGGGTCGGTGCAGGAGCTGTCTCGCGGCGCGCGTGCGGCGAAGCGAGGCCACGCCCGGCTAGTCCACCGGGCGGTGCAGGAGCTCGAGCTTGATCCCGTCCGGATCGAAGAAGAACACGGCGTAGTAGCCCGGCGTGTAGTCGTACTCGCGCGGCCCGCCGTCGATCTCCGCACCCTGGTCGCGCAGCCAGGCCGCGCGCTCGTCGACCACGTCGCGCGAGGCGACGTCGAAGCAGACGTGGTGCAGGCCGACGGCGTACCGGTCGAACGGCACGCCGTGGGCGTCCGAGCGCTTCTCGCGCAGCCCCAGCGCGGTGAACGAGCCAGGCACGGAACGGTAGACGACGCGCTCGCCCGCCTCGCCGACGATCTTGCCCAGGCGCGTCCATCCGAGCGGCTCGAGCAGCCCGGCATAGAAGGCGAGGCTGCGCTCGAGGTCCGAGACGACGAGGTCGACGTGGCTGAACTTCGATCCGAGGGGGCCGGCGGCCGAGCTCATGTGCCCTCGGGGCGTCGCGCCGACATCGTCAGGCGGACGTAGTTCACGGTCACCGGCGTGCCGAGCTCGGCGAGCACCCGGTCGACGAAGGGCCCGCGCTGCCCTGTGGGCAGCCGGTCGAGGTGGGCGCCGAGCATGATCGTCTCGAAGTACTCGCGCGGGTCATCCGGCTGGACCGGCTCGTCATGCAGGCCCGCCTGGGCGTCCGCGAAACCGGCGCGCTCCAGACGCCCGACGGTCTCCGTCGGGCCGGCGAAGTTCCAGGGCCCGGACCAGCCCGCGAAATGCTCGGCGAACGACGGCTCGGCGGTCACCGCGTCGAGCGCGGCGACCACCGTCGCGACGTTGCCGGCGCCGCCGCACTGGGCGAGCAGGCGACCGCCCGGCCGCAGCGCCGCGAACAGCCGCGTGAACAGCCGGTCGTGGTCGGCGATCCAGTGGAAGGTCGCGCTGGAGAACACGGCGTCGACGGGTCCGTCCAGCTCGAGCTCGAGTAGATCGCTCACGCGCAGCTCCGCGCGCGTTCCGAGCCGCTCGCGTGCGCCGTCGATCATCGAACGCGACCCGTCGACGCCGATCACGCGGCCGTCGGGGACGCGCGCCAGCAGTTCCTCGGTCACGCCGCCCGTACCGCAGCCGGCGTCGAGCACCGTCTCGTCTCCGTGCAGGTCGAGCCCGTCCAGCAGCCGATGGCCGAAGGCCTCGACCGGTGCGGCGGTGCGGGCGTACGAGGCGGCGTTCCAGTCGCGCGTGTTCGTCATAGCGGACGCTTGTACGCTATCACGCATTCGGCGGGGGTTCGTCGTCCGACACGGCGCGCTCGGCGGCGTCGGTCGCGCGCTCGATCAGCTCGCGCACATCGCCGGCCGGCTCGCGGAATTTCGAGAGCACGTAGTTCGCCACGACCTCCGGGTCGGTCGAATCCGGCCGCCCCACTCCGATCCGCACGCGCGCGAAGTCGCGGGCGCCGAGCCCCTGGGCCACCGACTTGAGGCCGTTGTGGCCGGCCAGGCCCCCGCCCACCCGGGTGCGGACGTCGCCGAACGGCAGGTCGATCTCGTCGTGGATCACGAGCACGCGATCGAGCGGGACCTTGAACGACCCGCGCGCCGGGCCGACCGAACCGCCCGCCTCGTTCATGTAGGTCTGGGGGCGCAGGATCGCCACCCGAGGCCCGCCGGGGCCCACGCGGCCCTCGCTCAACAGGCCGCCGAACTTCCTCTTCGCCCGGCCCAGCTGCCAGCGCTCCCCGAGTGCGTCGGCGACCTCGAACCCGACGTTGTGGCGCGTGGCGGCGTAGCGGTCGCCCGGATTGCCGAGGCCGACGATCAGCCAGTCGATGGGGGCGCCGCCGCCGAACAGGCGCAGGGCCGGTCCCGGCCTACTCGCGGCTCGAGTCGCCCTCGGCCTCGCCGCCGCCCTCGGCCGGCGTCTCGGCCTCGCCCTCGGCGGGCTCGCCCTCGATGGGCTCGCCGTCCTCGCCGACCAGCTCCGTCTCCTCCTCGATCTCCTCCTCGGGCTCCTCCTCCACCCGCGGGGGCGACAGCGTGGCGATCACGGTCTCCTCGAGGTCGTCGAGCAGCGTCACGCCCTCGGGCGCGGTGATCGCGGCCAGCGTGAGCGTGTCGTTCATCTCCATCGTGGACACGTCGTGCTCGATCGTGTCGGGAATGCTCGTCGGCAGCGCCTCGATGTTCAGCTCGCGCGTCACCTGCTCCAGGACGCCGCCCTCCTTGACTCCCGGTGACTCGTCGCCGCCGCTGAGCTCGAGGATCGTGGTCGCCTCGATGGGGCGGTCGAGACGAACCCGGAGCAGGTCGACGTGCAGCAGGCTCCCGGTGACCGGGTGGTGCTGCTCGTCCTTGACCACGACGGGCTGGGCCGCGGCACCCTCGACGCTGAGGTCGATCACGGCACCGCCGTGGGCGAGCGCGTTGCGCAGCACCCGGGCCTCCACCTCGAACGTGATCGGCTCGTCCCCGCCGCCGTAGACGACGCCCGGTACGCGCCCGGAACGGCGCAGGCGCCGGGTAGCGCGCGAGCCCTCGGGCTCACGCCGCTCGACCTGCAGGCTGGTGGTGTCGGAGGCGGCCATCGGCGGTCGGTGATGGTAGTGCATTCGGCCACGAGGACCGTGGTGCACAGCCGAGCAAATCGGCGCGGTCAGACGGCGCGCTCGCGCTCGCAACCGAGGTCGCGGGCGCGGTAGTCTGGGCAGATGCCAGCCGACGTCAAGCTGGTCGCTCTGTTCGCGGGTCTCCACCTGCTCGGGCTGATTCTCGTCTGCGTGATGCTCGTGCTGTTCTTCCGCAGCGACGCCACGACCTCGTGGACCCCCGGCGACGAGGAGGGCGAAGGCGGCGGGGGCGGCGGCAACGACCGCGTCCGACCGCGCGATTCGGGCGACCCGCGGGGCGGCGGGCTCCCCCTTCCCGACGCGGTGCCGGCGCGCGTGCGCCTGCGCGACCACCGGCGCCTCGCCGACCTGATCCCGCGGCCCGCCCGGCGCGCGGCACCCGAGCCGGGACCGAGTCCGCGGCGGGTGCCGCTGCGCTGATCAGCAGGGCTCGTCGAGCGCTGTCGGCTCGTCGACGCTGGTGATGCGCACCGTGTAGCCGCCGAGCGGGTTACCCGACGTCCGCAGGTGCACGCACTGCACGACCGGGAGCGCGGTGCCCACCTTCCAGGCCACCCGCGCGGGCCCGGAGCGGCCGGTCAGCGCGAGGCCGCCGGGGCCGTCGAAGCGCAGCAACTTGGCCGCCCCCGGATGCTGGACCCGCGCGATCGTCCGGCGCACGCGCTGCACGCAGGCCTCGTCGCCGGCACATCCCGACACGCGGCTCAGGGCGGCGGCCTGGTCGCCGGCCGCCTCGGCGCGGACGAGCCGATAGACGGCGTCGCGCTCGGCGTTGGCCACCGTGAGGACCCTCGCGATGATGAGGCTGAGCGCGACGAACGCCGCCAACGCGGCGACGAGAATTCCGATGCGACCGGCCCGTGACACCGGCGGGGATGATGCCGGACGGCCGAACCCGGCCGGGTTACTCGTCGCCGTTGATCTCCAGGAAGCGCTCGACCGAGGCCTCCCGGTGCTCGAGCGTCTCGGCCAGCCGCTGCGCGTGTTCCGCCGCCAGCGCGAGGAAGTCGTCCAGGCACCGCTCCGGGTCGTCGGGAAGCGGATAGACGCGCGCGACGTCCTGCTGGGCGCAGGCAATCCCCAAGGGCGGCCGGCCGTCGGCGAGGGTGCGGGCGCCGCACACGGGCGCCACCACCAGCCGGCGTTCCGGCGCGACCAGCGCCACCGGCAGCACGCGGTGCGCCGGCAGCTCGACGTCGAGCTCGACCGACCGCTCGACGGCGACGTCGCTCCCGGCGATGCCCGTGAGCGGCTCGCGCCATACCTCGAGCACCGTGTCGGCGCCAACGAGCGCGTCGCGCATGGCGCGCGCCTGTTCCGCGTACAGCCGCTCGGCCTCGTCGCGGTCCTCGGCCTCGGCCAGGTCGAGGTCGCACGGTACGCGCAGCAGCTCGGCCGCGCCGACGGATTCCCCGGCGCCGTGGCGGCCCGGCGCGACGTAGGTCTGGATCGTGCCGAGGTCGCGCCGCCCGTGGAAGATCACCGTGACCTCCTCGCTGACCGGCAGGCCGCCGACGCTGAGCGCGACGGCAGCCGATGACTCGGCGTCGATCAACGCCCGCCGGAGCAGGTCGTCCGCGCCGTGATCGAGTGATTCAGCGTCGCTCATGCGTGTTCCTCGGACGAGTTCGGGTACATGATGACCCTCCTCCCGGCGGCATTCCATCGACAACCGGTCGAAGATCCGCGCGGTAGGCTCGACACCGTGAAGCTCCTCTACAAGCCGGTGGGCATCGTGCTCGGCCTGATCGCGGGGTTCCTCTCGCGCAAGCTGTTCGACCGCATCTGGTCGCTCATCGACCGCGAGGACCCGCCGAAGGCGACCACGGAGGAGACGACCTGGCCGAAGGTGCTCGCCGCCGCCGCGGTCGAGGGCCTCACGTTCAAGGTCACGCGCGCAGCCGTCGACCGAGCCGGGGCGAAGGGGTTCGCGTCACTCACCGGGGCGTGGCCGGGGGAGAAGCGGCCGGAGCCCGAGGAATAGTTCTCAGTTCTTAGTTCTTAGTTCTTAGTTCTTAGGGCGTGAGCCGCTGCGCAGGACAAAGCCGCGGTCGGCGAGCGAGGCCAGGTCGTCCTCGAAGGCGCCGAAGTCTCTTGCGAGCAGGTGATCGATTGGACGCCCCCTCGGCCCGGTGGCTCGTACCCAGCGGCGTAGGACCTCCGACCCTGCTCGGTCCTCCGCCTCGGCGAGCAGATCCAGCAGGATCCCGAGCTCCGGCCGGTGGTCTAGCTGGCCGGAGAGCAACGTCAGGGGGTCCGCGTCCAGGACACGGCACAGCTCATCCTCGGACAGGCCGAGGAGGTCCATCAACCGATGCGCATCAGCTCCGGCCACGAACCCTCGTCCTGAGAACCGAGAACTGAGAACCGAGAACTAGAACAGCTGGTTGTCCCCGCCAAACACATCACTGACTGAATCGTCGGTGAAGATTCGGCGGATCGAGTCGGTCAACAGGTCGGCGCACGACAGGACCCGGACGTGGTCGGGCGCGCCCGCGCGCAGCGGGATGGTGTCGGTGACGACGATCTGCTCGAAGCGCGACGAGGCCAGGTTGACGAACGCGTCGCCCGAGAAGACCGCGTGCGTCGCCGCGGCGTAGACGCGGGCGGCGCCCTCGTCGAGCACGGTCTGGGCCGCCGCCTTCAGCGTCCCGGCGGTGTCGATCATGTCGTCCACCAGCACGGCGGTCTTGTTCTTGACGTCACCGATCACGTAGCCGATCTCGGCCTCCTGATGGGCCGGGCGCTCCTTGTTGAGGATCGCCAGCTCGGCCCCGATCTTGGCGGCGAAGTTGCGGTTCAGCTTCACGCGGCCGGCGTCCGGAGAGACCACGACGATGTCGTTGAGCCCCTGGTCGAGGAAGTACTGCGTCAGCATCGGCAGCGCGGTCATGTGGTCCACGGGCTTGGAGAAGAACCCCTGGATCTGGCCGGAGTGCAGGTCCATCGTCAGCACCCGGTCCACGCCCGCGGCCTCGAGCATGCGCGCCGTGAGACGGGCCGTGATCGGCTCGCGCGGCGCCGACTTCTTGTCCTGGCGGGAGTACCCGTACCACGG
>DASYIJ010000359.1:0-3388 GCA_035997675.1 Solirubrobacteraceae bacterium
CGTTGACCTTGAGGTCGCCCGAGCCGCGCTCGCCGGCGATCGTGTAGGTCTCGAAGCGGGCGCCGTTGTCGATGTCCACGACGTGGACCTGCTCGTGCTCGCGGATGTCCGCGGCCTCGAGCAGCTCGGGGTCCACCGTGATCGACCCGACGTAGTGCAGGTCGCAGTCGGTCACCGTGGCCCGGTGGATCTTGGACTTCAGCATCACACGCTGCATTCGGTCTCCCGTCGTTCATGCCCGTCGGGCCCCGCCGCGACACGTGCGGGACTCCGTACGGTGGTGTTGTCGATGAGCCGAGCCCGGCCGACCGTGGCCGCGACCGCGACGAGCGCCTCGCCGTCGATCGCCGCCGCCGGCGACAGGTCCTCGGTGTTGACGATCTCGAAGTACTCCGGCTCCACGCCGAACTCGGCCATCGCGGCGCGGCCGGCGGCGATGACGCGTGCCGGGTCGCGCTCGCCGGCCGCGACCGAGGCCTCGGCGGCGTCGAGTCCGCGGCGCAGCGCGACGGCGCGCTCCCGGTCCGCCGGCTCGAGGTACGCGTTGCGGCTCGACATCGCGAGGCCGTCGGCCTCGCGCGCGGTGGGGCCGGTGACGATCTCCACCGGCAGGTCGAGGTCGCGGACCATGCGCCGGATCACGAGTGCCTGCTGGGCGTCCTTGGCGCCGAAGTAGGCCACCTGCGGCCCGACCGCGTCGAACAGCTTGGCCACCACGGTCGTCACGCCGTGGAAGTGCTCAGGGCCCCGGGCCTCGCCCTCGAGGCGCTCGGTCAGCGGGCCCGTCACGCGCACGCTGGTGGCGAAGCCGTCCGGGTAGACCTCCTCGACGGGCGGGACGAAGAGCAGATCCGCGCCCTCGGCCTCCGCCAGCGCCGCATCGCGCGCCTCGTCGCGCGGGTACGACGCGAGATCCTCGTCGGGGCGGAACTGGGTCGGGTTGACGAACAGCGACACGACGACCACGTCGTCGCGCTCGCGCGCCCGGCGGATCAGCGAGAGGTGGCCCTCGTGGAACGCGCCCATCGTCGGCACCAGTGCGATGCGCCGTCCGGCCGCGCGCGGTGCGGCGAGCGCGGCGCGCAGGTCGGCGACGGTGCGGACGGTGCGCATCGGAGCGGCCGCCCGAGCGGAGTCGATCCGGGCGAGGCGCCGGGTCGCGACCGTCATCGCGTCGAAGAGAGCGAGGAATTCGGGGGCCCGCGCTGCGACGGCGTCGCGCTGGCGCTGGACCGTGGCCTCGTCGCCGCGGGCGATTGGGCCGGTCAGGGCGTCGGTGGAGCCGTGCGCGGCCCAGTTTTCGACGCTGGCCCGTACGAGCGGGGCGAGGAGGTCGCGGCCCGCGCCGGTGGTCGCGGCGAGGCGCTCGGCGGCGGCCTCCAGGGTGACGAGGAAGTTCGAGGCGATCGAGGCGGCGGCGTGGTAGGCGACGCGGTCCTCGTCGGCGATCTCGAATGCGCGCATGCCCATACATCGCGCGAGTGCACAGGCGACGGCCAGCGCGTGCCCCGTCGTCCCGGCCACCGCGCAGCCGGCGCCGGCGAAGTCGGCCCCCTCCGTGGTCACGGTCATCAGCGGGTGCAGGCCGAACGCCTCCCGACCGCCGAGCACGTCGAGCCCGAGCGCTCCGGAGCAGTGGCCCACGAGCGGCCCGGGCGCGATGTTCGCCGCCGCCGCCGGAATCTCGCCGTCCGGGACGCACAGCAGCACGGCTTCCGCCCCCGCCGCGTCCGCGCCGCGGCCGAGCGGTCCGGCCACGCTCAGGCCGGCCTCGGTCAGGGCGGGCGCGAGCGCCGTGCCGAGGCGCCCTCGACCCACGATCGCCCAATGGGCGGGAAGGTTGTCTGTCATGGTCGGTCCAGTTCTCCCGGGGTGGAGATACCGGCGCGATTGCTGGTCTGAGGAAATATACCCCCCGGAGTTTGCGGTTACGCCGCCGCGGGAGCGTCGACGGCGGTGGGTAAGCTCGGACCATGGCGACTCCCGCGCAGCGGCGCGAGGCGCTGAAGGCGGTCTGGCTCGAGGCCAAGGACTGCACGCGCTGTCCGCTGGCTGACACACGCACCACCGTGGTATTCGGAAACGGCGACGCGAACGCCGACCTGATGTTCGTGGGCGAGGCGCCCGGCGCGAACGAGGACCGCGAGGGTCTGCCGTTCGTCGGCCAGGCGGGGAAGCTCCTGGACAAGCTCCTCGGCGAGATCGGGTTGGATCGCGGGCAGGTGTTCGTGGCCAACGTCCTCAAGTGCCGCCCTCCCGGCAATCGCGATCCGCAGCCCAGCGAGATCGAGGCGTGCGAGCCCTACCTGTTCCAGCAGGTCGAGCTGATCGAGCCGCTCGTCGTCTGCACGCTGGGCAACTTCGCCACGAAGCTGCTGCGCGACGATTCCACGGGCATCACGCGGCTGCACGGGCAGGCGGAGGTGCGCACGATCGGGCGGCGCGCCGTCCGGTTGTTCCCGCTCTTCCATCCCGCGGCCGCGCTGTACACGCCGCGCACGCTCGAGACGCTGCGGGCGGACTTCCAGCGCATCCCCGAGCTGCTGGCCGAGCCCGCACCCGAGCAGCCCGCCGAGGTGGACGATCTCGAGGTGCCGGAGGTCGAGCCGGAGGCGCTGGCGACGACCGAAGAGGCGCCGCCGGAGGCGCGGGGCGAGCCGGAGCCCGCCCCGCAACTCGGGCTGTTCTAGCGCCCGCGCCGGCGGGGCTACTCGCTGACCCGCTCGATCAGGAAGGCGACGCGCACGTGGGCGCGCCATTCGCTCAGGTCGTCGCCGCGCAGGCCGGTCGAGACGACGTCGACGGCCTTGATGTTGCGCAGCGTCTGCTTGGCGTCGGCCAGCGCGCTCTGCACGGCGTCGTCGGAGCTCGTGGTGGAGCTGCCGACCAGCTCGATGATCTTGACGACGGCCATCCGACTCCTCTCCTCGGGGTGGAGCCAGGAAACCTATCCGCTTCGCGCGCGGCGCAGGGCGCGCATCTGGGCGCGCGGGCGCGAGGCATCGCGGCCCAGCAGGCGCCGGCCGGCGGCGCGCGTGGCGAACGTCAGCGACTGCGCGGCGTCGTCGAGGGCGAGGGCGCGGCGGCCGAGCCGCGCGCCGATCACCTCGCGCCGGCGCCGCGCCAGCAGCTCGTGGGGCTCGCCCCCGAACGCCGGGCCGGTGGCGTGCGCTCCGGCGTGGCGCAGGACGATGTCGGGGTGCAGCTCGGTGGGCACGCCGGCCGCCCGCGCCCGCAGGCAGAGGTCGAGGTCCTCGTAGAACAGGAACGCCCTGGGGTCGAACGGGCCCAGGCGGCGGAGCACGTCCGTGCGCGCGGCCAGGCAGGCGGCGATCACCCAGCCGACCTCGCGCGGCGCGTCGGCCCGCCACGGCTCGGCGTGCAGGCG
>DASYIJ010000004.1:0-8272 GCA_035997675.1 Solirubrobacteraceae bacterium
CCGTGCAGGTCGCGCTGCACCCGCCCGCCAGCATCGACCCGCCGAAGGTGCCGTCGGACCTCAAGAGCAAGCTCGACGCCGCGATCAAGGGAGACATCTTCTGATGGCCGAGGCCGCCGTCGACCGAGGCGCCCAGACCGCCACCGCGCCCACGAAGCGCCCCACCACCGATCGAGCGAAGGCGGAGCGCCGGCTCGCGTACTGGTTGTGTGCGCCCGCCGTGCTGGTGATGGTGGCGGTGACCGGCTACCCGATCGTCTACGCCGTCGTTCTCTCGCTGCAGCGCTACGACCTGCGCTTCCCGGCGAGCCGGGGCTGGGTCGGCCTGGACAACTACATCCAGGTGCTGACCGCGTCGACCTGGTGGAAGGACGTGCTGTCGACGGTGATCATCACCCTCTGCTCGGTCGGGATCGAGCTCGTGATCGGAACCCTCCTCGCCCTCGTCATGCACCGGGCGATCTTCGGGCGCGGCATGGTCCGTGCGGCCATCCTGATCCCGTACGGGATCGTGACCGTCGTCGCCGCCTTCACCTTCCTGTACGCGTTCCAGCTCAACACCGGCTTCGTGGCGGATCTGCTCGGCTACAAGTCCGACCCGCTCACCAACACGACCGGCTCTTACGCGGTGATCATCATCACGGAGGTCTGGAAGACGACGCCCTTCATGGCGCTGCTGATCCTCGGAGGCCTGGTGCTGGTCCCGGACGAGCTCCACGAGGCGGCGAAGATCGACGGCGCGAGCGCGGTCCAGAGGTTCTTCCGCATCACCCTGCCGCTGATCCGCCCCGCGATCCTCGTCGCCCTGCTGTTCCGGACGCTCGACGCCTTCCGGATCTTCGACACGCCGTTCATCCAGACCCGGGGTGCCAACGGCACCGAAACGGTGTCGATCCTGGGCTACAACACGTTGATCAACCGGGTCAACCTGGGCCTCGGGTCGGCGATCTCGGTGCTCATCTTCATCGCCGTGATCCTGATCGCCGTTCTCTTCATCAAGGGGCTGGGCACGAGCACCGCCCAGCAGCGAGGGGAGGTCTAGGCAGATGCCGCGTAGCGCGCGCGAGAAGACGATGTGGTCCATCGCGATCGGCGTCGTCCTGCTGTACGCCGTGATCCCGATCATCTGGATCATCTCGCTGTCGCTGAAGAAGCCGGGCGACATCGCCGACCGCAAGTTCCTGCCGACCGGCGGCATCTCGTTCGACAACTACACGTCGATCTTCGACACGAGCGAGTTCACCCACGCGCTCATCAACTCGTTCGGGATCGCCGCGATCTCGACCTTGATCTCGATCCTCCTGGCCTCGATGGCCGCCTACGCGGTCGCGCGGCTGAAGTTCGCGGGGAAGGCGCTCATTCTCTCGGGCGCGCTGGCCATCGCGATGTTCCCGCCGATCTCGATCGTCGGCTCCCTGTTCGCGGCCTGGCGGTCGATCGGGCTCTTCGACACCTGGCCGGGCCTGATCATCCCCTACATGACCTTCACGCTGCCGCTGGGCATCTACACGCTCTCGGCGTTCTTCCGCGAGATCCCGTGGGAGCTCGAGCAGGCGGCGCAGGTCGACGGCGCGACCCCGTGGCAGGCGTTCACGCGCGTGATCCTGCCGCTGGCCACGCCCGGGATCTTCACGGCGGCCGTGCTCGTCTTCATCTTCGCGTGGAATGACTTCCTGTTCGCCACCGTGCTCACCTCGACGGACGCCTCGCGGACCGTGCCCGCGACCCTGGCGTTCTTCACCGGCGGGTCGCAATTCGCCGACCCAACCGGTCAGGTCAGCGCGGCGGCGGTCGTCGTCACCATCCCCATCATCATCCTCGTCCTCATCTTCCAGCGCCGCATCGTCGCGGGCCTGACGGCCGGCGCGGTGAAGGGCTAGCAGAGGCCCACGAAACGGGAGGCAACCGAAGCCATGGCAAAGATCACGCTCAACGATGTGACCAAGCGCTATCCCGACGGCACCGAGGCCGTCAAGCACATGGACCTGGAGATCGGGGACGGGGAGTTCATGATCCTCGTCGGTCCGTCGGGATGCGGGAAGTCGACGGCCCTGCGCATGATCGCCGGGCTCGAGGACATCAGCGACGGCGAGCTGCGGATCGGCGACGACGTGGTCAACGACCGGGCGCCCAAGGACCGCGACATCGCGATGGTCTTCCAGAACTACGCGCTCTACCCGCACATGACCGTGCGCGACAACATGGGCTTCGCGCTCAAGCTCCGGAAGGCCCCCCAGGAGGAGATCGACCGGAAGGTGCAGCAGGCGGCCGAGACCCTCGACCTCGTCGACCACCTCGACCGCAAGCCCGCCAACCTGTCGGGCGGCCAGCGCCAGCGCGTGGCCATGGGTCGCGCCATCGTGCGTGACCCGAGCGCGTTCCTCATGGACGAGCCGCTCTCCAACCTCGACGCCAAGCTGCGCGTGCAGATGCGGACCCAGGTGTCGCTGATCCAGAACCGCCTGCACACGACCACGGTCTACGTCACCCACGACCAGGTCGAGGCGATGACGCTCGGCGACCGTGTGGCCGTGATGCGGGGCGGCGTGCTGCAGCAGGTCGCCAGCCCGCGGGAGCTCTACGAGGATCCCGTCAACCTCTTCGTGGCCGGGTTCATCGGCTCGCCGGCGATGAACTTCCTGCCCGGCGAGGTCGACGGCGACATGCTGAAGCTGCCCATCGGCGACGTGCGCATGAGCGACGAGCAGCGCCGCGCGGTCGAGTCCGCCAAGGGGCGCGACCTGATCGTCGGCCTCCGGCCCGAGGACTTCGAGGACGCGGCGCTGGTGCGCGAGCACCGCGATCGCGGGACCACGACTCGGGCCAACGTCGACGTGGTCGAGTCGATGGGGTCGGAGCTCTACGTCCATTTCCAGGTATCCGGGCAGGCGTCCTCGGCCGAGCTCGAGGAGCTCGCCGCGGACGCGGGCAGCGCCGAGGTGCCCGGCGCGGGCGACGCCAGCCAGGCCGTGGCCCGGCTCGACCCGGAGAGCGGAGCCCGCGAGGGCCAGGAGATCGAGCTGTGGTTCGACCCCGACCGGCTCTACCTCTTCGACCCAACCGACGGGCGCGCGCTGAAGGCCACTGGCTGAGCTGGGGTCCGTCGAGGCCGCCTACCTCGGCGAGGTCGCGCGGCGGATCTCGCGGCGCCTGGGTGACCGCCTGCGCGGCACCTGGCTGGTCGGGTCGGCCGCGCTAGGCGATTTCCGGCCGGGGCGAAGCGATCTCGACGTCCAGGCGGTCGCGGCGGACAGGCTGCCCGAGCACGATCGCCGCGAGCTCGCGCTGGAGCTGTCGCACGAGGCGCTGCCCTGCCCGGCGCGCGGGCTCGAGTTCGTGCTCTACGCGGAAGCGGACCTGGACCGGGCCAACGGTCCGACCTTCGGACTCAACCTCAACACGGGGCCCGGCATGGCAACGCATGTGGCGCTCGACCCGGACGAGGATCCCGGGTTCTGGTTCGTGATCGACGTGGCCATGGCGCGCCGGACCGGCCGGCGCCTCGCCGGCGCGGCCGCAGATCAGGTCCTTCCCGACCTGCCGCGGGCCCTCGTGCTGGGAGCGCTGCTCGAGTCCATCGCGTGGCACCGGCGGCACGCCGGTCCCGACGTCGACTCGGTTGCGAGCGCCGGTCGCGCCTGGGCATGGGCCGTCGACGGCCGGTGGCGCCCCAAGCGCGAGGGCGCGGAGTGGGCACGCGCCCGCGTGGGCGACGGCGATCCGGTCGCCGCCGCGGAGTCGGAGCTTACGGCGCAGCTCGCCCGGGCCGGCCCAGCTCGGCCTGCAGGCGGCGGATGACGTCCTCGGTCCACTCGTGGCTGCGCAGCAGCGTGTAGCGCTCGGACGCCACGCGGAGGTAGGCCTCCGTCTCGTCGTCGGATTCCCGGCACAGGTGCGCCTCGCGCAGCATCTCCACCACGGGGCCGTACTCGCGCTCCATCCAGGCGGCCGCCACCTCGTGGCGCGTCATGGCGGCGCCGCGCTCCTGGATCGCCCGGAAGCCCCAGGCCTCGACACCCTCGGCCAGCCGCGCGTAGTCCTCGGCGTGACGGAGCCGGATCCGGCCGCGCTCCGCCGGCGGGAGGGGGACGCGCTCGAAGAACAGCCGCTCGTGGCTCTTGAGCGGGAGGTCGGCGAGGGTGATGTCGCGCCCCGCGCCCACCGCGGTCTGCACCTCGGTGACGTAGGCATCGATCGTCTCGCGCCCCAAAGCCCGCGCCACCGACACTCGATGGTGCCCGTCGCGCACGAAATGCAGCTCGCCCACGCGATAGAGCGCGACCGGCGGCATCGACTCGCCGCGGCGCTGGGCTTCGGCCATGCGCTCCCAGCGGGCCCGGAGCCGGCCCGAGGTGGGGCGAAAGCGCCGGTCGAACTCCTTCGTGCGGTCCACGGTGCCGACGATCGAGTCCAACTCGACCACCCGCAGGCCGAGATGGCGCTCGCCCGTGCGGCCGAGGGCCTCCAGCACCTCCTCCAGCGGCAGGATGAGCCCGACGTCGTCGGGCTCGCGCCGCAGGCGGCGCCGCAGGTTCTGGAGGACGCGCGCGCGCCGGGCGCGCAGGAAGTCGCTCTGCGCGTCGGCGGTGGGAAATCCGGTGTCCGAGGCCATGCTCAGAACAATGAAGTAGCCGGGACGCCCGAGGGCGCCCCGGCCTCCCGAAACGGCACCGGGGCGCCTAAAAAGGCGCCCCGGCACCTGGAACGGGAAGTGCGCCGGTCTGCCGAGGACGGGTTCGGCGATATGTGCCGGCGCATCCCTCGCGTACCCTGGCCCCCCGCATTGCAAACACGTGCGGTCAACACCCTTGGTACCGTTCGTCACGGCTCGGCCCAAGCTCTCGCCGGTCCGCTGCGCACAAGGCACGCCGGCGCTGAGCTCGCGCAAAAACGAGGGCGAAGAGGGTCGGACCGATGGCACCACGAGAGGGCGGGCAGGGACAGCCGAAAAGGGCGCCCGATGCTGCACCGCGCGCGCACGAGGAGGCCAACGTGCCCGATGAGGCAACCACCAAGCTGTCCGGCACCGCGGCCGACGACACCGTCGCCGCTGCGGCGCGTGCCCACGAGACGGATGACCTGTTCGCCCGCATGCAGGGCGGCGACTCGCGGGCGCGCGACACGCTGATCGAGCGCTTCCTGCCGCTCGCCCGCCAGCTCGCCCGCCGCTACCAGCGCGCGGCGGAGCCCCTCGACGACCTCGTCCAGGTGGCGAGCATCGGCCTCGTCAAGGCGGTCGACCGCTTCGATGCCGCCCGCGGCGTCGCCTTCTCCTCCTACGCGGTCCCCACGATCCTCGGCGAGCTCAAGCGCTACTTCCGCGACAGCGGGTGGGCGGTGCACGTGCCCCGCGGGATGCAGGAGCGGGCGATGCAGATCGATCGCGCGATCAAGGAGCTCGCCGGGCGCCTCGGCCGCTCGCCCTCGGTCGACGAGGTGGCCGAGCACACGCACATCTCGGTCGAGGACGTGCTCGGCGCCATGGAGGCGAGCCAGGCGTACGAGGCGGTGTCGCTGGACTCCGAGCGCGGCAACCCGGGGGAGCCGAGCGCGGAGACCCTGGCGGACGGTATCGGCGAGACCGACGAGCGCTTCGAGCTGGTCGAGTACGGGGCGTCGATCGCCCCCGCGGTCAAGGCGCTGTCCGACCGCGACCGCCTGATCCTCCACCTGCGCTTCGTCGAAGACCTCACGCAATCGCAGATCGCCGATCGCATCGGCGTGTCGCAGATGCAGATCTCGCGGCTGATACGTCGCTCGCTGGCGCGATTGCGCGCCGCAGCCGCGGAGTAGTTCTTAGTTCTGAGTTCTTAGTTCTTAGAAGCTGAGCCCGAGCCCTCGGTCTAACAACTAACAACTAGGAACTAAGAACTCCCGCCGCAATTTGTCGCCCGAACTACAGGTCGAACGCGCTATGGGGTAAACCTATGCGTATGCCTCGCGCTATTTGGAGCGGAGCGATCTCCTTCGGGCTGGTCAACGTGCCGGTCAAGCTCTACAGCGCCGTGTCGCGGAAGTCGGTGCGCTTCCACCAGCTCAACGGCGAGACGCAGTCGCGCATCCAGCAGAAGCGGGTGGATGCCACGACCGGCGAGGAGGTGCCCTACGAGAGCATCGTCAAGGGCTACGAGATCTCGCCGGACCGCTACGTGGTGATCGAGCCGGGGGAGCTCGAGGCCCTGGATCCCGAGAAGACGCGCTCCATCGACATCCTCGATTTCGTCGACGAGGACGAGATCGACCCGATCTTCTACGACCACCCCTACTACCTCGTGCCCGGCACCGGAGCGGAGAAGGCGTACCGGCTGCTGCTCGAGGCGATGGAGCAGGCCGGCAAGGTGGCGGTCGCCAAGGTCGTGATCCGCTCCAAGGAGAGCCTCGTCGCAATCCGTCCGGCGGGCGACGTCCTGACCATGTCCACGATGCTCTTCCACGATGAGGTCGTGCCGGTCGACCGCCTCGACGAGCTGCCCGAGGCCGACAAGGCGACCAAGGCCACCAAGCGCGAGCTCGACATGGCCGAGCAGCTCATCGGTTCCCTGACGTCCGACTTCGATCCCGAGAGGTACCGCGACGAGTACCGCGAGCGCGTGCTCGACCTGATCGAGCGCAAGGCCGAAGGCGAGGAGATCTCGGTCGCGGCTCCGGCCGCCGAGGAGGCGGAGCCGGTGCCCGACCTGATGGCCGCGCTCGAAGCCTCCATCAAGGCGGCGAAGGGCGAGGAGGAGGAGGACGGCAAGGGTGCCCGCAAGCCGGCGCGCAAGCGCGCTGCGGCCAAGAGCTCGTCCAACGGCTCCGGCGGCGCCAAGAAGAAGCCCGCCACGCGCTCGAAGGCCAAGGCCGGTTCCTCCAAGTCGGGCTCCTCGAAGGCCTCCTCCAAGAAGTAGCGCCGCGGTGGCCTCCGCCCGCGTCGCGGTCGAGATCGACGGGCGCCAGCTCGAGCTGTCCAACCTCGACAAGGTCCTCTATCCCGACGCCGGCTTCACCAAGGCCCAGGTGATCGACTACTACACGCGCATCGCGCCGGTGATGCTTCCCCACCTCGCCGACCGTCCGCTGACGCTGCACCGATTTCCCAACGGCACCCGCGCGAAGGGGTTCTACGAGAAGCAATGCCCCGACCACCGGCCCGACTGGGTCACGACGACCGCGATCCGGGCGAAGGGCGTCGGGCGCTTCGGCGAGCGCCGACGCGACCCGCGCGACATCGACTTCTGCCTCGTCCAGGATCGCCCGACGCTGGTGTGGCTGGCCAACCTCGCCTGCCTCGAGCTCCACGTCCTGCTGTCCCGCGCGCCGCACGTGGAGCGCCCGACGGCCGTCGTGTTCGACCTCGACCCAGGGGCGCCCGCCGGCGTGATCGAGTCGGCGCGCGTGGCCCTGCTGCTGCGGGAGGCGCTCGATGCGCTCGGCCTCGCGGCGCTGGTCAAGACATCGGGCTCCAAGGGGCTGCAGGTGTACGTGCCGTTGAACGGGCCCGCGGACTACGACCACACGAAGGGGTTCGCGCGCTCGCTGGCGCGGTTGCTCGAGAAGGAGCACCCCGATCTCGTCGTGTCGAAGATGAAGCGCGAGCTGCGCGGCGGCAAGGTGTACGTGGACTGGCAGCAGAACGAGGACTTCAAGACGACCGTGTGCGTCTACTCGCTGCGGGCGCGCGAGCAGCCGACGGTGTCGACTCCGCTGCGCTGGGAGGAGGTCGAGGCGGCGGCCGACGCCGGCGACGAGAGCCTCCTGATCTTCGACGCCGCGGCCGCGCTCGAGCGAGCCGAGCGCCACGGCGATCTGTTCGCCGCGGCGCTCGAGCTCGAGCAGGACCTGCCGACGGCCTAGCGGCTCGCTAGGCCTGCACGCTCTCGCGCTGGCCCTCGTGCACGCCCTCGGCGATCTCCTCGACCGCCTTGGCGCAGAACGCGTCGAGATCGTCCGGCTTACGGCTCGACACGAGGCCCTCGTCCACGACGACCTCCTCGTCGACCCACGACGCCCCCGCGTTGCGCAGGTCGGTCTTCAGCGACGGCCACGACGTGATGGTGCGGCCGCGAACGACGTCCGCCTCGATCAGGGTCCACGGGCCGTGGCAGATCACGGCGACCGGCTTGCCCGCCTCGAAGAAGTCGTGGATGAAGGACACCACGTCTCCGTCGGTGCGCAGCCGGTCCGGGTTGGCCACGCCGCCCGGCAGGATGAGGCCGTCGTAGTCATCGGCATTCGCGTCCGAGGCGACCCTGTCGACGTCGAACGTGTCGGCCTTGTCGAGATGGTTGAAGCC